>CAJCJG010000064.1 GCA_903970625.1 Solirubrobacterales bacterium 70-9 | reverse complement strand
GATGGCAACATAGTGGTCGGTCAGCATCTGGTACGGGTCGAACTCTTCAGGGCGGGCCAGAGTCTGCGCTTCGGCAACCGTCGTGCAAAATCGCTCCCAGGGAATGACCTGATCAATTGCCGCAAAAGCGTCGCCCTGCCCGTCACGAGCCAAGATTAATGCTGCGCCGATCTTGGCGTAGAGCCTGACTTTTTCGTTAATGGCGCGCCCGTCAGCCTGGAAAGTACGCGCATGGCGGCCCTCGGCTTTGCGGAACATCGCGCCAACCAGCCGGTCAAACAGATCGATGGCATGATCGGTCAGGCTGGGCGCCAAATCGAGCGCCACCGCCGTCAACGTGGCATGACGCCGTTGGCGTTCATACGCGGCGATATTTTGAACCGTGGTGCGGTCGGCCTCGCGGGAGAGTTGGGCGAGCCGGGCTTGGTGCACGAGGTGACCGCGCGCCTGTTCAATGCCGATGGCGCGCACATGCTTCAACCGCTCGATCAGCCCCAGCATCGAAGCCGATTTTGCGGATTCCGGCATCTGCCGCAGCCAGGCGAGCCAGCTCTGGTTGGTTTCCAGGCGGCGTTCCGTCAAAGCATCCAGGCCGTGGCGCTGTTTGGCAGATAATCCCTCCGTCAATCGGTGATGGATTTCATGACGAGCGTTATGGCGAACCTCCACACACATCCGCTCCAGCGTGGCCGGGACCGGAATAATTATTCCCCGCCGCCGGCATTCCTCCGTCACTGCCGCAACCAAATCAAATAGCCGGTCATTTTCGATCGCCTGGGGAAGCAGCCATTTGGCGAGTTTATTTCCTTGCCGCGGACCGAATGAACGCAGCCCCAAGAAGTCTTGCAAAGACACAGAATGACGTTGACGGTTCCGTTCCGATGCGAAGTATTGTTCAATCTCGGATGGTAAAACATCAAGCTGTTCAGCAACAAACGAAACCAACTCAGCAGGTGGGATTTCACCGGCGCGCAATGGCCGGCCGGGATGGCGCAGATAGCAAAGCATCAGCGCGTAGCCGAGCCGGTTATGATCGCCGCGGCCTCGCCGGATCAAGCCAAGATCGGCCGGTGACAATGTGTAGTGACGGATCAAAGCACGCTGATCCGTCGGGGGGTCAAACAGTTGCGATATCTGGCCCTCGGTCAGCATTGGACGGTGCGCCACTCACTCCTCCCTGGATATTGACGCCCGCAGACCAGCCGATCCGCGCCAATGAGTCGACCAGCGTGCTGCGCGCTATGCCAAATGTTCGGCAAACCGACGCCTTCGTCGCGCCCGCATCCAAGGCAACAACCACCGCGGCGAGTTTTTCCGCATCGATGCCGTTGGGACGGCCGCCTCGTCTGCCGCGCCGACGTGCAGCATCCAGGCCGGCCTTCACCCGCTCCTGGGTCAGAGACCGCTCGAACTGCGCCAGCGCGCCAAACACATGAAACAGGAACTCCCCTTGCGGCGTTGTCGTGTCCATCTGTTCGGTCAAAGAACGGAATGCGATGCCGCGCGCCTTGAGATCGTTCACGGTCGCCAGGAGGTGCGGCAGCGAGCGACCTAGCCGGTCCAGCTTCCAGACTACCAGGCAATCGCCGGGCTGAAGAAAAGACAGCGCCGCGGCCAAGCCGGAGCGGTCGCCTCGACTCCCACTGGCGCGATCCTCATACAAATGCCGCCCATCAACACCAGCAACCAGCAACGCATCGCGCTGCAGGTCCATCACCTGGCGGTCATTGTCGGTCGAGACGCGCATGTAACCCACCAGCATATACGGAAAACCCCTCTAATTCAGATTCCGTACACTACCACATTCCGACAGGGTTTCTCATACATATTTTGGCCCCAAAAAGACGCTATTTTCGGGTGGTCCAGGACGATAACGGAAAACACATGTTTTCCGTTATCGAAATAAACCAGCATAAGCCGCATCGATTACGAGCAACCTATTGATTCAGCTAAAAACCAACGCCTAAATGTTCTTGATTTGTCTGCTTATGTGGGAAATTTGGACGTTTCATTACTTCGGGCCGGGTTAGGAGTTTCATCGATTATTTGGCTGAATACCTTGAAAAATTGTCAATAAGGCGCCCATGATAGTGCTTAGCCGGGCAATACCTACCGGCATTGCCCGGCTATCCGCTGGCCCTGCTACGCGGCGCGACGTGCGAAGTTCGTAGCGCTTGTGATCTTCTCCCAGGCGGCGATTTCCGCCAGCAATGCCTCGGAATGTCCCCGTATGGCAGCGATCGCGTCCGCGCCGAGCGGCAGGCGTAACGGCGTGTTGTCGCTATCAAGCGCCATCTCAATGGCGGACGCTGCCTTAGCTGGATCGCCCTCCTGCGTTTGATCCATGCCGTGGGCGAAATCGCGGGTCGGCCCAACGATGTCCTGATAGGCGTCAATCATGGGCATGTGGCGCAGGGCGCCGGCGGCGAAGCTGGTGCGAAATGCACCTGGCTCAACGATCATAACTTTCACGCCGAACGGCGCCATTTCTTGCGCGAGTGCTTCCGAGGCTCCCTCCAGCGCAAATTTTGAGGCCGAATAGGCGCTGAACCCGGCAAATGAAAGCTGTCCGCCCATGCTGGTGAGGTTGACGATGGCCCCGAATTTCTGCCGCCGGAAAGTTGGCAGCGCCGCCGCGGCAACCGCCATGGCGCCGAAGAAATTGGTCTCCATCACCGCGCGCAGCTCGGCTTCCGGCGTTTCTTCCACGGCGCCGACGATGCCGTAGCCCGCATTGTTGATCAGCACATCGATCCTGCCGAACCGGGCAATGGCGGCTTCGATGGCCGCCTGCGCATTGCCGGGCCGGTCGACATCCAGCGTCACCGCAAGCACGCGGCTAGGCGCTTTGGCCACCAGGCTTTCCAGTTTACCGATGCTGCGCGCGGTCGCGACGACGTTGTAGCCGCGGTCTAAGGCGTGTTCGGCAAAGGCGCGGCCGAAGCCTGATGAGGCGCCTGTGATGAACCAGGTTTTACGATCGTTGGTCATGATGTGTCTCCGTTGATGAGGTTGCGCCGGCCTTGCTGCTCGGCGTGACGAAAACATCGCCCCAAGGGCTGAGAATGATAATATGGTGTAATTCGTAAAGAGTGTGCGATATGGTGCATGAATGAATCGTGACCTGCTGGCGCATTTCCCTATCGTTGCGGCCGTCGCCAAACGCGGCGGCTTTGCC
>CAJCJG010000063.1 GCA_903970625.1 Solirubrobacterales bacterium 70-9 | reverse complement strand
TCCATCGCCGCCGTCTGGAACCGCATCGGATCACTCCTGAACCAATTCAGCCCAGCGGAGTGCGCCGAATACGTCAGGCACGCAGGATATGACCAGACATGATCCGGTCATGCTCTAGGCGGAAGCATCGCGAGCCCGGCTGAGGCGCGCGCCATGCTCGGACTTGCCGGCGCGCGAGCCTGATTTCTCAGATCAGCACCATACCGCCGTCGCACACGAGGCACTGGCCGGTCATGTAGTCGGAATCCGGCGAGGCAAGGAAGGTCGTCATTCCGGTCAGGTCAGACGGGTCGGAGACGCGGCCGAGCAGGATGCCGGCCGAAAAGCTCTCCATGAACTCGCCCATCTGCTTGATCACGCCCTTGGCGATCATATCCTGCTCCAGCCCGACCCATAGCGGTGTGCGCACGACGCCTGGGGCGAAGCAGTTGACGGTGATATTGTGCTTGCCGAGTTCCCGCGCACCGGCCTGAGTGAGTGAGATGACTGCCGCCTTGCTGGCGCAGTACGGAGCGAATTCCGGATAGCCCTGGCGCCCGGCGATGGAGGCGGTGTTGATGATCTTGCCGCCGTGGCCCTGTGTGATCATTTGCTTCGCGGCCTCCTGAATGCCGATGAACACGGCAAGCCCGTTGACGCGCATGATCGAATTGAAATTGTGCTCGTCGGCGTCGAGGAAGCCGACCGGCTTGTTGAAGCCGGCGTTGTTGAACATCACATCGAGCTTGCCAAACGACGTCACGGCGGCGGCAATCATCGTCTGCACCTGCTCGCGCTCCGCCACGTCCACTGCGACCGCGATCGCCTGCCGGCCTTCGGCACGCAACGAACTTGCCACTTCCTCCGCCTTGGTGCCGTTGAGGTCGGCGACGACGACGCTCGCGCCCTCATCGGCGAGCCGGCGCACGATGCCCTCGCCGATGCCCTGTGCTGCACCGGTGACGATCATGGATTTGCCTTCGAGGCGTCGCATCTCGGTCGTTTCCTTCTTATGGAGTTCGCGGCGGCCAGCGCGGATGCGGGCGCGGCGGACTGGTAGGCAAACATGCACAGCTTCAAGAGCTCGCGCCCTAGCTGTGCATGGGTGAAGACCGAGTGGAATGCGTACATACTCCTATTTGCCATGTGCGCACCTTCAATCTCGGCGAGCCAGGAGACGTATTGGTCATCCAAGGTAGTATTAGCGCACTCGTGCGTGCGAGGCCATCCGTCAGGCCGATCACATCAAGCTTTCCACACTCTATGTGGAAGCCGGACTGCCGCTTCTGCCCAACGCGGGGACTCGCGATACCCGACAGGTTTCGGATAGACTCGCGGCCTATCCGCTATCGCTTGTGGCCGCCCTTCGCGCTCGCCTCGGACAGCCACATGCCGACGGCGATGGCGAGGCCCTGGATGATCAATTGCCAGGAGGTCGGCATGCCTAGCATTTTGAGCGATTGGTCGAGTTGCACCAGAAAGATCGAGGCACCCGCCACCGCAACCATGCTGCCGATGCCGCCGCTGATGGCTGTGCCGCCGAGCACCGCCGCCGCGATGGGGGCCAGCAGATAAGGCGTGCCCACCTCCAGCGTCGGATCGCGGATGAAGCCGGAGAGCAGCACCGCCATGACGCCATATAACGCGCCGGCCACGACATAAGCGCCCGCTTGATAGCGCATGGTTTCGACGCCCGTGGCATAGGCCGCGCGCGGGTTGGCGCCCACCGCCTCGAACCGACGGCCAAGGATAGTCTTACGGAGCAGGCCCGCAATCACGAGCGTCAGCAGCAGCGCCAGCAGCACCGAGGTCGGAACGCCGAACATCCGCGCGCTGCCGAAGTCCGCGAGAGCCGGCGGGACGCTGGATTCCGCAGCGGCACTCTGCCGATACCAGATTGCGATGCCCGTCACGATGGCGCCCACCGCCAGCGTCACGATCAGCGCATTCAGCTTCAGCATCGCGATCAACGCACCGTTGACGGCACCGATGGCAACGGCGACCAAGATTGCCGCGCCGATGGCCGGCCACAACCGCGCGTCGCTGCCACCGGAGACGCCGAGCAGAACTGCACTGGACAGTGCCACGATCGCCGGTACCGACAAATCGATCCCCCGCGCCATGATGACGATGGACTGCCCCATCGTGGCGATTGCCAGAAACGCCGCGAACGGCAGCACCGAAAGGATCGTGGAGATGTCTGTGCTGCGCGGCAGGAACACCGAGCCGAGCGCCAGCATTATCGCCAGCGCCACCCAAATGGCGGCGAAGCGACGCTGGATTTTGGGCAGCACGAAGCGGCGCGGTGCCGTCGGCAGTGCGCGCGGTCGCGGCGGCAGTGCGGAGTCGACCGGATATATCGGTTTGGTGCTCCTGTGCGGGGTGCCCATGGCACTCACTCCGCCGGCAGCGGCACGGCGCGCGCGGCCGGGCGGAACAGACCCTTGATCACCCGCTCGAACTCGGTCAGCCCGGAATAGAGGAAGATTGCCACCAGCGTCATGATACCGCTTGCGATGACGCCGACGGCCGAGCTCAGGCCCAGGATCGAAATCACGTTGACCATCAGCGTGAAGAAGAACGCACCGAACAGCGCGCCGCCGAATGACCCGCGCCCTCCGCTCAGCGCCGCGCCACCCAGGACGGCGGCGGCGATGCTGGACAGGGCGTAGTTCTGTCCTACAGTCGGGTGGCCCACGCCCACCTCGGAGCCGAGGAACAGTCCTGCCAGCGCCGCCATGCCGGCCGCCAGCAGGTAGGCGCGAATCTGCACCCACGTTACGGGCACGCCGTTGCGCCGCGCTGCTTCCTCTCGAAAACCCGTGGCCTTCACCTCCAGGCCGGAGCGGGTGCGGTGCAGCCAGATATCTCCGACGATCGCCATGGCGATCAAAACCAGCGTCGAAACCGGCAGGTAGCCGATCCGCGTGCGCAGTAGCGCGGCAAAACCCTCGTTGATCATGCCGCTTGGGATAGGCCGGCCGACGAGCGCGAAACCTTGCAGGATGCTCAGCATCGCTATGGTGGTGATGATGGCATTGACGCCGCCGAAGCGAATCACCGAGCCGTTGGCGAACCCGACGGCCACGCCGAGCGCCAGACACAGCAGCACGCCGAGCACGATCATCCCCGTCCCGGCATCGTCGCCGATGACGAACGAGGCGATCACGACCGTCAGACTCATCAGCGACCCGACCGACACGTCCAGGCCGCGCACCAGCAACACGTGCAGTTGCGCCATCGCCACGATGCCCACCGGGGCCAGCGCCAGCAGCAAATGGCGAATGTTGATGGCCTTGGTGAACACCGCGCTGCCGTGGGCCGCGTAGAGCGCAACCAGCACCGTCAGCACGGCCAGGAAGATCAGCGGCACCCACCACGTCGCGCTACCGTTGGAGATCAGCCCGAATACCTTGCCGACCGTGCCCGCGAGCCCGTGCGATTCCTTCACCGCCGCCTTGGTCTTTGCGTCGCGGACGGTCAGGAAGCTGGAGACGATCCGCTGCTCGCTCACTTCCTCGCCGGTCAGTTCACGCACGATACGGCCGCGCGAAAACACCAGCACCCGGTCGCATATGCCGGCTAGCTCCTGCGCGTCGGAGGAGTTGACGATGCAGGTGCCGTCGTCGCGGATATTGTCGCGGACCGCCTTGTAGATGTCGAAGCGGGCACCGGCATCCACGCCTTGTGTCGGCTCGTCGATCAGGATGGCTTTCGCCCCGGTACGGAAGCCGCGCGCGAGGACGGATTTCTGCTGATTGCCGCCGGACAGGCCGATCACCGGTACATCCAGTCCGGCCGCCACCACGCCGAAATCGCGCTTCATGTCTTCCGCGTATGCCTGCTCCAACGGGCGGGACATCATCCCGCGCCAGGAGAAGCGGCCGAGCAGCGACAGCACCATGTTCTTTTGCAAGCTGAGTTCGGGGAAGATCGCCTCGCCCTTGCGATCCGAACTCAGGAACACGATGCCGCCCGCCAACGCCGTGCGCGGCGACGAGTGATCGACGGGCGCGCCCGCGCACTGCACTGCGCCGGTCGCGTCCTCCAGGCCCACGACGGCGCGCAACGCCTCGCGCTGGCCATTGCCTTCCGCCCCGGCAAAACCCAGGATTTCCCCGACATTCGCGGTGAACGACACGTCGTGGAAGGCGGCGCCGGACAGTCCGTGGACGGTCAGCATCGGCCGGTCGAACCGGTGCGTCGGTTTGGTGACATACTCGCTTTCGATGTCTCGTCCGACCATCAGCGATACCAGATCATGTTCCGACAGATCGGGCGTCACCGGGAACGTGCCGCGATGCACGCCGTCACGCAGGATCGAGACGCGGTCGGCAAGATCGAGAATTTCCGGCAGCCGGTGGCTGACATAGACGATGCCGGTGCCGCGCGCCGTCAGCTCGCGCACGATGTACGCCAGCTTGCGCACCCCGTCGATATCGAGCGTTGCTGTCGGTTCGTCCAGCAACAGCACCTTCGGGTTGGACAGCAGGGCCTTGACGATTTCGACGAACTGCCGCTGCGCGGGCGTCAGATCGGCGATCAGCGCCCCGGCCGCGATATCGACGTCGTACGGCTGAAGCTGCTTCTCCGCCCAGCCGCGCATGCCTCTGAACGGCACGGAACCTGCCGGCGTCGCGAGAAACAGGTTTTGCGCCACCGTCAGTTCCAGGACCAGCGAATCGTCTTGATAGACGGTGGCAAGCCCCAACCGGTGCGCCAGACGTGGATCGAATGCCGTCAGCGCCGCGCCGCCGATCCGCACCGCGCCGCTGTCTGGCCGCACGGTGCCGCTCGCGATCTTCATTAGTGTGCTTTTGCCGGACCCGTTCTCACCGAGAATGGCGTGAACTTCTCCGGCACGACAGTCGAGAGTCACATGATCGAGTGCGCGAACTCCGGGATAGGTCTTCGAGACATTGTCGAGGGTAAGGACAAGGTCCGTCATGCGCTCTGCCCCATTGTCGTCCGGCCATATGTCGCGGCCGGCGCATATTGCCGGCCGCGTCGGCATCAAAACATCACTTCGGGAACATCGCCTTCAGCGTGTCGGCATCGACCAGCGTCGAGACCGACATTTCCATCGGCAGCGCCTGGTTGCACATGCCCTTGTGCGCAACTTTCATCGCGAACGGCACGTCGATCTTGGCCGGAATGTCCTTGCCGTCCTTGGCCATCATCGCCGCCGTCAGCGCGAAGCGCGCCTGGAAATTCTGGCCCGAGGAATAGTACAGCTTGAAGTTCGGGTTGTTGGACGCTTCCCAGTCGCAGAACAACCCCTGCTCGTCGGTGCGCAGCGCGACCACCGTGTCCATCGGCTTGGCCGCCGCCTTGTAGGCGCGCACAGCACCGCGGAACCCGTCCGCGTACTCGTAGATCCAGCCATCGACCTTGCCGTATTGCGACAGGGCGGCGGAGGCGGCGGTAAACGTGCCCTCCTGCGTCCAGTTGGTGTCGAGCTTCGCCTCGACATTGACGCCGCCGATCTTGGCGGCTTCCTTGGTCGCGCAATCCTGCCACGTCGAACTGAGTGTATTCCCCGGCGTGCCGCCCAGCGCCACGATCCCCTTGGCCTGCGGATTGCCGTCCGCCACCGCCTTTACGAACGCCTGCCCAAGTCCGCAGATATTCTCGGCGATGTTGGCCAGATAGTCCTTACCCGCCGTGCCGACCTCGGTACCGTTGTGCAGCACCACGGTGATGCCGGCTTCCTTCGCCTCCCGGATCGTCGGCCCGAGCGCCGAACCCGCGTCGGCAAACACGACGATGACATCGACGCCCTGCGCGATGTAGGAGCGCAGATCCGAGATCGCCTTGGAGGCGTCGCCACGCGCCGACGAATAGACGATCTTGCCGATCTCCGGATAGGTCAGCGCCTGCTGGATGAATTCCATTTCCGTCACGCGGCGCCACACGTTTTCACCGAAGCCGTCGGCGTAGGCCACCGTGAGCTTGCCGCCGGTGCCGGTGTCGCACTCGTTGGCCTTCCAACACTCCAGCGCCTTGGCGCGCAGTTTGTCGGTGACGGGTTCGGCCGCGCGTCTGAATGCCTCGGTCAGCACCGGGCTTGCGTCGGTCGTGCCGAGGCGGCTTTTCATCAATTGCTCGGCGGTGTCGGCGAACGCCATCGCTGGCAGCAGGCCGAGCGCGGCGGCAGCCACCGCGCGCGCGACATGGACACGGAGTTTGGACATCGTTGTTCTCCCTTGAGCCCCCCGAGGGGGATACCAGACCGTATTATCGTATTACGGACTTACGGTATTAATCAAGCCACATCGCGTCCTTTACTGGGCGAGATAGCCGCCGTCGATCACCATCTCAGCGCCAGTCATGAAGCTGCTCTCGTCGCTGGCCAGGAACAGGCACCCGTTGGCGATCTCGCGCGGCGTTCCGGCGCGCTTCATCGGCGTCGCGGCGACGACGAACTCGTTGATGGCAGCGTCCTGCGAGCGCGTCAGTGGCGTGTCGATGAAGCCGGGATGCAGCGAATTCACCCGCACGCCGTCGCTGACGTAGGTCATGGCTGCATTCTTCGTCATTGTGTTCACCGCGCCCTTGGTCGCGTGGTAGGCGTGCGCACCCGGCACTGCAGCGTTGCCCCAAATCGACGAAATATTGACGATCGAGCCGGATTTCTGCTGCTTCATAGCGGGCACCACGGCGCGCATCCCCAGGAACACGCCGGTCTGGTTCACAGCGATCACGCGATTCCACGCGTCGAGCGAAAGGTCGTGCAGCGGTTCGTAGGCGATGATGCCGGCATTGTTGACCAACACGTCGATTCGGCCATGCGTGCCCAGGATATCGGCCACGACACGCTTCCAGTGGGCTTCGTTGGCCACGTCCAGCAATACGCCCACCGCCGACGCGGGATAGACGCCGCCCGGGTTGCTGGTGCTACCGGCATAGACCAAGGCACCTTCTTCGGCAAAGCGCTCGACGATGCCGAGACCGATGCCGCGCGACGCCCCCGTGACGAGCGCGATTTTTCCTGCAAGTCTCATGCTTTCCTCCCCCCGCTACCGCGTCGTTCCGTTGCTCGGCCGCAGCCGGCACTTCATTCATCGACGCTTGCAGTATTATCGTCCTACGGTATTACGTCAAGCGGCCGAAGCGGCAAACGGAGGGTGTTGACGGTATTACCGTAATACGATAATAAGAGAACGAACGCGGCCGGGCGACAAGAGGCAGCGGGGCCGAATATCGGATGGGGAACGTTATCATGGCAGCCAAGCGCGTGGCGGACCGAATTGCAATCGTCACCGGCGGCGCAAGGGGAATTGGCAAAGCGACGGCGCTGCGGCTCGCCGAGGAGGGCGCAAGCGTCGCGATCTTCGATGTGCTGGACGACGGCGAAGCGGTGGCGACCGAGATCCGCGGAGCCGGTGGGCGCGCGCTGTTCCTGAAAATAGACCTGACGCAAGAATCCCAGGTCCGCGCCGGCATCGCCGAGGCGGCGCAGGCGCTCGGCGGCAGAATCGACATCCTGGTCAACAACGCCGCCATTCCCGGCGTCAACAAACTCGCGCACGACATCGAAGTCGAGGAGTGGGACCGCGTGTTCAACGTGAACGTCAAGGGCACGTTCCTGATGAGCAAACACACGCTGCCTTTCATGATGGCGCAGAAAAGCGGCTCGATCATCAATTTTTCGTCGATCTACGGCCTCGTCGGCAGCAACGATCTGCCGGCCTATCACGCCACCAAGGGTGCGGTACTGATGATGACCAAGACGGACGCGATCTGCTACGCGCCGTACGGCATCCGCGTGAACGCAGTGCATCCGGGATCGACCAAAACCGAATTGTTCATGCAAGCGGCGGAGACGTATCCAACGGGCAAAGACGCCTACCTCGCGACGATGCGCGAAAAACATCCGCTCACCCTGGGCGAACCGGTGGACGTGGCAAACTGCGTTCTGTTTCTCGCCTCCAACGAATCGCGCTTCGTCACCGGCACCAGCATCGTCTGCGACGGCGGCTACACTGCCCAGTAAAGTCCGAGACACCAGGAGGTATAGCGACAATGAACGATTTTTCGACCAAGCCGGTGGAGAAGCTCGATGCAGTCGTGCTCGGCGCCGGGTTCGCCGGGCTGTGCATGCTGCACAAGCTGCGCAACGGCCTCGGCCTGAACGTTCGGGCCTACGACAAGGCCACCGGCGTCGGCGGCACTTGGTATTGGAACCGCTATCCCGGCGCCCGCTCGGACACGGAAAGCTGGGTCTATTGCTACTCCTTCGACAAGAAACTTTACAAGGAATGGAAATGGACGGAACGCTATCCGCGGCAGCCGGAGATCCTGTCCTATCTTGAGCACGTCACGGATCGATTCGATCTGCGCCGCTCGATCCGGTTCTCCACCACCGTGACGACGGCGCACTACAACGAAGCCACCGACCGCTGGGATATCGAGACCGACAAGGGCGAGCGCGTCTCCGCCAAGTGGCTGATCACCGGCCTCGGTCTGCTGTCCGCGCCGAACATGCCGCAGTTCGAGGGCATGGAAAGCTTCAAAGGCGAGATCTACCACACCTCGCGCTGGCCGAAGACGCCGGTAGAATTCGCGGGCAAGCGCGTGGGCGTTATCGGCACCGGCTCGACCGGCGTGCAGGTGGTGTCCGACCTCGCCGCGCGCGTGGACCATCTGACGTTATTCCAGCGGCGCCCGCAATACAGCGTGCCGGCGCAAAACCATCCCGCCAAGCCCGAGATCATCGATAAGATCACAGCCAATTTGGAGGCGTATTTCGACCGCATCCGCCGCTCCGCCACCTGCTTCTCGTTCCAGGAGTCCGACGTCTCGGCGATGAGCGTGTCCGCCGAGGAACGAGAGCGCGTGTTTGAAAAGGCGTGGGAAGACGGCGGCGGCTTCAACTTCATGTTCGGCACGTTCAACGACATCGCCGTCGATCCTGCCGCCAACGAGGCGGCCGCAGACTTCATCCGGCGCAAGATCGCGACGCTGGTGAAAGACCCGCGCAAGCGCGAACTGCTGACGCCGACCGACTATTATGCGCGCCGGCCGCTGTGCGATAATCACTATTTCGAAGCACTGGACCGCGACAACGTCACCATCGCCGATGTGCTGCGCCACCCGATTGTGGAATTCACACCGACCGGCATTCGTACCGAGGAAGGCGAATTCGATCTGGATATCGTGATCTTCGCCACCGGCTTCGATGCCGTTACCGGCAATTTCGTCCGCATCGACTTCGAGGGGCGCGGCGGCGAGAAACTGAAGGACAAGTGGGCGGATGGCCCGATTTCGTATCTTGGGCTGTCGATCTCGGACTTTCCGAACATGTTCACGCTCTACGGCCCGCCCGGCCCATTCACCAACCAGCCGCCGGCCATCGAATGGCAGGTGGAATGGGTCGGCGACCTGATCGCGTATGCCGAAAAGCACGGTATCGCCGCATTCGAAGCGACGCGCGAGGCAGAGCAGAAATGGATGGCCGACTGCATCGCCATCGCTGAATCCACACTGTTCGCCAAACTGGACTGGTGGGTCATGGGCACCAACATCCCCGGCAAGCCGCGCGCCGTCAGTTTCTACATGGGCGGCTTCGGCAACTATATGGACCATTGCATTGGCTCGGCGCAGAACGGCTATGCCGGCTACACACTGACGCACGAAAAAGTCCCCGCCTAACCCTGCGAAAGGTCGTACCATGGCGCAGCGTTGCGCAGTCGTGACTGGCGGTGCCCGCAACATCGGCCAAGCCATCGGCCGCCGCTTGCAGCAGGACGGGTATCGCGTCGTGGCACTCGACATCGTAGCGCCCGAGGAGCCGTCGTTGCAGGCCGACGCCCGCATCGTCGATCTGTCGGACGCGGCGGCGGCCGGCGAGGCGCTGGCCGCGATCGCGGCGGACCTGAACGTCACATGCCTCGTCAACAATGTCGGCATCGTGGCGCCGGCCTTGTTCGACGACGTCGCCATTGCGGACTTCGACAGGCTGATGCACCTGAACGTCCGCGCGGCGGTGCTGGCTGCCAAGGCCCTCGTGCCAGCGATGCGGCGTGCCGGTGGCGGCCGCATCGTGATGAACACCAGCCGCGTCACGCTCGGCAAGGAGGCCCGCACGCTCTACAGCGCAACCAAGGGAGCGTTGCAGGCCATGGCGCGCACTTGGGCGCTGGAACTGGCCAAGGATGGCATTACCGTCAACTGCGTCGCGCCTGGCCCGATTGCCACCTCGGTGTTCTGGAAGAACAATCCGCCCGACTCGGACTATACCAAAACGCTGATGGCCGGCATTCCGCTGGGGCGCCTGGGGCTTCCGGAAGACGTGGCCAATGCGGTGAGTTTTTTCTGCGACGAAAAGGCCAGCTTCGTCACCGGCCAAACTCTGTTTGTTTGCGGCGGAGTAACCGTTGGCTAAGCTCGCATCTGCCATCCTGCACATCCGGGTCCAATTCCGCTATGTTTTGGCTCGCATAACGCCATTAACCATAGTATTCTGAGTTAATAGGCTGGTTTCGGAGCACGGTATGAGCAGCAGTACGATCATCGCGCGGACCGCCGCCCCGTTACGCCAACAGGTCGTGCGCCTGATCCGTGAGGATATTCTGAACGGTGCGCTCGTGCCGGGGCAACGGCTGGTGGAAAACGGCTTGTGCGAAGCTTACGGCGTGTCGCGCACCGTGATCCGCGAGGCTCTGCGGCAACTCGAATCCGAGCGGCTGATCACGGTAATGCCGAACCTTGGGCCGATCGTCACGATCCTGACCGAATCGGAAATCCGTGCGCTGTACATCGTGCGCGGCACGTTGGAAGGGCTCGCCGGTAAATTGTTCGCGCTGAACGCCTCGGCCCAGGACTGCGAGGCACTGCTGGATTTGCGGAGCCGGCTGGACAAGGAATATCGCAAAGGCGACGTCGACAGTCGCGAGGCCATCAAGGCGGAATTCTATCTGTTGCTCCTGAAGGGAACGGGCAATCAAGTGCTGCTTGAGCAGTTGCGCGCCATTCACGCGCGTATCGCGATCTTCCGCCGCTTCGCCTTCGTCAACGAGGACCGGATCGAACCATCGATCACCGAGTTGGAAACCATCATCGACGCCGCCGCCCGCACGCGCAACCCGGAGGCCGCGTGGGCGGCCTGCGAGCACCATATTCTGCTTGCCGGCGAACTGGCGATCCTGGAATACGCCAAGCTGGAAAAAGACGTCGTCGCGGCCGAATGATGGTCGGCCGCGAAGCCCGCCTTACAATCGCGGCGTCACCGGCTGCGGGTGAAATAGGTACGTCCCGTCCGGCTGCCGGGTGATGTCCCCCAAGCCCGGATAGGGAAAATGGTAGCCGTGGAAACGGATTTCTTCATCCACGGCTTTCGCGAAAATCGCCGCCTTCGCCGCCGCCCCCTGCTTGGGGTTGGTGTCGTAGTCCATGTGGAAAAACCATTCCGGGTGGATCGGATCGAACACCTGATGATGCGCGACATCGCCGGTGAAGACGATCTTTTGCCCCTCGCTCTCGAAGATATACGCGCACTGCCCGGCGCTGTGCCCCGCGACCGAGAACGCGGTGATCCCTGGCAGCACCGCCTCCCCCGGCACGACGAAATGCACTCGCTCGCGATACGGCGCGACCGCCGCCAATGTTCCCTGTGACCACGCCGCCTTGAAATCGTTGCGGACTAGATTCGCCTCGTTCGCCCATTCTGCCCAGTCCGCCTTGGTCACATACAGGTCGGCATTGGGAAAGGCTGGCGAGCCGTCCGGGTTGATCAGCCCAAACGAGTGGTCGGGGTGCAAATGCGTCATCAGCACGATGTCGATCTGCTCCGGCGCGATGCCGGCGGCGCGCAGATTGGCCAGCATGTGGCCCATCGTGGCACCGAACATCGTCGATGTGCGGCCCATGCCGGCGTCTATCAGGATCAGCTTGTCGCCGGTGTTCACCACCACCGGGTTCAAATCCATCGGAATATGATCCTCCGGCAGCCGCCATTCGCGCTTCAGCCGCGCCATTTCGGACGGCTCGGCATTGGGAAAGATGCCATCGTAGCCATGATGAATGTAGCCGTCCCACACCACGGTACATTCCAGTGCGCCGAGCTTGAAACGATACCATCCCGCATTCTGGATTTTTTGCAGCGCCGCAGCCATTGTTTCCCCCTCGTGTCTTACGGTTGCGTCCACCAGCTCCGGTCGGCCGCGTAGCCGCGCGCCAGCAGCGCGCTCACGGCCGCCTCGCTCATCGGGCCGGGATTGTTCAGCACCAGCCGCGCCGCCAGCATCGACTGTTTGGCGATCTGCGCGAAATGCTCCGGCTTCACGCCAATCGCTTTCAGGTCCAGCGGCGCGCCCACCTCGGCCAGCATCGCCTCCACACGCGCAATGCCCGCATGGGCCTGTTCGAGCTCCGTCTGCGCGCCATCTGCGACGCCTAGGAGGCGGCCAATTTCGGCAAACTCGGCCGTACAATAGGGCAGATTGAAGCGCATTACGTACGGCAGCAGCGCGCCGACGCCGAACCCGTGCGGCGTGTGGCTCAACCCCGCAATGGGCCCTTGGATCGCATGCGCTGCCGCCGTGCCGGTGGTGTTGATGGCCATGCCCGCGCAATAGGCCGCGAACATCACGTCGGATCGCGCCGCCAGATCGGACGGCGTTTGCACCACGCGCTTCAGTCCGGCGTTCATCAGCGCCAGACCCTTGGCGCAGAACATGTCGGTGATGCGGTTCTTGCCGACATAAATTTTCGTCGCCAGTTCTTCCGGCGTCGGGTTCTTCGGCCGCGCCGTGAACGCCTCGATCAAATGCGACAGCGCATCCGCGGCCGTCGCCGCCGTCAAACCGGGCGGGCACGTCAGCGTCAGTTCCGGGTCGATGATCGCCGCGTGCGGTTCCAGATAGGCGTCTGTGATCGCCATTTTCACGTTCGCGTCGTCGTCGAAGATCACGGCGATGCTGGTCACTTCGGCGCCGGTGCCGCCCGTCGTCGGCACCGTCACGATCGGCAGCGCCGGCCCCGGCACCTTGAACTCGCCATAATAGTCGCGCACGTCGCCGCCGTTGGCCAGCACTACCGCCAGCGATTTCGCCAGATCCATCACGCTGCCGCCGCCGATCCCCACCGTCGCGTCGATGCCCTTGCCGGCAAACAGGGCGACAGCTTCTAGGATGTTGCTGCGCGGCAGATCGGGCAGCGCCCTGTCGTACACCGACACGATCACGCCCGCATCGCGCACCGAGGCGACCATCGCGGCAAATTCCGGCGTCGTCGCCATGCGTTCATCGGTGACGATCAGCGCATGTTTGGCGATCCCCTTGACCGTCAGCGGCAACTGCCGGCGCTGCCCCGGCCCGAACAGCACCGATTTCGGCTGACGGACGAATCCCAATCCCAGCCGGTTCTCCATCGTCACCACACCGTCTCCCTCGGCTCGCCGACGGTCACCGCCATGTATTTCCGTTCGAGAAACTCGTAGATGCCGTCGTGCCCCGCCTCCCGCCCGGTGCCGGAGGCTTTGGTGCCGCCGAACGGTGCCGCGGGGTCGGCCATGATGCCGCGATTGATGCCGACCATGCCGAATTCCAGCCGCTCGCCGAACGCCATTGCCCGCGTCAAATCGCGCGTGAACACATAGGAGGCCAGGCCAAATCGCGTGTCGTTGGCGAAATCCAGCGCCTCGGCCACGCCATCGACGGCGAAGATGGTCGCAATCGGCGCAAACAGTTCCTGGCTGCACATCACGTCGTTGCGGGCGTCGAAGCGCACCACCGTCGGCTCGAAGAAATAGCCGGGGCTTTGCACGGCGCGCCCGCCGGTCAGCACCTCGCCGCCGGCTTTCGTCAGGAGTTGCAGCGTGTCGTACAGCCGGTCGCGCTGTTTGGCCGAAATCATCGGCCCGACATCCACCGCCTCCATCCCGTTGCCGACCTTCAGCGCGCGCACTTTCTGCACGAATCTTTCGGTAAACCCCGGCTCCACGCGACGGTCCACGATGATCCGGTTCGCCGCCACACACGCCTGCCCGGCATTGCGGAACTTGCAGATGATGGCCTGATCGACCGCGAGGTCGACATCGGCGTCGTCTAGCACGATAAACGGCCCGTCGCCGCCCAGTTCCATCGAACTGTTGACGATGTTCTCCGCCCCCAGTTGCATCAGCCGGCTGCCGACGCGCGTGGACCCGGTGAAGCTGATTTTGCGCAAGCGTGGATCATGGATCAGCGGTTCGGAGACGGACGCCGAATCGCTGGTGTGAACGAGATTCGCGACACCCTTCGGAAACCC
Organism: Solirubrobacterales bacterium 70-9; assembly: GCA_903970625.1. Taxonomy (GTDB): domain Bacteria; phylum Pseudomonadota; class Alphaproteobacteria; order Acetobacterales; family Acetobacteraceae; genus CAJCJG01. Next base: position 3,460 of record CAJCJG010000063.1, on the reverse strand, counting down.
CGCATCGTGCAGCACCTGGATGAACAGCGCGCCGGTCATCGGCGTTTCCATCGCCGTCTTGGTGATCGTCGTGCAGCCCGCCGCCAGCGCCGCACCGGCCTTGCGCACGATCATCAGCAGCGGAAAATTCCACGGCGTGATCAGTAGGCTCGGCCCGACCGGGTGGTGCGCGACGACGATGCGGAAACCGCCGTTGGAACTGTTGGCGTAGGTGCCGTGGATGTGCGCCACCTGCTCCGCGAACCACAGCAGGAAGTCGGCGGACAGGCGGAATTCCGCCCGCGCCTCGGTCAGCGGCTTGCCGCTCTCCAGCGTCATCGTGCGGACGAATATATCTTCCCGCTCCAACATCAGCCGGTGGGCGGCGTGCAGCAGGTTGGCGCGGGCGCGCGGTGCCACGGCACTCCAGCCCCGTTGCGCCCGCTGCGCCGCATCCAGCGCCGCCAGCGCCTCCTCGGCCCCGCCATCGGCGATCTCCGCCAGCAGCGAACCGTCGGCCGGATTGAAGACGGAAAAGGTCCGCCCGATCTCCTGCCACGCGCCGTCGATATACAACGCGCGCGGGGCCGCGGCCCCGCCAATATGCGTGTCCATGTCGCCAATCCCCCTGCTGTATGACCGTAATATGGTCTTACGGCTGAGGCAAGAGGCAACCGCTCACGGGATGATGCGTTCCGCTCGCAGCCGGTCGAACAAGCGGAACAGCGCGCCAGAAGTCTTCACATAGTCGAGAAACCCAAGCTCCCGGCTGCGGCTCATGTCCGTCAGGCATTCCTGCGTCCGCCCCAGGTCGGCGTCGACGTGCCACCAGGGCGCGATACGCTCCACTTTGGTCGTTCGCAGCCCGTGCCGTGCCACGATGGTGTCCCACTTCGGGCCGACATCGGCGAGGCTCGTCGCCAGCGGCCGTGCCTCGCCGGGGTATGGTGCCGCCTCGATCCCGAAATACCCCGCCACCTGCCGCCATAGCTTCTTCCAACGAAACACGTCGCCGTCGACGACGTTGAACGCCATGTTCGCCGCCGCCGGGGTGGTCGAGGACCACACCAGATGCCGCGCCAGCAGCGTGGCGTCGGTCATGTCGGTGACGCCGGCATATTGTTCCGGCGAACCCGGAAACACGAACGGTCGCCCGGTTTCGCGGCAGATCGTGGCATACACGGCCAGCGACGTTCCCAAATTCATCGCATTGCCCGGCGCGTAGCCGATCATCGTGTGCGGCCGCGCGACCGACCAGGAGAATCCGTGGCGGGCGGCCAGCTCGAACAGGATGTCCTCCTGCGTGTAATAGAAATTCGGCCCCGGCACGCGCGGCTGATCCTCGGTGAACGGCGTGTCCAGTTCCACGGCGGCATAATTCTCGAAGCTGCCGAGATAATGTTTCAGTCCTGTCACCAGCGCCGCATGTTGCACCCCGCCCGTCGCCGCTGCCGCTTCCAGCGCGTGGCGGACCATCGCACCGTTGACGGCGCAATTCTCTGCCTCGGTCGCCTGCCGCGCCCAGGTGCCGAAAAACACATGCGTCGGCGGCGGCAGCGATGCCACGGCCGCCTTCGTGGCGTCGGCATCCAGCAGATCGACGGTGGCGCGTTTGATGGCCCCGAGGTCGTCGTGCGCGTGCCGTGACAGGCCTGTCACTGTCCATCCCGGCAACGTCGCCAGGGTGTCGGCCAGATTGCGGCCGACGATGCCGCTTATGCCAACGATCAGCGCGGTCTTTTCGACCATTCTATCCTCCCCTGTTGCGTGCGTGCGGCGGTTCGTGCGCCGCCGGCTTGCACGGACCTACCACATGAATCTTGCGCCGGCGAACGCAGCCGAACGTTTGCTGTCCGTCCGGCAGCCGTCACGCGGCGCAGTCGGCCGCGACCGCCCGGCGGCGCCGGAGGCTGAAACCCTTCAATTTCTCGTCTGGGGTAAGGGAGCGCAGGATGCGCTCCTTCCGTCGCGCCCACGTGCCATACCTGCCGAATCCACGACCCTGCGAGGCTCGCGAGGTTTTCCGGCGGTGGAGGGTTTGCGGTCGCTGACGCATTCACGCCGCCCGCTCGATCTCCACATTTTTTAGGTGCGATCCGTCGTAACCAGGCGTTAACGTTACTGCCCTGGAATTGCCCGCCGCCCAGGAGCCGATTGTTCCATGACCAAGGTGGATGCCCCTCTGCCGAACGGCCCCACGGACGCGACCCGGCCCGCCGCCAGAGCGTCCCACGGCCGTTCCGATACCATCGCTGCGGCCAATGGCAACGGCGAGGCGCACGACGAGGCGCTAGAGGAGGCGGAGCCGGTGCGCGGCGTGGCGCTGCGCGACGCGCTGATCGACAGCCGGCAGCGGTTTCGCGAACTGGTTGCACTGGCGGCCGATATCGCGTTCGAGACCGACGGGTGGGGGCGGTTCGTGTTCGTGGCGCCGGACCCGGCGCTCGGGTGGCCGGCGGCAACGCTCTTGGGGCAGACGGCGGATCTGTTGCTGGCCGATCTGGGCGGTGCGCCGGCGTTCAATCCATTCCACCCGACTGAGACCGTCCGCCGCCGCCGCGCATGGCTGAAGCGGCCGGACGGGCGGCCGGTGTGCGTCTCGTTCTCGGCCGCGCCGGTGCTGGACGAGAATGGCCATCTGGTGGGGGCGCGCGGCGTCGGCCAGGACGTGACGGAACAGGAGACGCGAGACGCGGAGGTGGCGGCGACGCTGCGGCGTGGCGAGGTGCTGGACCATATTCTGTGGCAGATGCGCAAGGAGGTGCTGGCGCCGCGCATGATGCAGGCGGTGCTGGGCTCGCTGGCGCGGGCCACCGGCAGCGAGGGGCTGGCGGTGCTGGACCTGTTGGGCAACGGCGCCGAGCCGACCGTGCTGCATTCCTACGGCCGTCTGGTGCCGACGGTGGTGATCGCGGTCGGCGCCTTGCTGGAGGATGGCGGCGAAGATCCGGTGGACGGCATGGCATCCGACGGGCGGGTGGTGCTGGTGTGCCCGACGCAGACGCGGTTCGGCGAGGAATCCGCGCTGGCGCTTTGGCGGCAGCCGGAGGGGCGGGCGTGGGACACCGACGAGCGGATGCTCGCGTCCAGCACCACCGCGATCGTGCGCGTGGTCCTGGAGCACGAGGCGATCCAGCGCGAGATGGCGCGGCAGGCACGCACCGATCCGCTGACCGGGCTGTTGAACCGGCGGGCGTTCATGGACGAACTGACGCGGCGGTTCGACCGGCTGGAGGTGGACGGGCTGCCCGGCGCGCTGGTGTTCGTGGACCTCGACAATTTCAAGGCGCTGAACGACAGCCGGGGCCACGATGCGGGCGACGAGGCGCTGCGGGCGGCGGCCAACGTGCTGCGCGGCGCCGTGCGGCCGACCGATCTGGTGGCGCGGCTGGGCGGGGACGAGTTCGCCGCCATCATGGAGGAACCGGCCGACATCGCCGACGCCCTGCTGGCGGCGCAGCGCGTGGCGGAAAACCTGCGC
>CAJCJG010000062.1 GCA_903970625.1 Solirubrobacterales bacterium 70-9 | reverse complement strand
CCCGCCTGCGTCGCGCTCAGGCGCCAGGTGGGAAGAACACCAGGGCGCGGACCTCGATGCTCTCGCGCGGCGGCGCGTCTGCCGGTGCCAGCGGGTTCTCGAACGAGGTGTGGAAGGACAGTCGTGCGCGCCCGTCGTCGGAACTGTCGTGGACCCGGATCAGCAACACTTCCTCGGGCTGCATCTCGGAGAAATAGTACCAGCGATGGTCGGACTTGTATTCGACCGACGAGGTTTCGCCGCGCACATGCGGATAGACCAGATCGCTGGCAATCAGATCTGCGTCGGTGAAGCTGCGCGCGTCGCAGAGCGCCAGCGGGGAGTCCAGCACCGGGCCCCGGATCGGCCGCCACACATTGACGATGCCGAACCGATGTTTCAGCAACTCCTCGGCGTCCGCACCGAGATGGTCGCGGACCCGGCGCGGGGCCGAGTTGACCGTGTGGTCGTTGTGGACGCGGCGCGAGGGCTCGGCCGCACCCGGCCGCTTGGCGTTGCGCACACCGTGATCGAACACGAACACCCGCGAGGCGCCGAGCGTCTCCTGCAACAGGCGCTCGACCTCGGGGTAGTAGATGCTCTTGACCTCGTCCGGTGCATAGAAATCCTGCACCACGCTCGGGGCATGGACCAGGGCGAAGCCGTTGCGGTCGAGCGTGAAGTCGGCTTCGTGTTCGCGAGCGTCCACGATCTGCACCTGTTGCGGATCGTCGATGCCGCTCCACGCGGGCACGCCGGGCGGCGGCTCCATGGCATAGCGCACCGGTCTTTCGGTGCCGCGCTTCACGTAGTGCAGTGTGGTGGTGAGGGAATGGCGGGATGCGGCGACATCGAGCGGCATGATCCAATCTCCTGCTGGTGGCCCACGCAACGAAGGGCGCATCATTCTACCGCCAATAGCGGCCGTCAATGCGATATTACGTGTGGTAAAAGTGTAAATCGAACCGAATCAGTCGGCCCGCCAGAATTCCGCCCAGCGCGGGCTGTAGCCGGAGTGGCCGGTCAGCGCCACGCCGTGCAGCCATGTCGGCAGCACGGCGGCCTCGGCGCGGAAGAACAATGGCAACGCCGGCAGTTGCTCGGCGTAGATACGCTGCATGTCAGCCGAGAGGCGCTTTTGCTTTGCCGGGTCCAACTCGGTCTCCAGCGCCGCGATGTCGGCGTCCATCGCAGGATCGGCGAATCCCATGCTGTTGCCGCCTACCCATCCGTTCGCCTCGGACGGGATCATGGTGCTGGACAGCGAACTGCGCAGCGATCCAACGACCTCGCCGATATAGGTGTACATGGCGAGCCCGGTGTATTTGCGCTTGCGAAGGGTTTCGCCGAACAGCGTCCGCGCGAGTTCGTTCCTGATGACGACATCGATCCCGACGGCGCGCCACTGGCTTTGCAGCACCTGCTGCACCAGCTCTCGCTGCCGGTTCCCGGCCGTCGTCGTGAAGGTCAGCGAAAGCGGATCGCCCGCGCCGTTGCGGCGGATGCCGTCCTCGTCCGGCTGCCAGCCCGCCTGCGCCAGCAGCGCCCGCGCGCGGTCCGGGTCGTAACCGTAGGTCGGGACGTCGCCGCTGTAGTTCGGCTCCAGCGGATTCACCCAGGTCGCGGCAACGGGCTGCAACCCTTCGAACAGCTTGGTGTCGATCGCCGCCCGGTCGATGGCCAGCAGCAGCGCGCGTCGCACCCGCACATCGGCCAGGATCGGGTTGGCGAGGTTGAGGTTGATGTGCTCGTAGCCGAGGCTGGGGCGAAACAGGTAGGTGAACCGCTCCGGCGACTGCCGGCGCAGCGCTAACACCTGATCGAGCGTGAGGCCGACATTCTCGGCCGCCATGTCGATATCGCCGGACAGCAGGTTGGCTTGCAGCGATGCGGTGTTCTCGATGGCGCGAATCACGATCCTCGGGATCGAGGGCGCCGGGCCGTGCCAATGCGGATTGCGCTCCAGCACGATCCGCTCGCCCAGGCGGTACTCGGCGATGACGTATGGGCCGTCGTAGAGTCCCGGCTCCGTCGGCCGGTCGTTGTAGGCCGAACGGGCCGCCCCGGCTTCGATATGCGCGGGCAGCAGCGGGCCCCACTGGTTGTAGTCGAACGTGGCCTGTTTCAGGTGCAGGACCGCCGTGTGCTCGTTCACCACATCGACACCGCGCACGTTCAGCCACGCGCGCGGGTCGGAGAATGCACTGTGCGGATCGGTCGCCTGCATCCAGGTGAACACGACATCGTGCGCCGTGACGGGCACGCCGTCGCCCCAGGCGAGGCCAGGCTTCAGGCGGAGCGTGACGGCAAGCCCCTGGCCGCCGGCACCGTTGCCCTCCGGCTGGGCCAGGCCGTTTTCCAGCGTCGGCACGTCCGTGCAGAGCAGGCACGCCAGTTTCCAGTCACGGTCGAAGCTGGTGACGGGCCGCTGCGCAAAGCCCAGCAAATAGCCTTTGACAATCGTGGCATCGACGTACGGATGCATGCCGGAGGGAAACTGCGCGACCCCGATCACCAACTGATCCGCGCCAACGCGGGTGTCGCCGCCAACAGGCATGGCATCGGAAGCAATGCCCACAGCCACCGACAAAGTTTGGACCGCACGCCGCGAAACCGCCTGTCTGTGCTCACTCGGGCCGCTCTTCTGCCATGGCCGGCGCAGGCTGTCCGGAGATTGATGTTACCGCCGCCGGCGCGGCGGTCCATAACGCCTACTTGGCGGATGTGGCGTCTATTGACGGATCATCAAGGTGGAAATAGGGTAATCACTGAACGAAATCGTATAGCGTCCGGGCCGGGTGGCTCGCCGAGGATAGGAAATCCTATGTCCTACGAGGCACTCAGGATCGAACTGGCGAACCCTCGAATTGGGGCGTTCGTCTCGGGCGTCGATATCGCGGCGCCGTTGAGCAATCGCGAGGTCAGCGAACTGCATCAGGCCCTGGCCGACTATCAGGTGCTGTTCTTCCGCGACCAGAAGTTTACGCTCGATAGCCAGAAGGCGTTCGGCCGTTTGTTCGGGGAGTTGCACATCCATCCGAACACGCCGGGGCCGGAGGGGCATCCGGAAATCCTGCCCATCCACGCAGATGCGTCCTCGAAGGAAGTCGCCGGCGAGCACTGGCATTCCGATGTCTCCTGCGATCCGGAGCCGCCGCTCGGCAGCATCCTGCACCTGCACACCGTGCCGCCGAACGGCGCGGGCGACACGCTGTTTGCCAGCATGTACGCCGCGTACGAGGCGCTGTCGCCGCGGCTCAAGAGCTATCTGGAGGGGTTGACCGCGCTGCACGCCGGCGAGCGCAACTATCGCCGCAACAACCGGCTGCGCGGCATCGACGATCGTGGCCGCGTCTTTCCGTGGGCCAACCACCCGGTGGTCCGCACCCACCGGGTCACCGGTCGCAAGGCGCTGTATGTGAACCGCGTGTTCACCTACCGGATCAACGAAGTCCCGGAGCCGGAAAGCGACGCGATTCTCGACTATCTCTACCGGCACGCCGAACGCCCGGAGTTCCAGGTGCGCTTCCAGTGGAAGCCAAACTCCGTCGCCTTCTGGGACAACCGCGCCGTCCAGCATCTCGCCGTCTGGGACTATTTCCCGCAGGTCCGCTCCGGCAATCGGGTCACGATCAAAGGCGACCGGCCGTATTGAACCCTGGCCCCGCGCGAAGGACGCCGCAAATGCAAAAAGGCCAGGTCACGGAATTCCGCCACGAACCGAAGCGGGCGCCCGATGGCGACGGGACGCCGCGCGCGCCGCGCGTGGCCATCCTGGGCGGAGGCTAGGCCGGCACGGCAACCGCCATCAAACTGCTTGACACCAGAACGGCGCCGCTCCGCATCACCATCGTCGAGCCGCGCGCCGAAGTCGGTCGCGGTGCTGCCTATTCGACGCGGGAGGCGGGCCACCTGATGAATGGCCCGGCCAAACTGTTCAGCCTGTATCCGGAACGGCCGGAGCATTTCGCCCAGTTCCTCGGGCGGTTCGCGGCCGAATGGAACTGGCGCGACCCGCTGGCGCCCGACTTCCTAAACGCCTTCGCGCCGCGCTCGGTGTTCGGCGACTATGTGCGGGCCGAGCTGGCGCGCGCCGTCTCTCGTGCGGCACCGCACGTCGCGCTGGATCATGTCGCGGGCGAGGCCATCGATTTGCGCCGCCGGGGGGGCCGCGTGGACATCGTGCTGTCGCATGGCGAGACCTTTGCGGCCGACCATGCGATCCTCGCGACCGGCGCGGCACCGTCGCGCCCCGACCTGCCGATCGACGCCGCCGTCGCGGCCTCGCCCCGCTACATCGCCGACCCTTGGAACCTCGAAGCGTATGAGCGCATCCCCCGCACCGGGCGCGTGCTATTGCTGGGCACCGGGCTGACCATGCTGGACGCGCTGGTGACGCTGGAACGGCGTGGCTTTGCCGGCCGCTACACGGCGATTTCGCGCCGCGGCCTGCTGGTGCATCCAAGGCGGGAAGTGGTGCCGCTGCGCGATTTCCTGGCCGAAGCGCCGCTGCCGACGACGGCGCGCGGCCTGTTGCGCGCGGCCCGGCAGGAATTGGCCCGCACGACCCATGGGCGGCCGGACTGGCAGTCGCTGGTCATGGCAATCCGCCCGCATGTCCCGGCGCTCTGGCAACGGGCGAGCGACGCCGAGCGGGCGCGCTTCGTGCGTCATCTGCGCCCGATCTGGGAGACATCGCTCCACCGCGCCCCACCGCGCTCGGCGCAACTGCTCGAACGCGGTCGCGCCGAGGGCTGGTTCGCCCATCGTGCCGGCCGCATCGTGGCCCTGGATCCGGCGGGCGACGGGCGGATCGTGGTGCGGCTGCGTGGGCGAGGGCGGCCCGAAATCGACACGTTGATCGTCGATGCCGTGGTGAACTGCACCGGCGTCACCCACGACTGGTCGCGGGCGCAAAGTCCGCTGATGGCCAACTTGCTGGCGACGGGAGTGGTGCGGCCAGGGCCATTGGCGTTCGGCATCGACGCCGACTGGCAGCACGCGGTGATCGGCCGCGACGGCGTGCCCGCCCCAGATCTGTCCGCCATCGGCCACCCGCTGCGCGGTGTGCGCTGGGAATCCAGCACCCTGGTGGAACTGCTGCAACAGGCCATCCAGCTTGCCAACCGTCTCACCGGTCAGGTGCTTGCGGCCGGCGCGGGCCGCATCGTCGCGGCGGCCGAGTGAGCGATAGCAAAGCCATGATACATATCGAAAGGCCACCGGCCAACGCGACGCGCCCGAACCATCGGGCCTGGGGCACAGGCCGGGATGCCCGGTCGGCCCTGCTGGCCGACCGCTTCGCCCCGGTCTTTGCGCGGATTGCCGAAGGCTGCACGGCGCGCGAACTGGGCCGTGAATTGCCGTTCGACGCAATCGGCTGGCTCAAGCAGTCGGGTTTCACCGCGCTGCGTCTGCCGCGCGATGCAGGCGGTGCCGGGGTGTCGCTGCCCGACTTGTTCGCGCTGCTCATCGACCTGTCGCACGCCGACTCCAACGTCACCCAGGCGCTGCGGGCGCATTTCGGTTTTGTCGAGCACGTGCTCGATCTCGGCCCGGGCGGGCGGCGCGACGCATGGCTGCCGAGGCTGGCGCGCGGCGACATCGTCGGTGGCGCCTGGTCGGAGACAGGGGAGGCGAAGCTCGCGCAGTTTTCCACGCGGCTGCTGCCGGACGGCGACGGCTGGCGGCTCAACGGCACCAAATATTACACCACCGGCTCGCTGTTCGCCGACTGGGTCCATGTCAGTGGCACCGACGCCGAGGGCGAAGCGATTGCGGCGACGATTGCGCGCGAGACGCCCGGCGTCGAGATCGTCGACGACTGGGACGGGCTGGGCCAGCGGTTGACCGCGAGCGGCACCGCGCGGTTCGTCGATGTCGCCGTGCCGGATGCGGCCGTCGTGCGCGGCAAGGCGCCGTTCGGCTATGCGCAGGCATTTTACCAACTGGTGCATCTGGCCACGCTGGCCGGGATCGGCCGCGTCGCGGCCGACGAACTTGCGGCCGCTGTCGCCGCCCGCACGCGCACCTACAGCCACGCCGCCGCCTCGCGCTCGGCCGAGGACCCGCAGGTGTTGCAGGTGGTGGGCCGAGTTCGCAGCGCCGCCTATTGCGCGGGCGCCATCGTGTTGCACGCGGCCGAGGCGTTGCAGACGGCGTTCGCGGCGCACCAAGCCGGCGAGACGGACGCCGAGGCCGCGGCCGTCGCCGAAGCCGCCCTGGAGGTGGCACAGGCGCAGACGGTGGTGACGGACTTGATCCTAAACGCGACCGCAACCTTGTTCGACGCGCTGGGCGCTTCGGCGACACTGCGTACCTCGGGCCTGGATCGGCACTGGCGCAACGCGCGTACTCTCGCTTCGCACAACCCGCGCATCTACAAGGACCGCATCGTCGGCGCTTTCGCGGTCAATGGCACGCCGCATCCTCCGCAATGGCGCATCGGCCAGCCGTGATGCCGCCTGCGTGCCGGCGTCAGGCCGCCGCCGTCGCAAGCCGCGAGACGCGGGGCCGGACCTCCTGCGCGAACCGCCGCATCTCCGCTTCGAAGGGCTGGAACTGCAGCATGAAGGTTTCGATGCCGAGTTCCTGGAACTGGCGAATGCGCGCGGCCACGGTGTCGTAGCTGCCGACCAGCCCGGCCGCGGTGCCGCCGTTGCTGCCGACGTGCTTGGGGAGCTGCGCGAAAGTGTGGAACATCACCGCTTTTGGGTCGGTGTTGGCCATTTGCCGTTCCCGCAGCGGTGCATCCTGTCGGGCGATGTCGAGGATGTGCGCGTGCTCCTCCTGCGCTTGCACGTCGGTCGGCCGGGCGATGACGAAAGCGGAAAGGCCGTACCGCAGCTGTGGCCCACGACGCGGCCGCGCGGCCGCGTCGGCGATCAGCGCACGCACGTTCTCGGGCGGTTGGCCGTTGATGAACCACACGTCGGCGGTATCCGCCGCCAGATCGCGCGCCTGTCGCGACTCGCCGCCCGCATAGATGATCGGCCGCGGGCGATAGCGCCCGGTCGGGTGAAGCTGGTAGCCGTCGATGGTGAAATGAGCGCCCTTGAACTCCACCCGCTCGCCCGCGATCAGGGCACGGACGATCGTGATCCACTCTCGGCCATAGTCGTAGCGGGCATCGTGTTCCCCGAACGGAATGCCGGCGCGCTCGAATTCCGGCTTGTACCAGGCGTTGACGAGGTTGATCGCGAAGCGGCCGTGGCTGATCTCCTCGATTTGCGTGGCCATTTTGGCCAGCACCGCCGGATGGAACAGGCGCGGCTTGATTGCGGCAATGATCTCGATGCGGTCGGTCAGGGCTGCGAGCGCGGCACAGGATGTCCAGGTCTCCAACTGGTCGAGGGTCTCGTCGCGGACGTGGAACAGGTGCTGGGCCACCAGGGTCGTGTCGTAACCGAGCGCCTCGGCCTCCAGCACCAGCCGCTTGTTGCGTTCCCACGTCGCGTCCGGTGCTTCGTCCGGATGGAATATTGATCCCGTGGCCGCCCGACACGAGCGCCCAGACGCCGAATCGTGGAATAGTCATTGTCGTGGCCTCTCTCGCCGGTACTCGGTGCCATTTGGTTCGCCCCGTCTCGCGCACGGACTCCAACCGACGCATCGAGGATGGCGCCGCCCAGATTGATCGGGCTTTCTGGACCGATATTCGCCCAAGCCTGCTATTCGGCAGCGGCTGCAATGGGCGCCGCCTCCCGTGGTGCTTCTGCAGGCGCGTCCAGCACGCCCAGATAGGTCTTGCCGATGACCTCGTGCGACGCGTCGCTGCTCGCCGGGTGAAAGCCGCCGGCACGCACGTCGCGGTACAGCCGTTCCAGTTCGTTGCTGCGAAACAGCGAGCCGGCGCCGGCGACCTTGGTTGCCAGATCGACCACTTCGCGCGCGGTGTCGGCCGCGAACACTTTGGCGGCGAGGATTTTTGCCGGCCACTGCGCGCCGTGGTCCACGCTATTACACCAGTCGGCGGCCACCCGCTCAACCAGCGCCTGAATGGCATCGAGCTTGATCGCGGCTTCGGCGATGTTCGATTGTGCGAGCGGATGGTGGGCAGGACGTTTCGTTCGACGGTCAGCCACGGAAACAATCGCGGTTCCTGGAACACCAGCCCGCGTTGCAGGCTCGGGCCGACGATAGGTCCGCCGTCGTGCAGGACGACGCCGTCATGGTTGGCGTCGAGCCCTGCGAACAGGCGCAATATCGTGGACTTGCCGCATCCGCTGGCACCGACGATCGCCAGGAACTCGCCGGGTGCCACCGCCAGCGAGATATCGTCGAGGGCGGACCAGGGTCGAACCGCCGACGCTGTATCGCTTGGTGACGGAGCGCATCTCCAGGCTTCCGGCAGGTCCGACCATGGTTCTCTCCAGCGTCCGCTTGCGCGATGTCCCGCCCCGAATCTGCCCGTTCGACGTTCACCGCCCCTATTACACCTTTTCCGATGCGGCATTATAGGTAAATTTGCCCTTGAAGGACGAAATTCGATGGGTTAATTTGTATTGCACTAGTTATTCAAGTGTAATACGCCCATCCTGTCTGGAGCCGCCGATGTCTGCCCAACGTTGCCCCGTCACGTTCCGCCTTATCGCCCGGCGCCGGGGCGTCGTCCAAGCGTCGCGTGGCGCGTGACCGAAGCTCCCCGACCCTATCGCTGGCTCTCGGTGCTGTCGGTGGTCGCGTTCTTTGGCGCTTGGTACGTGGTGAACGCCGCGCATCTCGCGCCGGCCAATCTGCTGCCGAGCATGTCGGACGTTTGGGCCGCGCTGCTCGACATCCTGCACAACGGCTATCGCGGGACGACGCTGTGGGAGGATGCCGCCGCCACGCTGGGCCGCTGCCTCGGCGGCTTCGCGCTGGCCACGCTCGTCGGCGTGCCGCTCGGGTTGTGGATGGGGCGCAGCCGGATTCTGGCCGCGTCGATCGACTACATCCTGCAATTCATGCGGCCGTTGCCGCCGCTGTCGTATCTGATCCTGTTGATCCTGTGGCTCGGGACTGGCGATACCTCGAAGGTTGCGCTGCTGTTCCTCGCCGCGTTCCCGACCATCGCGATGGCCGCGATGGCTGGGGTGCGCGGGGTCAACGGGCAACGCATCCAGGCCGCGCTCGCGTGCGGGGCGACGGAGGCACAGGTGTTTCGCCACGTCGTGCTGCCATCCTGCCTGCCGATGGTGATGACCGGGCTTCGCATCGCGCTGGCGGTGACGTTCTCGACCGTGGTCGCGGCCGAGTTGATGACGGCGAGCAACGGGTTGGGCTGGATGGTTTTCTCCGCCAGCCAGTTCCTTCGCACCGATATCGTGCTGCTCGGCGTTCTGATCCTCGGTGTGCTCGGCATGGCGTTGAGCCGTGCGCTGCTGTCCCTCGACCTTCGGCTCGTGCATTGGCGCGGGCGGGATTGAGCGCCATGCCCCATCGCATCCCGCTGCGGGTATGGACCGCGCTCAGCGCCGCGCTGCTGATCGCGGTGTGGCTGATCCTGACTTGGGGCGGCCTGGTCCGCGACCTGTTCCTGCCGCCGCCGGACGAGTTGTGGGATGGCTTCGTCGATCTCGTCACCGACGGCTACCGCAATCGCACGCTGCTGGAGCATGCGGAGGCGAGCCTGTGGCGCATCGGGGCCGGCTTCGTCACCGGCGCATTCGTCGGCACTCTGCTGGGGCTCGCGATGGGCTATTGGCGCCCGGTCGAGGCGCTGTTCGCGCCGTTCGTCGAGTTCCTGCGCCCGCTGCCGCAACTCGCGTACCTGATGCTTCTCATCATCTGGCTCGGCATCGGGGAGACGTCGAAAATCACCCTGCTGTTTCTCGCAGCATTGCCGGTGTCGGCAGTGGCGGCGCGCGACGGCGTGCGCAATGTGCGCGTGCAGAGCATGCATGTCGCACGGGCGCTCGGCGCCACCGAATGGCAGGTGTTTCGCCACGTCGTATTGCCGTCTGCATTGCCGGAGATATTCGCCGGCGCCCGCATCGCCATCGGCGTCGTGTACGGCACGCTGATCGCGGCGGAGATCATCGCCGGCAGCAGCGGCATCGGCTGGATGATCCTCGATGCCGGCCGCTTTTTGCGATCCGACTATGTGTTCGTCGGAATCCTGTCGATCGGACTGATGGGCCTCGCGCTGAACGGGGCACTCGTCGCCCTTGAGGCGCGCGTCGTCCATTGGGCCGGGCGTTGACGTCGTCACACCGCTACGAAAAGGGAAAAACCATGACAATCTCCGATCTCTCTGCCAATCGCCGGACCCTGTTGAAGGCCGGCATCGGCCTCGGCGGCACGGCGCTGCTGGCCGCCGCGCCACGCCGCGCCCGCGCGCACAACCACGGGCCGGACAAGATCAACATCGCCTTCTTCACCGAGACCAGCCCGAGCGCCATCGCCAAGGGCAACGGCTGGCTGGAGGACGCGACCAAGGCGAAGATCAACTGGATCGAGGTCGGCAGCGGCGCCTAGATCAACACCGCCGTCGCAGCCGGCAGCGTCGATCTGGGCATCGGGATCGGCTCGGCGCCCACCGCCGCCGGTCTGTCGCAAGGCATCGGCTACCAGGTCGTCTATATCCGCGACAATATCGGCCCAGCCGAGGAATTGACGGTTCGCAGCGCCGCGAATATCAAGAAGCCGTCCGATCTGATCGGCAAGAAGGTCGCAACGCCGTTCGGGTCCACCTCGCACTTCCGTCTGCTCGGTTTCCTCAAAACCAACGGGCTGACGCAGCAACAGGTAACGGTGCTGGACCTGCGGCCGGATGCACTGGTGGCCGCGTGGCAGCGCGCCGACATCGATGCCGCCTATGTCTGGGCGCCGGCGAAATCGAAGATTCTTGCGGCGGGCGGCGAAGTGTTCCGCACCTACGACAAGCTGGAAGCGGCGGGCTACGTGATCGCCGACCTGATCGTGGCCCGCACCGCCTTCAGCCAGCAATATCCCGAGACCGTGGTGGAGATCCTGAAAGCGGAGAATCGCGCGCTCGACGTATGGACATCGACCCCCGACAAGGCTGCCGACATCATCGCCAAGCAGGCGGGCGTTACGCCGGAGGTGGCCAAGGCCGACCTGCTGGACTATGATTTCGTGACGCCGAAGCGCCAGTTGGAGCCGAAATGGCTCGGCACGCCCGGCCATCCCGGGCGCTTCGCCGAAGTGCTGCAAGGCACGGCAAAGTTCCTTGCCGAGCAGAAAAGCATCCGCTCGGTGCCGGACCTTGCCGTGTTCCAGAAGGGCATCAACACCGCTCCGCTCGGACAGGCGCTGGTCTGACATGCCGGACGCGTCCGACGGCAGGCGGCTCGTGACCAGCGACACTTTCGTGTCGTTTGCCGACGTGAGCGTCACCTATGGCTCCGGGGCCGGCCGCGTGCCGGCCCTGGAGAACATATCGCTCGACTTTGCGGCCGGCGATTTCGTCTGCGTCGTCGGTCCCTCGGGCTGCGGTAAGACGACGTTGATGCAGGCGCTGGCCGGATTTCTGAAACCAAGCACCGGCACCGTGAGCATCGACGGTCGCCCCGTCGATGGCCCGGGTGTGGACCGGGGCGTGGTGTTCCAGCAACCGGCGCTGTTTCCGTGGCTCACCGTCGCGGGCAATGCCGGCTTCGGCCCAATGTTGCGCGGCGAAAGCCGGCGGGACCGCGCCGGGACGGTCGAGGACCATCTGCGAATGGTCGGCCTATGGGACTTTCGCGACCGCTATCCCTACGAATTGTCCGGTGGCATGCAGCAGCGGCTCGCCATCGTCCGCGCGCTGGTCAACAAGCCGAAAATCCTGCTGATGGACGAACCGTTCGGCGCGCTCGACGCGCTGACGCGCGAGAAAATGCAGGAGGAATTGCATGCGGTCTGGCGGCGCACCGGCATGACCGTGCTGCTGATCACCCACAGCGTCGAGGAGGCAGTCTATCTCGGCACGGACGTGGTCGTCATGTCGCCGCGCCCCGGACGCATCATCGAGCGCATCGCCGCCCCGTTTGCCCGCCGCGAAAGCGCGGGCTGCAGCCGCGACACCAAATCCCTGCCGGCGTTCGTCGCTTTGCGCGAGCGTGTGCTGTCGTTGATCTGGCAGACGGCGGGGACGTGAGCGAAACCTATTCGGCAGCAACCGCGCCGGCCAACCGTTCGGCCACCAGCGCGCGCGTCGCGGGCAGCAATTCGCGGCCGTACTCGATGGCATCCTCCAGCGGGTCGAACCCCCGGATCAGGAACGTCGTGACGCCGAGCACGTGGTATTCGAGGAAGGCCTCCGCCACCTGTTGCGGCGTGCCGACAAGGGCGGTGGTGTTGCCGCGCGCGCCGGTCGCGGCGGCGATGGCGGTGTACAGGCGGCCCTCCGGGCGGTCGCCTTGGGCTGCGGCGGCCAGCAGGCGTTGCGAGCCGACATTGGCTGGGGCCGACTTGCCCGGGCCGAGGGCGGCTTGCCCGCCGAGCCGTTTGGTCTCGGCCAGGATACGCTCGGCGCGCGCCCAGGCAGCGGACTCGGTTTCGGCCAGGATCGGTCGGAACGACAGGCTGAAGCGGATGGCCCGCGCCGCCTGCTCGCCGCGATGGCGCCGCACTGCGGCACGGACGCGAGCCACGATCTCGCGCACCTGCGCGTGGGTTTCGCCCCACAGCGCATAGACGTCGGCATGCTTGCCGGCGACCTCGATGGCGGCCTCGGACGCGCCGCCGAAATAGATCGGGATGCGCGGCGCCTGCACCGGCCGGACGTCGGGCGAGGCGCCCTTGAACGTGTAGAACGGGCCGTCGTGATCGACCGGCGCGGTCGCGGTCCAGACCGATTTCAGGATGTGGACATATTCGTCGGTGCGGTCGTAGCGCTCGTCCTTGGACAGATAGTCGCCGTCGCGCCGCTGCTCGGCATCGTCGCCGCCGGAGATGACATGGATCGCGGCCCGGCCGCCGCTCAACTGATCCAGCGTGGCGAAGGCGCGGGCGGCGTTGGTGGGCGCCTGGAAGCCGGGGCGGTGGGCGACGAGGAAGCCGACGCGGCTGGTGTGCGCGGCGGCATGGGCGGCCAGTTGCAACCCGTCCGGCCCGTTGCCGTGCCAGCCGATCAGAAAGCGGTCGAACCCGCCCGCCTCATGCGCCTGCACCGAAGCGCGGAAATAGCCGAGGTCGATGGCCGGGCCGCGCGCCGGATGGATTTCCGACTGCTCGCGCGGCTGCACCATGCCGATGAATTCGATGTCGGGCGATGTGGTCATGGTCAAAACTCCGATGCGCGCAGCGTCAGTCGAGCAGGTCGGGTTCGGCACTCACAATCCAGTCGTAGAGCGGCGCAAAGCTGAACGTGCCGCCGCGTTCGGTGCCGACTTGCGTCGCGGTGTGGCGCGCGGTTTCGGGCGCAATCGGGATCGGCTTGCCGGCGGCTTCGGCCAGCAATTGCGCGTGCGCCGCGTTGTCCATCGCGATGAACCACCAGGCCGCCGCCTCGATGGTGGTGCCGACCGTCAGCAGCCCGTGGTTTTGCAGGATCAGCGCCTTGCGCGTGCCGAGCGTGGCCGCGAGCCGAGTGCCCTCGCTCTCGTCTAGCACGACGCCGGTGAACGGGTCGAACAGCGCATGGTCCTCGTAGAACGCGCAAGCATCCTGCGTCAGCGGGTCGAGCAGGCGGCCGAGCGTGGACCATGCCTTGCCGTGCGTCGAATGCGTATGGGCTGCGGCATCGACATCGGGGCGGGCGGCATGGATCGCCGAGTGGATCACAAAGCCCGCGTTGTTGATCGGGCGGTTGCCGACCAGGATATTGCCGGCGTGATCGACCAGTTGCAGGTCGGACACGCGGATCGTGCCGAAATACTGGCCGAGCGGATTGATCCAGAACTGGCTGGGAAACTCCGGGTCGCGCACGGTGACGTGGCCGGCGAGGCCGGCATCGAACCCGTAGCGCGCGAACAGCCGGAACGTGGCGGCCAGCCGCTGCTTGCGGTGCAGACGCTCCACCGCCGGATCGGCGGCGGGCGGCCGCTCCTCCAGCTTGAATTGGCGCGGGCGGTCGAGAATCTCGCTCATGGCGTGGCTTTCGGATGCGCCGTCATGCGCCGACGGCGTCGTTGAAGGAGGCGTCGAAGAAAGTCGCCACATCGACGTGGCGGGCGATCAGTCCGGCGCCGGTGTAGAGGTCGGCCGTCCGCTGCTGGTCGGCCACCACGCCCGCGTCGATCGGCACCGCGAGCGTGGGCGCCGTGGTGAAGGACAGGCGCGCGACCTCGAACGAGACACCGACGACGCCGGACCAATAGCGGGCATAGGCATCCACGTTGGCGACGGCCCAGCGGGAGGCACGGGCGGCGCGACCGACGAGATCGTGCAACAGCGGGCGCTTGTCCGCAATCGCGCTGTCCAGCGCCGCGAGGTAGCCCAGGCCGCTCAGCAGGCCGTGGGAGCCATCCACGACCACGCGGTCGCGGTCCACCAGCACGGCTTGCGCGACGAACACGCCCCAGCTTGCCCACACGTCGATGGCGCCCGCCTCCAGCGCCGCTTTCGCGTCGGCCGGGAGCAGGTAGGCGTAGCCGACCGAGTCCGGCGGCAGATTGTTGGCGCGCAGGGCGGCGATGGCCAGCGCCTGCCCGATCGAGCCACGACTGGTGCCGATTTGCCGCCCCCGCAAATCGGCGACGCTGCGCACAGGGGAATCGGCCTTGACCAGCAATGCGGTGCCGGCGCCGTTGGAGCGATGGGCGGAGACGATGTGCGCCGGCACGCCGTTGGCGAGCGCGAAGGTGGTCGGCGCGTCGCCAGCCCAGGCAATGTCGATGGCGCCGGCGTTCAGCGCCTCCAGCAGCGGAGCGGCGGCCGGGAACTGGGCGATCTCCAGCCGGTAGGGCAGGGCGTCCGCCTCGCCCGCCGCGTGCAGCAGGGCCGCCAGCCCGCCTTTCTGGTCGCCCAGCCGCAGCACCGGCGCATCGGCGCGGGCACGCCCCATCGTCGCGATGGCGGCCGCGCCGGCGACGAGCGCGCGACGGGTGAGCGGAGGACTCATCGGTTGGCGCGATAGGCTTCGGCGTTGGCGCGGATGCCGAGGGCGCTGTTCAGGCGATTGCTGAAGTTGAAATAAGCGGCGACGGCTGCCGCCTCCAGGATGCCGTCTTCGCCGATGCCGGCCTCGCGCAGCGGGGCAAGATCGGTGGGCAGGATCTCGGAGGGCGCGCGCGTGACCTGAATGGCGTAGTCGGCCAGCGCCCGCTCGCGGGGCGATAGGGCGGCGCGGCGGTAGTTGACCTCGATGGTCGCCACCCATTCCGGGTCGCCCGAATGGCCCCGCAACGCGGCGGCGTGGCCGAACACGCACGCTTCGCAGCGATTTTCCACACTGACGACCAGCGCGATCAGTTCGCGCTCGCGCGGGCTGAGCGCGCCGGACGGGTCGCGTACCACGGCATCCCCAAGCGCCGCGACGCCAGCCAGGATCGCCGGCTTGTGCGCCAGGACTTCCTGTTGATGGCGCACATAGCCGAGCTTTTCTCGCGTCGCCGCGAAGATGGCATCGGTCTGTGTGGAGGCGGGCGGCGCGCCGGGGAAGCGCAGCCACGACGGCGCGTCGGTCGCGGTCGCATCCAGGGCCATGGTCAGTCTCCGATACCGTTCAGGCGGGATGAAAAACCAGCGTGCGCACCTCGATGCTTTCGCGTGGCCGGACGTTGTCCGGCACCGTGGGGTCGCGGAAGGCGGTGTGCGGGGCAAAGCGGGCGCGGCCGTCGGTCTTGCTGTCGAAGCACTTGATCAGCAGCGCCTCGTCGGTGCGCATGTCCGGCACGTAGAACCAGCGGTGGGCCTGATTGTAGCGCACGGCGTAGGTTTCGCCGACACGGTGCGGATAGACAAGATCGGTGGGCACCAGATCGGCGGGATCGACGCTGCGCGCGTCGGCAACCGCCAACGGATGGTCGCGCAACGGCTCGATCAGCGGGCGCCACAGGTTGATGACCTGCACCCGCCCGCGCAGCAATTCCTCCGCGTCGTCCGGCAGCAGGTCGCGGACGCGCTGCGGGCCGGACTTTGCAGTGTGATCGACATGCACGCGCGGGACCGGCTGGCGGAGGGGGGCGTAGCCGCGATCCTCCTCTACGCCCGGCACCCGGCGGCGCAGCGTGTGGTCGAAGATGAACACCCGGCTCGCTCCCGTGGCCTCGGCAATGGCCGCCTCGACCTCCGGATAGTAGCGGGTGCGGATCTCCTCCTCGTCCCAGAAATCCTGTACCGCGCTGTGGTGGCGGATCAGCGCGAATCCTTCGCGGTCGAGCGACGCCCGCTCGGTCGCGGCGCGGGCATCGCGGATGCGAATGGTGTGTGGCTCGGTCACGAACGTCGATTGCGGTTCGCCGGGCGGTGCGGCGTCGGTATAGGTGCGCGGCCGCTCGATGCCGGCGGCGAGGTAGTTCAGCTCCGTTTCCAGGTCACGTGCCCGGACGATGGGGAATTCGGCGGTGTCGCTCATCGGATGCTCCTGTCGAGAGCGGGACCCCGCGCTGAGCGGAAATCTCGCCAGGACAAATATTGCTAGTAGAATAGTCTATTTCACATCATAAATTCGTGTCAATGGCAGTGACCGGGACATGGCGCTATTCCACGTAAATCGACGGGGATTTGAGGTCGCCGGTCCAGGAATAGACCGCGAGCAACGGCGACGCCCCTGTCCGCATCGCGTGCGGCGTGCCGGGCTCGTGCAGGACCCAGGCCCCCGGGGGCCGCGCCGTCACCTCCCTGTCCGCCGTCCACTCGGCCGTGCCGGACAGGACGGCATATAATTCGACCGCCGGGTGGCTATGGAGGGGATAGTACGTGTCCGGCCCGATCAGCGTCAGCCCCACGCGGATCGCGGGGCTGCCGGCCCAGCCGCGCGGGCCGATCAGTTCCGCGAAGGCGATGTCTGCGGCCAAATCCGCGCCGTCCGCGCGGGCAGGGTAGGAGTACCGCCAGGGCAGCAAGGCCGCCACGTCCTGTAGGGTTCGACGCAAATCGGGATCGGGCCCGTCGGCCGCCAGGGCGCGTGCCAGATGGCGGCTCGCATGGTGCGGTGCTCCGCCTTGCGGCGGCGGCGCGGCCCAGTCGGTCGGCCATGCCGCCAGCACCCGCGCGGCCTCGCCTCCAATCGGGTCCGGCCCGATCCGGGCGCGGAAGAGCGCTGCGAGCGCCTCGTTCAAAACGCGGGACATAGGGGACCTTTCGCATGGGACAGCACGGGCGACGCGACTTTACACGCCCAGAAATTGTGTGGTAGCCGTGTATCACGAACATGATCGGTGTTTTTCAAGTGAACCGCCTGAATGCCGTGCAATCATCCGGCCGCCCTCGGGCGCCGATATGGAGGATAGGATGACGAGGACCGGCCCCGAAATCACCCGCCGCCTGCTGCTGGCCGGGACCGCCGCGCTCGCCGCCG
>CAJCJG010000061.1 GCA_903970625.1 Solirubrobacterales bacterium 70-9 | reverse complement strand
TGAACGGCACGCGCCCGCCGGAGGCGCCGCCCAATATCGTGGCACCGGGCGTTTCGCGCGCCGAACCGCGCATCACGGTGCCGAACGCCGCCCCGCAGACGGGCCGGGTGCCGGCCAAGGTGACGACGCCGGCCACGAAGAAGCTCGCGCCGCCGCAGCAACCGAGCCTCGCGCTAGACGGCCCGTGGCGTTTCCCGCCGCTGTCGCTGCTAACCCCCGCGCCGCCGCGCGCCAACGCCGGCACGCCGGACGCCGACGCGCTGCAAGCCAACGCGCGGCTGCTGGAAGCCGTGCTGTCCGATTATGGGGTGCAGGGCCGCATCGTCGAAATCCGGCCCGGCCCGGTCGTCACCCTCTACGAGCTCGAACCGGCGCCCGGCATCCGCAGTGCCCGCGTGATCGGGCTCGCCGACGACGTGGCGCGCAGCCTGTCGGTGCTGGCCGTCCGCATCGCAACGGTTTCCGGCCGCAACGTGATCGGCATCGAGGTGCCAAACGCCAAGCGCGAGACCGTCTATCTCTCCGAACTGCTGACCACCGAGGAATGGGGCAAACAGCAAGCCAAGCTGGCCATCGCCTTGGGCAAGGACATCGGCGGCTCCCCGGTAATCGCCGACCTCGCCCGCATGCCGCATCTGCTGGTGGCGGGCACCACCGGCTCCGGCAAGTCGGTCGGCATCAACGCGATGATTCTGTCGCTGTTGTACCGGCTGTCGCCGGACCAGTGCCGGCTGATCATGATCGACCCGAAAATGCTGGAACTGTCGGTGTACGAGGGTATCCCGCATCTGATGGCGCCGGTCGTGACCGAGCCGAAAAAGGCCGTCACCGCGCTGAAATGGACGGTGCGGGAGATGGAGCGGCGCTACCGCGCGATGAGCCAGCTCGGCGTGCGCAACATCGGCGGCTACAACGAGCGGGTGAACGAGGCGCGCGGCAAGGGCGAGGTCGTCACCCGGCGCGTGCAGACGGGCTTCGACCCGGAAACCAACAAGCCCATTCACGAAGAACAGCCCTTAGCGCTGGAGGCGCTGCCGTTCATCGTCGTCATCATCGACGAGATGGCGGATTTGATGATGGTGGCGGGCAAGGAGATCGAGGCGGCGGTGCAGCGGCTCGCACAAATGGCCCGGGCCGCGGGCATCCATGTGGTGATGGCGACGCAGCGCCCGTCGGTGGACGTGATCACCGGCACCATCAAGGCGAATTTCCCGACGCGGATCAGTTTCCAGGTGATCAGCAAGTTCGACAGCCGCACGATCCTTGGCGAGCAGGGATCGGAGCAACTGCTGGGGCAGGGCGACATGCTGTACATGGTCGGCGGCGGGCGGATCACGCGCGTCCATGGCCCGTTCGTGACTGACAAGGAGGTCGAGGACATCGTGGCCTTCCTGCGCGAACAGGGCGAGCCGGCCTATTTGGAGGAAGTGACGGAAGCGCAGGAGGAATCCGAGGGATCGGCCAGCATCGCGAGCGCCGGCGACGGGGAAAAGGGGCTGTTCGATCAGGCGGTGGACCTGGTCTCCCGTGAGGGCAAGGCCAGCACCAGCTTCATCCAGCGCCATTTGCAGATCGGCTATAATCGGGCGGCGAAGCTGATCGAGCAGATGGAGAAAGAGGGGATTGTCGGGGCCGCCAACCATGTGGGGAAGCGCGAGGTGCTGGTCAGGCGGACGGAACGGGATGAGTGAGCACGCGCCCTATCGCCCCGTAAAACGACGGCGAAACTGGAAGAGAAAGTTATGCGCTACGACCTGATTACCACCACCTACATGCCCGGCCTCGCCGCCACCGCCGCGCAAGCCGCCGCAACCGGCGAGACAGCCGGCCTCGCCGGTTACTGGACCAGCGAAATCGGCACGCTGAACCAGACCGTCGAACTCTGGTCGCAACCGCGCCCCGTGCCGGCCGGCGAGCCGTTGTCGCAAGAGTCGCACAAGCTGACCGCCATCGTCGGCCCGACCGCGCCGGAGTTTGTCGGCGGCATCTACGAACTGCGCCACTACCGGCTGCGGCCCGGCGCCACGCCGTTGTGGGTCGCCGCCTTCACGGACAAGCTGCCGGCGCGGGAAAAATATTCCAAAATCGTCGGGCTGTTCGCCAGCGATCCGGGCGAGGCGGATCGCGTCGTCCACATCTGGGCCTACCCGGACCTGAACACCCGTGCCGCCGCCCGGGCCGCCGCGTTGAAAGACCCGGACTGGCTGGCCTTTCTGGCGATCAGTCGCGGCCAGAAATTTGCCGTCTGGCAGGACAACGCCATCCTGCTGCCGGCGGCACATTCGCCGTTGAAGTAGGCTACCGCCCGGCCAACGCCCAAGCCAGCACGCCCTTTTGCGCGTGCAGGCGATTTTCCGCCTCGTCGAACACCACCGATTGCGGACCGTCGATGACGGCGGCCGTGACTTCCTCGCCGCGATGGGCCGGCAGGCAGTGCATGAAGATCGCGTCCGGGGCGGCGTGCGCCATCAGCGCCTCGTCCACCCGGAACGGCACCAGCAGATTGTGGCGGTTGGAGTGCGGGTCGTCGGACATGCTGACCCAGGTGTCCGTCACCACGCAGCGCGCGCCGGCCACCGCCGCCGCCGCATCCTCCGTCAATTCTATCCGCCCGCCGTTTGCCCGCGCCCAGGCCACGACATCGTCGGGTGGACGCAATGCTTCGGGGGTGGCGAGCCGGAGGGTAAAACCGAAGCGAACCGCCGCCTCGATCCAGCTTCTGGCGACGTTGTTGCCGTCGCCGCACCACGCGACGATCTGGCCGGCAATCGGGCCGCGATGCTCCTCGAACGTCAGCACGTCGGCCATAATTTGACAGGGGTGGCTTTCGGCGGTCAGGCCGTTGATGACCGGCACGGTCGCGAATGCCGCCATCTCCAGCAGTTTCTCATGCGCGTCGGTGCGCAGCATGATCGCGTCCACGAAGCGGGACAGCACGCGCGCCGTGTCCGCCACCGTCTCGCCACGCCCCAACTGCATGTCCTTGCCGGACAGCACCACCGGATCGCCGCCCAGTTGCCGAACGCCGACCTCGAAACTGACGCGCGTACGGGTGCTGGGTTTCTCGAACACCAGCGCCACCGATTTGCCGGCCAGCGGGCGGGACGTGACGCCGCCGGCCGCTTTGAAGCCGGATGCGATGTCCAGCATGTGGCGCAGAGTCGCGGTGTCGAAATCGCGGACGTTCAGGAAGTGGCGAGGCGCGTCCGTCGCCTCGCTGTCTGCCCCCGCCGGCTCGGACCGCCGGAGCGCCTGCGTCATTTCGCCGCAACCTTGGCGACGGACGGCAGACATCGCCGCGCGCCGCGACGGATCATCTGCAACGCCTCGGCAATCTCCGCCTCGCCGACGATCAGCGGCGGCGCGAAGCGGATCACATTGTCGCCCGCGCCGACCGACAGCAGCCCTTCGGCCACCAGCGCCGCCTGCACATCCGTGTTCGGCACGACGCATTTGAGGCCCAAAAGCAACCCGGCGCCGCGCGCGTCCTCGAACACGTCCGGAAACTCGGCGGCGACTTCCACAAGGCCGCGCCAAAAGATGCGGGCGTTGCGGTCCACGTGCGGCAGGAAGCCGGGCTCCAGCACCACGTCCAGCACCGCGTTGGCGGCGGCGCAGGCCAGCGGGTTGCCCCCGAACGTTGTGCCGTGCGTGCCCGCCGTCAGGTATTTCGCCACGCTCTCGCGCGCCAGAATCGCACCCATCGGGAAGCCGCCGGCAATTCCCTTGGCCGCCGTCAGCACGTCCGGTTCGATGCCGGCCCACTCGTAGGCGAACAGCTTGCCGGATCGCCCCATGCCGCACTGGATTTCGTCCAGACCGAGGAAGATGCCGAACTCGTCGCATGTCGTGCGCAGGTCGCGCAGGAATTGCAGATACGCCGGGCGAATGCCGCCCTCGCCCTGCACCGGCTCGATAATTATTCCTGCCGTATGCGGCCCGATCGCGTCGCGGACGGCATTGAGGTTGTTGAACGGGACGTGGTCGAAGCCGTCCACTTCCGGCCCAAAACCCTTCAGGTATTTGGCGTTGCCGGTGGCGGCGAGCATGGCCAGCGTGCGGCCGTGGAACGCGCCCTGGAAGCAGATCACCCGGTAGCGTTCCGGGTGCCCGTTCTCGTACTGGGCGCGGCGGATCATCTTGACCATGCCCTCGTTGGCTTCCGCCCCCGAGTTGCAGAAGAACACGCTGTCGGCAAACGTCGCCGCCACCAAGCGCGCCGCGAGTTTCTCCGCCCCCGGCACGCGATACAGGTTGGAGACGTGCATCACCTTGTGCGCCTGCTCGGCAATCGCCGCCGTCAGCCCCGCATGGCCGTGGCCGAGCGAGGAGGTCGCGATGCCGGCACCGAAGTCGAGGAATCGTCGGCCGTCGCCCGTGTACAGCCAGCAGCCCTCGCCCCGCTCGAACGCGAGGTCGGCGCGGTTGTAGGTGGGCATCAGCGCGGCGATCATTTCTTCAATCCCTGTCCCCGCGTTGCAACGCCGGCGCCCGTGCGCGGGCGGTTCGGGGGTCAAAAACAATGGGATGAAGGGGCTGCACGAGTCAAACCCACGCAAGCCGTTTGCAACCCAGTGTCCCGGTGGCATCGTCACCGGATGCCGAACGACGCCCCTGCCCCACCACCCGACGCTGCCACCTTGCACGAGGCGGCGGTGCGGTATCTCGCCACCTACGGCGCCACGCGCGCGACGCTAGCGCGCGCGCTGAACCGCATCATCGACCGGTGGCTGCGCGGCGCCGCCACCGCCCAGGCGCCAGCCATCGCAGCGGCGGCCAAGCGGGCGGTGCCGGAGGTAGTGGCCAAACTGGTCGCGGCGGGGGCGGTTGACGATGCGGCGTTCGCGCAAAGCCGCGCGAAAAAACTCACCCGCACCGGCCACTCCCGCACCGCCACTGCTGCCCACCTCGCCGCGCGCGGCGTGTCGGCCGATCTAGTCCAGACGGCGGTGCCGCCGAACGAGGACAGCGAATTGACCGCCGCGATCATCTACCTGCGCCGCCGCCGGCTCGGCCCGTTCCGGATTGCGGCCCCGCCGCCGGAAGCAAAGCACAAGGATCTGGGCGCCCTGGCCCGCGCCGGCTTCGCCGGCCCCATCGCCCGCCGCGCGCTGGCGCTCGCGCCGGAGGAGGCGGAAGCGGCGCTGCTGAAGGCGCGGCGGGGGGAGTAAAAAAGAGGGCGGCATGCCTCGGCATGCCGCCCTTGAGTGTCCGCGTGGTCCGCGCAAAACCGCGACGGGACCCGCGGAGGGGGGAGGGAGTCCGAAGCCAAAACGTCGCTTCAACGCTATTGATACGTACAATCGTCACCAGATGGTTAAAGGCCCGTACCAAAACGCGCGGAAATTTGAAGTTGGACCAGACCAGTGTGGCAAACGTCGCAGCCTCTCCACGCCGAGCAACGCACGAGGGGTCAGTTCCCCACCGCCTCGCCCGCATCCACCCCGAAAAACTGGTCGCGCCGCAAAAATCCCTTGTAGTCGGCCACCTGCACCTCGCACCACGCGGCCGCCGCGTCGCAGGCGCGGATGCGGCCGATCACGCCCGATTTCAGCCGCGCCACCGCCGCCGCGTCCTCGGCGGCCGTCGCGCGCAGCGTTGCCTCGAAATTGGTCACGACGAAGTTGCGCCGCCCGGTCAGCGTCGCCGAATGCACCCAGCCCTTCACCCCGTCCTGATCCTGCACCAGCCGCCAGACCTCGATCTCGCGCAGAATCTTCACCGGCAAATCCCGCCGATGATACTGCCAGTCGATCGGAAATTTTAAGCCCGGTCCGACGCGCAGATTCACCTCGTCCGCCCGCAGCGAGGCCCAGCGCGGCAGCGGCAGTTGCGTGACGCTGCCCTTGGTCTCGGCCGGTTTTGCCGTCGCGTCGCCCGCCGCCGGCTCGACGGACGGGGCGGCGGCCACCGGCGGCGCGGCGATGGGGGGTGCGGTGGGTTTGGCCGTCTTGGCGGCGGCCGGCTTTTGCGCATGCACGTTCGGCGGCGCCTGCACGACGGGCGTGGGCTTCTTCAATCTGTGCAGCGGCGCCGCAGTCGCCGGCGCGTGCGGATCGGGAACGTACGGCTTGGCCGGCCCGGCGGGGGCGGGCGGCGAGACGAACGGGGCGACCTGCTGCACCGGCGCGACAGGCGCCGTCTGCGGTGCCACAGGCGCGGCAGACGACCCGAGCGCGCTGCCCGGCGGCTTCCTCGGCAAGGTGAGCACCCCAGAGGGCGGCGTCGTCTGCGCCGCCGCCGGCAGCGGCGCCACCGCCAAACCCAGCATCACCGACGCCACCCGAAAATACTGCATTGCCCTGCGTGCCAACCCGCACCGGTTCGGGTCAAGGCCCGCCGCGCCCGTCAAAGCGAGATCAGTTGCCCGCCCGCCGTGGCTGACAGGAACGTGACGACGCCCGCCACCTCGACTCCTGCCGTCAGCGCCTCCTCCGACAGACCTGCGATCCGCAGCCCGGCCTCGCAGGCGATCAGCCGCACGCCCAGCTCTATTGCCGCCCCGCGCAATTCAACGATTCCTGCCACGCCGCTGCGCTGCACGACCGCATCGCCCGAAGCCCATGCGGACACATCCTCGGCCAGCGCCGCGCACCCCGCATTGGTCGCGAACAGCACCACCGACCGCCCGATCGCCGCCGCTCCGGCTGCCAGAACGAACGCATAGTGCGCCCGCCCATACTCGCCCGAGATCAGCAGGATGCCGAGCGGGTCAGACGGCACAGGCCATCGCCGGGGCCGGCGCGTGGCCGGACAGGTCGCGCAGCGTGGCGGCCGGCCCGCACGCACGGCATGCCGGGTCCGGATTCAGGCGAATGGTCCGGAATTTCGCCGCCAGCGCGTCCCACACCAGCAGCCGGCCAGCCATGCCCTCGCCGATGCCCAGAATCTCCTTCAGCACTTCGGTCGCCTGCAACGTGCCCATCACACCGGTCACGGCGCCGAGGACCCCGGCTTCCGAGCAGGTCGGCACCAGCCCGTCAGGCGGCGGCTCCGGATAAAGGCAGCGGTAGCAGGGGCCGCCCGCATGCGGCTTGAACGTCGAAAGCTGCCCCTCGAACCGCAACACTGCGGCCGACACCAGGGGTTTGCGGGCAAGCACGCAGGCATCCGCCACCAGGAACCGGGTAGCGAAATTGTCCGTCCCGTCGCAGACGATATCGTAGCCGCCGATCAGATCGAGCGCGTTTTCCGGAGTCAGCCGCTTGGCGACGACGTTCAGCCGCACCCCCGGATTGATCGCGCGCGCCGCCTCAGCCGCCGACGCCGCCTTGCCCGCGCCCAGCCGCGCCGCCGAGTGCGCGATCTGCCGCTGCAAGTTGGACAAATCGACGGTATCGCCATCGACGATTCCGATGGTCCCGACCCCCGCCGCCGCCAGATACAGGATCAAAGGGCTGCCCAGGCCGCCCGCACCCACCACCAGCACCCGCGCGTCCCGCAGCTTCGCCTGCCCGATGCCGCCCACCTCCGCCAACAGGATATGGCGCGAGTAACGTTCGATGTCGGTGTCGCTGAAGTCGAGATTCATGGCATCACCCGGCAACTCGCCTATCGCGCCTGCTGGATCGCCGACAGTACCCAACGGCCACCGCGAACGCGCAAAAACGTCCAGATTTCCGTCGCGGAGATGCGCTCGGCAAGGCTGCCGTCCACCACCGTGCCACGTTCGTCGCGCGTCACGTCGGTCATCGAGAACCGCATCGCGACAGTGGCGTATTCCCGCCCATCCTCGGCCCAGGCTTCGGCAAGGTCGCCGTGGTCCAGATGCACGTTGGTGACGGTGTTGCGCACGCCGCGACTGGTCTGCTCGCCGAGTTGTTCGGCGAAGTAGCTGACCATCTCCGGTGTGGCGATCGCGCGCAATGTGTTCAAATCGTGCGCCGACCATGCCGCCTGGACCGCGACCAGCAATTGCTCGAACGTTTGGAAGTCGCCGGGGCCGATTTGGATGGGCCGGCCGGCCGGGATCCCGGGCGCGGGCATCGGGCCGGATTGCGGGGCGCCCATGCCCATCCTCCCCACCATGTTGCCACCACCGACCGTCGCCGTGGCGCCGAAGAACATGCGGAACAGCCAGCGGACCAGCATGACCACGAGAAAGATTTGCAGCAGGAAGCCGAGCATGCCGCCGAAACCGGAGATGCCGCCGAACATGCCGTGGCCGAACAGCATTCCGCCGATGCCGGCGCCGATGAAGCCGCCCAGCAAGCCCGTCACGAACGGCGAGCCGCCACCATATCCGTAGCGCGGGCCGGCCAGCCCAGGTTGCGCATAGGACGGTGCCGGCTGCGGCGTCAGGCTGCGCTGCATGGGTGCCGCGAAGGGCGCGGTGCCGGTGCTCGGCGGCGCGATGTAGGTCTGGGTGCCACGACTGCCGAACGAATAGCCGCTGCCAGCGCGCGCGAAAGCAAGCCCCGGCGCGAGTGCCAGCAGAGTGGCGAGAGCGAGAGCGGCGAAAAGGCTTGGGCGGCGCATGGCAGCCTCATGACGTTGCGGGACAGCACGTATATGGGTCGCTACCGCCCGCGTGCGCAACGGGTCAGGCATCCAGTCGGCTCATGCTCCGGCGACCGTTAGGCCCTCGACACGGATCGTCGGCGCGTCGGTGCCGCGCCGGAAGCGCAAATCGTTGGCCGGCATCAGGTGGGCGAACATCTCCGGTAGCGTGCCGGCGATGGTGATTTCGGCGACCGGCTCGGCCAGCGCCCCGTCGCGGATCATGAAGCCGGCGGCGCCCCGGCTGTAGTCGCCGGTGATGCCGTTGACGCCCATGCCGATCAGTTCGGTGATGTACACGCCCTCCTTGATGTCGGACATCAGTTCGGCCGGCGTCAGGGCGCCGGGGCGCAGGTAGAGGTTGCTGGTGCCCGGCCCAGGCGGCCCGCCGGGGCCGCGCTGGGCGTGGCCGGTGGTTTTGAGGCCCAGTTGGCGGGCGCTGCGGGTGTCGAGCAGCCACGTCGTCAGCACGCCGTCTTCCACCAGCAGGCGCTGTGATGTCGGTACGCCCTCGCCGTCGAACGGGCGGGACCGCAGGCCGCGCTTGCGAAGCGGATCGTCCACGATGTCGATACCGGGGGCGAAGATGCGCTGGCCGAGTTTGTCGCGCAGAAACGTGGTGCCGCGCGCGACGGAGGCGCCGTTGATGGCGCCGGTCAAATGCCCGAGCAGCGAGGAGGCCACGCGCGGGTCGAATACCACCGGCACCTTGGCGGTGCGCGGGCGCGTCGGGTTGAGGCGCGTGACGGCCTTTTCTCCGGCGGTGTGACCGAGGGCGGCGGGGTCTTCGAGGTCGGCGAGATAGACCGCCGAACTATAGTCGTAGTCGCGCTGCATGCCCGTCCCGGTGCCGGCGAGCGCGGTCACGGCAATCGAATGGCTGGACCGCTGGTAACGGCCGGAAAAGCCGGCGGAGGTGACGAGCACGATCTCGGTGAGGCCGAAACTGGCCTGGGCGCCCTCGCTGTTGGTGACGCCGGGAACGGCCAGGGCCGCTTCCTCTGCGATGCGGGCGCGGGCCAACAAAGTCTCGGCCGCAGGTTCGGCGGGATCGCAGAGATCGAGCGGTGTGGGATCGACCGACTGCGCTTCGTCGGCGAGGCCGCCATAGGGGTCTTCCGGCACGATTTTCGCCATCGCCACGGCGCGTTCGGCCAGCGCCGCAAAGCCTGCGGGATCGACGGCGGTGGAGGAGACGATGGCCGCGCGTTTGCCGACGAACACGCGCAGGCCGACATCGCGGCCGTCCGCACGTTCCAGTTGCTCGATCTTGCCGAGGCGGATTTGCACCGAAAGCGACGTGCCGCCGACCAGCACAGCGTCCGCCGCGTCGGCGCCGGCGGCGCGGGCACGGGCGATCAGGTCGGCGAGAAGGTTTTGGGTCACACAAGGCTCCAGTTGGCGGCCGAAGCGATAGAGTAGCGGGTCGGATCGGGTTCCGCAGCCCCGGCGGTGGGCCGGGCGGCGCGGCAGAGGCTGGACGGTTTCGCGTACGCCCTATATCCCGTTGGTAATCCAGACCGTTGGGGGCGGGAACAAGTGGCGGTCGTCGCGTTGCGCATGCTGTTCGGCGACCGCGCGAAATATCTTGGGCTTGTGTTCGGCGTCGCGTTCGCGACCCTGCTGGTGACGCAGCAGGGCGGCATGTTCGTCGGCCTGATGACCCGCACCGCCAGCGTCATCGAGGACGTGCGCGAGGCCGACATCTGGGTGATGGACCCGCAGGCGCTTTATATCGACACCGTCCGCGCGCTGCGCGACACAGACCTCGGCCGCGTGCGCGGCGTGCCGGGCGTGGCCTGGGCGGTGCCGTTCTACAAGGCGTCCGCCCCGGTGAAGACGCTGGACGGGCGGATCGACAACGCACTGCTGCTGGGCTTGGACGACGCGACGCTGATCGGCGTCTCGCACGACGTCAAGCTCGGCCGGGTGGAGGATTTGCGCCAGCCGGACGCCATCGCCATCGACGAGGCCGGGTATCTGCGGCTGTGGCCGGGCGAGAAACTGCGGCTCGGGCGCGAACTGGAGCTGAACGATCATCGCGCGATGGTGGTGGCGATCACCGGTGCCTCGGCCGCGTTCACCGCCAATATCATCATCCACACGCCCTACACGCGCGCGCTCGACTATCTGCCGCAGGGCCGCGACACGCTGTCGTTCGTGCTGGCGCGGGCAGCACCGGGGCAGACACCCGCCGCCGTCGCCCGCGCCATCGCGGCGCGCACCGGGCTGCAAGCCCTGAGTTCGGCCGATTTCCGCTGGAAGACCATCGACTACTACCTCGCCAAGACCGGCATCCCGATCAGCTTCGGCCTCGTGATCGTGCTTGGCGTCGTGGTCGGCATCGCCATCGTGGGCCTGACGTTCAACATGTTCGTGGCGGAAAATTTGCGCCAGTACGGGGCGCTGAAAGCCATGGGTCTGTCCGACCTGCGGCTGGTGGGGCTGGTGCTGCTGCAAGGCACCGTGGTCGGGCTGATGGGGTTCGGCATCGGGCTGGGCCTCGCCGCGTCGTTCTTCGAGTTCGCCACGCAGCCGCCGGGCGCGCTGCGCGGGTTCTCGCTGCCCTGGTGGGTGGCGGCGGGAGATGCGGGGCTGACGGCGCTGATCGTGCTGCTGGCGATGTTCGCGAGCCTGCGCCGCGTGCTGGTGCTGGACCCGGCCATCGTGTTCCGCTGATGGCGATTGCCGTCGATTGCCACGACGTGACGAAAGCCTTCGGGACCGGCGATGCCCGCGTGCAGGCGCTGCGCGGCGTCACGTTCGCAGCCGCCGCCGGGGAGATGACGCTGCTGGTCGGCCCCTCCGGCTGCGGCAAGACGACGCTGATTTCCGCCATCGCCGGGATGCTGACGCCGGATGCGGGCAGCATTGCCGTCTTCGGCGCGGATTTGCGGAAACTGTCGCGCGGCAAGCTGACGGCGTTTCGTGCGAAGTCCGTCGGCTTCGTGTTCCAGCAATTCAACCTGCTGCCGGCGCTGACGGCGACCGAGAATGCGTCCATTCCACTGCGCATCCTGGGTGCCTCGGCGGGCGAGGCGAACAGGCGCGCGGCGGTGCTGCTCGACCGGTTGGGGCTCGCGGCACATCGCGATCGCTTCCCCGATCAGTTGTCCGGCGGCCAGCAGCAGCGCGTCGCCATCGCCCGCGCGCTGGTGCATGAGCCGCAACTCGTCGTCTGCGACGAGCCGACCGCGAGCCTCGACGCCCAGAGCGGGCAGGCGGCGATGGCGCTACTGCGAGACCTGGCGGTGCGGGCGGATCGGGCCGTAATCGTCGTCACGCACGACAGCCGCATTTTTTCCTTTGCCGACAGGATCGCGCACATGGCGGACGGGCGGATCGAAAATGTCTCGATACAGGACGCCGAAGCCGCATGAGCCGCTCTCGTTTCGCCACCTACGGTCTCCCCGCGATTGCCGTCGTGGCCCTCGCAGCCGGCATCGTCTCCATCGCCCGCCACCAGACCGACCGGCCCATCGTGGAGCCGGCGACGATTCCCGCGACGCAGCCGGTGGCGGGCGGCACCATCGGCGCGGTGGGGTTGGTGGAGTCGGCGAGCCAGGAGATCGGCATTCCGGCTGCCGTCCCCGGGCCGGTTTCCGCCGTCCGCGTCGTGCCCGGGCAGCCAGTGCATGCCGGCGACGTGCTGTTCGCCATCGACGACCGGCAGAACCGCGCCGACCTCGCCGTGCAGCAGGCGAGCCTGGAAAGCGCGCGCGCCCGGCTGGCAGAGGCAGAGACCGCCGCCGCCGACCAAGCCGATCAGGTCGCCCGCGCCGAGCATCTGTCGCAAATCGCCGGCAACGTCGCGATCAGCCAGGACACGCTGCTGCGCCGCCGCTTCGCCGCGCGGGAGGCGGACGCGCATGTGCTGAGCGCCCGCGCCGACGTGGCCGGCGCAGAGGCGACGGTGGCGGCCTCGCAAACGACTCTGGACCGCATGATCGTGCGGGCGCCCATCGACGGGACGGTGTTGCAGGTCAACGTCCGCATCGGCGAATACGCCCCGGCCGAACAGATGGCCACGCCCCTGATCGTGCTCGGCCTGCTGACGCCGCTGCACATCCGAACCGACATCGACGAGACCGACGTGCCGCGCTTCGACCCGCACGCGCAGGCGTGGGCCAGCCCGCGCGGGGCGGCGGACAAGCGGGTGAAGCTGACCTTGGCGTGGGTGGAACCGCTGGTAGTGCCGAAAACCTCGCTGACCGGCGCGGGGACGGAACGGGTGGATACGCGGGTGCTGCGCGTGGTCTATGCGTTCGACCCGAAGGAGTTAGCGGCATATCCCGGGCAGCAGATGGATGTGTTCGTCGCGTTGCCGGGTGCGGTCGCGAACTGAAGGCCGCATTGAACCCCCGACCACCCCATGCTACCGCCGCGCCCATGCTGCCGCGAGTTCGCTGGGGACGATGATCAAACGGCTGCTGCGGCAACCGGCGGTTCTGCGCGTGCTGGCCGGTCTGCTGGGCCACTACCTCGCATTCGCGCTACGCACCACGCGATGGACCCTGGACGGTGCCGAGCATGTCGCCCCCTACCTCGCCGGCCACCCGGTGATCGCCGCGTTCTGGCACGAGCGGCTGCCGCTGATGCCGGAACTGTGGCGGCGGGCGCGCCAGCAGAGCGGGCCGCGCATGAACGTGCTGATCAGCCGCCATTTCGACGGGCGTTTCATCGCGCTGCTGCTGACCCGCTTCGGGCTGAACATCGTCCACGGATCGACCGCCCGCCACGGC
Source organism: Solirubrobacterales bacterium 70-9 (assembly GCA_903970625.1). Taxonomy (GTDB): domain Bacteria; phylum Pseudomonadota; class Alphaproteobacteria; order Acetobacterales; family Acetobacteraceae; genus CAJCJG01. Next base: position 1,578 of record CAJCJG010000061.1, on the reverse strand, counting down.
CAGGATCGTGGCGGTGCCGCCAGCCTGCGGCAGATGCTGGAGCGTCTGGCGGGCGGCGAGCAGATCGCCATCACGCCGGACGGACCGCGCGGACCGCGACGGCAGGCGGCGCCGGGGGTGGCACAACTGGCGGCGATGTCCGGCGTCCCGGTGCTACCCTGCGCGGCGCAGACGTCGCGGCGCGTGACGTTGAACTCCTGGGACCGGATGGTGCTGCCGCTGCCGTTCGGGCGGGGCACGCTGGTATGCGGTCCGCCCATTGCGGTCGGGCGGGACGATGCGTCCGGCACATTGCCCGCCATCGCGGCGGCGCTGACGGTTGCGGCCGAGCGTGCCGACCGGCTGTGCCGCTGATGCTGTTCTCGCTCTATGCCGCCGCGACCAGCGCCGCAGCGCCGCTGTTGAGGGGCATGCTGCGGCGACGGGTGGCACGCGGCAAGGAGATCGCGGCGCGGCTGCCGGAGCGGTTCGGGGTTGACGCCACCCCGCGCCCACACGGGCGCTTTTTGTGGCTGCATGCGGCCAGTGTCGGCGAAACCATCTCCGTGCTCCCGGTGCTGGCGGCGCTGCGGCAGATCGCGCCGGACATCAGCGTGCTGATGACGACCGGAACGGTCACGTCGGCCGACCTTCTGTCCCGCCGGCTGCCGGAACTGGGGCTGGATGATTACGTCCAACATCGTTTCGTGCCGCTGGACGTGCCGGCCTGGGTGCGGCGATTCCTGCTTCACTGGCGGCCGGATGCGGCGGTGTTCGTGGAAAGCGAGATCTGGCCGAACCTGATTGCCGCCGTCCGGGCGCAAAACGTACCGCTGGCGCTGATCAACGCGCGCCTCTCGCCGGCCAGTTTCGCACAATGGCAGCGGCTGGGCAGATTTGCGGAAAAGCTGTTCGGGGCGTTCGCGGTGGTGCAGGCGCAGTCGGCGGACGACGCGGGCCGGCTCCGGCGGCTTGGGGCGCGGCAGGTCGAGGCGTCGGGCAATCTGAAGTTCGCCGCCTTGCCGCTGCCGGTGCCGCGCATCGAACTGCAACGGCTGCGGCTGGCCATCGGCACGCGGCCTGTCTGGCTCGCCGCCAGCACCCATCCGGGCGAGGATTCTATCCTGTTGGACGTGCATCGCGCCATTGCGCCGCGCCAGCCGGGGTTGCTCACCATCGTCGTGCCGCGCCATCCGGAACGGGGAGCCGGGATTATGGCGCTCGCCACCGATCTGCCGGCTACATGCCGGTCGAAGGGCGAGGGACCGCCGGAGGGGGGCGGGATCTGGGTGGCGGATACGCTGGGGGAATTGGGACTGCTCTATTCGGTGGCCGGCATCGTGTTCGTCGGCGGCAGCCTGGTGCCGCATGGTGGCCAAAACCCGTTGGAGCCGGCGCGGCTGGGGTGCGCGGTCGCCGTCGGGCCGCATGTGCGCAATTTCGTTGAGCCGGTGGCGACGCTGGAGGCGGCGGGCGCGCTGACCCGCGTGGCGGACGGCGCGGCGCTGGCGGCCTGGGTGGATGGGCTGCTGCGCGATACAGGCCAGCGGCGCGCGATGGGCGATGCCGGCATGGCCGCCGCCCGCAAGCACGCCGACC
>CAJCJG010000060.1 GCA_903970625.1 Solirubrobacterales bacterium 70-9 | reverse complement strand
CGGGCGACCTGCCCGCACGCCGTCTTTGAGTCGGCTACACGCCAGGGTTCGATACGATGAATCCACCCGGCTGCGGTGGCACCATCGTTACGGCCATGCCGGTGGCCAGCGGTAATGTGAACGCCGCCTGCGCTTCCACCGCCGTCGGCGCATCTCCGGTCGCTGGCAGGAACGTCAGGCGCTGTTCCGGCGTCAGCAGCACGCCGACGGGCGCGGACGCTTGCGCCTTCGTGCCAAAGAACGGCGGTTTGCCCGAGTAGAGCGCCGGCAGCGTGATATCGACCCACCCGCGCACTTCGATGGCAGGCGCCGCCAGCCCGGTGGCGGTGAAGAACGCCGGCAAGACGCCGATCAGCACCGTGCCGTCGGCGGGCACGGAAACGCTGGTCGAAAAGTCGTGGGTGGTGGCGCCGGCATTGATCGTCAGCGCAGCCCCGGCGGTGCCGTTGTCCAGGAACCCGACTGCGCTTGCCAGCGTGCGGTTGGCGGGGGAGCCGGGGGTCGGATTGCAATGGAAGCCCACGGTGAAGGTGTAGGCAGTGGGATTGATGTTCGCGATGGTCAGGAAATAGCCCTTGACCACGTTTTCATCGACTGCCTGGACGGCTGGCGGCCCAAGACCCGGCGGCAGTTGCGGCGTGAACAAGATCTCGAACGTCGAGACAAGCGTCGGTGCCGGATTGGACATGCGAAACCTCCTGATGTGGCGCCCGAGCGAGGCGCCGTGGGAGGGTCGGCGATGGCGGTTTGCGCGCCTGTGAGGCGGATCACAGTGGGGCGGGGTTCACGGGGTTCGTGTGCGCCATAGACGTCAAAGGCAACCGCGCATTGAATTCGACATCATTCGATGCGATATTCGATGCTCAACCTCACCGGGGCCGATCATGCGTACGACCATCGTGCTCGACGACGACTTGTTCGAGACGGCACAGCGTTTCACCGGGTTGAAGGAGAAATCCGCCGTCATCCGCGCGGCCGTGAAGGGGTATGTCGAGCGGGAGGCCGCAAGGCGTCTGGCTCGGCTCGGCGGAAGTGCCCCGGACATTCAGCCCATTCCCCGGCGGCAGTCCGAGCCCGCATGATCATCGTCGATTCGTCGGTCTGGATCGATCACCTGCGGGCGGACGATCCAGATTTGGCGGCGCTTCTGGCCGACGGTGTCGTCCTGCTTCATCCGTTCGTGCTTGGGGAGGTCTCGGTCGGCAGCTTCCGAAACCGTGTGGCGACGCTGAAGGATATGCGTGAGTTGCCGGCGGCCGTCGTCGCCGAACCCGACGAGGTTTTGCATCTGATCGAACGCGAAACGCTGTTTGGCCTCGGCATCGGCTACGTCGATGCGCACCTGCTGGCATCCGCACGATTGATGGAGGACACGAAGGTCTGGACTCGCGACCGCCGCCTTGGCGCCGCCGCTGCCCGGCTGTCGCTGGCGTGGGGCCTGCCACACTAACGCCGCCGCTTGCCCGAACTCCCGCCCGGCGCGACAACTGCGCCACCGACCGGGGAGGCTGCCACAATGCGCGAACGCCCACGCAAGACCGTCGCAGAATTGCGCTCCATGCGCTGGTTCGCGCCGGACGATTTGCGGTCGTTCGGCCACCGCTCCCGCATGAAGCAGATGGGTTTTTGGCGGGAGGAGTTTTCTGGCCGGCCGGTCATCGGCATCGTCAACACCTGGAACGGGTTCAATACCTGCCACACCCATTTCCCGGAGCGGGTGCGCGACGTCACGCGCGGCATCCAGGAGGCGGGCGGGTTCGCCGTCGAACTGCCGGCGATGTCGCTCGGCGAGCAGATGATGAAGCCGACGACGATGCTGTATCGCAATTTCCTGGCGATGGAGGTGGAGGAGATCATTCGCTGCCACCCCGTCGATGGCGTCGTGCTGATGGGCGGCTGCGACAAGACCACGCCCGCGCTGCTGATGGGGGCGCTGTCCGCCAACATTCCCGCCATCTACGTCCCCGCCGGACCGATGCTGCGGGGGCATTGGAAGAACGTGACCCTCGGCAGCGGCACCGACGTGTGGAAATACTGGGCCGACCGGCGCGCCGGGCTGATCGACGACAAGGAATGGGGCGAGCTGGAGGACGGCATCGCCCGCTCCGCCGGCACCTGCATGACGATGGGGACGGCGGCCACGATGATGTCCATTGCCGAGGCGATGGGCATGAGCCTGCCGGGGGCGTCGGCGATCCCCGCCGTCGATGCCAGCCATCCGCGCATGGCGTCCGCCAGCGGGCGGCGCATCGTGGACATGGTGTGGGAGGATCTGAAGCCGACCGACATCATGACGGAGGCGGCGTTCGAGAACGGCATCGTCGTGGACATGGCCATCGGCGGCTCGACCAACGCGATCGTGCACCTGCTGGCGATGGCGCGGCGGGCGGGCGTGCCGCTCACGATGGAAAGTTTCGACCGCATCGCCGGGGACGTTCCGCTGCTGGCGAACATCAAACCGTCCGGCACGTTCGTGATGGAGGATTTTTACTACGCCGGCGGGCTGCGGGCGTTGCTGGCACAGCTTGCGCCCCGCCTGCATCTGGACGCGATCACTGTGACCGGGGGCACGCTGGGCGACGCCATTGCGGGGGCCGAAATCTACAATCCGGAGGTGATTCGCACGCTGGACAATCCGGTGAAGGGGCCGGGCAGCACTGCCGTTGTGCGCGGCTCGCTGGCGCCGGACGGGGCGGTGATCAAACCCTCGGCGGCGGAGGCGCATCTGTTGGTCCACGAGGGGCCGGCGGTGGTGTTTCGCGATATCGTCGATCTGAAGGCGCGGGTGGACCGGGACGATCTGGACGTGACGGCGGATTCGGTTCTCGTGTTGCAGAATGCGGGGCCGGTGGGGGCGCCGGGGATGCCGGAATGGGGGCAGTTGCCGATCCCGAAAAAACTGCTGCAACAGGGCGTGCGCGACATGGTGCGCATTTCCGACGCGCGCATGAGCGGCACCAGCTACGGCGCCTGCGTGCTGCATGTCTCGCCGGAGGCGGCGATTGGCGGGCCGCTCGGGCTGGTGCGGGACGGGGACCGGATTCGGTTGGATGTGCCGAACCGGCGGCTCGATCTGTTGGTGCCGGAGGAGGATTTGGCGACGCGGCGCGCTGCGTGGGTGCAGCCGGCGTTGCCGGGTGGGGATCGGGGGTATGTGGCGCTGTATCGCCGCTCGGTGACGCAGGCGCATTTGGGGTGCGATTTCGATTTTCTGGACGGGAGGCCGGGAGAGAGTCCGGAGCCGCAGATTGCGTAGAAGGTTACTGCGCAAAGCAGAACGCATTGAACCACGCTATTCGGCCGCCGCTTCTTCAGGGGCGGTCGCAGAATGCGCGTGATAAAAAGCGCGACCGATGCTGTGCCTATCTGCCCGCCTTCCTGTTCGGCAATTCCTGAAGCGGTGGCCTCAATTCACCCGCCTGGAGCAGCCGGAGGTGTTCCAATCGATCCTCGAACTCACTCTCGCTCAGCCATCCCTCTCGAAATAGGCGGCGCAAGAACTCGCTCGCCGCCGAAGCTCCCTTTCGGTTGTTGGCTTCTCTCGATGCGGCGACGCAGTTTTTGTAACCATTGTCTCCAACTGGTCGCGATATGACGTGATCGACCACGAAATTATCAGCGTCTATCTTCTTCAATGTATAGAAACATCGATAATTTTCACGTTCGAGCAATGCCTTCCGATTGGCCTCATCTGTGAAGAAATCCATGCCTTCCAGAGTTATGGAAGGGGCAATGCTAGGAGACGGAATGACTCCTGGGATTTCAGAAGGAAGATAAAGCTTCAAAAGTCGTCCCGCGTGCGTCGTGCGAACGATCTGTAGGCAATTTTTGGATTCCAGCGAGCGGAGCTTTTGATAGGCGCTGCCTTCCGACATCGGGGTATTCGCGGTTCCCATGCCAAGTGCCATGCGTGTCCGCGCCGATTTGAAACCGATAACGATCTCGTCTTTTCCGACCAAGCGGCTGTGTCGCATAATATACAGTGTCCCTATCCGGTTAGAACAGGCGATACAATCACAGATTGTAGAAAGCCATTCATCGACTCCCGCCCCTACTCAACGTAGTATTCGCCTACGCAACGGGGGCAAACATGGACGAGGTA
>CAJCJG010000059.1 GCA_903970625.1 Solirubrobacterales bacterium 70-9 | reverse complement strand
TGACGGCCGGCGGGGGCGCGCCGCGACGCAGTTTGCCGGTCAGCCGGCCCCAGCCGAGCGGGCTCCAAACGACGGCGCCGACGCCCTGGTCCAGCCCCAGCGGCATCAATTCCCATTCGTAGTCGCGGCCAACGAGCGAATAATACGCCTGATGCGCCACCATGCGCGGCCAGCCGTATTTCTCCGACGTGGCCAGCGACTTCATCAGATGCCAGCCGGAGTAGTTGGAGCAGCCGATGTAGCGCACTTTTCCCGCCCGTACCAGGACGTCCATCGTGCTCAAAACTTCCTCGGGCGGCGTCAGTGCATCGAACCCGTGCATCTGCCAAAGATCGATGTAATCCGTGCCCAGCCGCCGCAAACTGGCCTCGCACGCCGCAATCAGATGGTGGCGGGAGGAGCCGACCTCGTTGTCGCCCGGCCCCATGCGGAAGGTCGCCTTGGTGGAAATAATCACCTTGTCGCGGCGCCCCGCGATGGCGGCGCCGAGGATCTCCTCCGACCGCCCGGCCGAATACACGTCGGCCGTGTCGAACATGGAAAGCCCGTGTTCCAGGCAGATATCGATCAGCTTGGTCGCACCCTGCTCGTCGGTGCTGCCCCAGGCGCCGAAAAACTTGCCTTCGCCACCGAACGTCCCGGTGCCGAGGCTGAGGACCGGCACCTTGAAGCCGGAGCGGCCAAGCTGGCGAAATTCCATGACAAAAACCTTCCGGTCAGGCGAGTTGTGCCGAGGTCGGCACGACGACGGCGAACAGATCGCGCAACGCGGCCAAGCTTGCCGCCTGCAACGCGGCGGCGGAAATCACATCGCCGTCGCCGCCCGGCAGATCGCGCGTGGCGGTCGCCGCCGCCACCACAGTCGGCGCGAACCCAAGGCTGAAGGCGCCGCGCGCCGTGGAATTGACGCACATATGGGTCATGAAACCAGCAAAAATCACGTTCGGCCTGCCGGTGGCGCGCAATTGCTGCTCCAGGTCGGTCCCGACGAACGAGTTGGGATAATGCTTGGTGATGATCGGTTCGCCATCATGGGGCGCCACCTCGTCGCTGATCCGGCCAATCCGCGCCGTCACGTCGTAGGGCGAGCCGACGCCCGAATCATGTTGAATATGAATGATCGGGATGCCGGCACCGCGCGCCTTCTCCAGCAGTTTTGCCGCTTCGACAATGGCGGCCTCGACGCCGGTGAGTTGCATGACGCCCTCGCGATACGTGTTCTGGCAGTCGATCAGCACCAGGGCCGCGTCGCGCAACGCCGTTGGTTGGCTGGGCAGGCCGGCCACGTCGCGCAGTGTTTTGGGTGCCATCGAAGTCTCCTGTTTCAACTCTTGATGAACGCAGCGAAAGCCTCTGCATGGTCCGGGTGCCAGCGGGACAGCGCCGGCCGGTTCTCGATCAAATCTCCCGCGCCCCAGGCGACGCGCTTCATGTCAAGCGCCCGCGTGGTCTCGTTGTCGATGCACCATAGATAAAAGTCACCGCGCTCAACGCCTTCCACGAGCACATCGACCACCTGATCGCCGGTCCAGGCACCCACCGGCTTTTCCGGCTTGCCGGTCAGCCCGGTGAAGGTGAAGCCCGGCACCAGCAGATGCGCCGTCACGCGGCCGGGCGCCACCTGTCGCAATTCATGCGCCAATAGCTCGGTAAACGCCTTTACGCCGGCCTTCGAGACGTTGTAGGCGCTGTTGCCGGGCGGTAGCGTGATGCCCTGCTTGGAGCCGGTGTTGACCACCACCGCCGGCCCCGCCTGCGCCAGCATCGCTGGCACGAAAGCTTGCACGCCATTGACGATGCCCGACAAATTGATGCCCAGCAGATCGCGCCAACCCTGCGGATTCTCCCACGGCTTGCCGGGATTGTCGCCGACACCGGCATTGTTCAGCAGCACGTTGACCTCGCCGAAGCTGGCGACCGCCGCTGCCTGCAACCGCACCAACTCCTCCGGTTGCGCGACGTCGATCACCTCGGTCCGGATCGCGTTCGAGCCCAATGACGCCGCAGCCGCCCGCAGACCGTCGGCACTGCGGTCGGCCAGCACGACGTTCAGGCCCATCGCGACGAACCGGCGGGCGGCAGCGAGGCCGATGCCGCTGGCGGCGCCGGTGATGACCGCCGTGCGGCCTGGGATGAAAGCGGGATGGGTCAAATCGTGCTCCTGTCCGTCATTGGGCGAGCGCCAGCACGGGCTTATCCAGATACACACCCGGGAACAGCCGCTTCAGGCTCTCGACCTTCGGAATGTCGTTATAGGCGATGTAGGGCTGGTCCGGATGCCGCTCCAGATAGTCCTGATGATACGCCTCCGCCGGATAGAAACCGGTCAGCGGATCGACGCGGGTGGCGATCGGCCGGCCAAAGGCGTGCGCCCGATCGAGTTGGCCGATATACGCGGCGGCGGCTGCTTTCTGCGCGGCATCCACAGCAAATACCTCCGAGCGGTACTGCGTGCCCTCGTCCGGCCCCTGCCGGTTCACCTCGGTCGGGTCCAGCGCCACCGAGAAGAAGATCTGCAAGATGCGGCCATACGAGATCTGTTTCGGATCGAACACAACCTGAACCGATTCGGCATGCCCGGTGTCGCCCTCGCTGACGGTTTCGTAGTGCGCCGTGGACGCATTGCCGCCGGCATAGCCGGCCAGCACTTTGTCCACACCGCGCACATGCTCGAACACGCCTTGCACGCCCCAGAAACACCCACCGGACAATACGGCTGTCTGCGGCGCATCGCCCGCCGGCACATCGACCACCGGCATCGGCAGAATTTTCTCGCCGCCGTCGGCACGCGCGGCCGGGCGCCCCAGCAAAAGGGCGGCCGCAACGGCGACGCCGAGCAGAGCGGGGATGGAGAGGAAGGAACGGACAGGCATGGCGGCATCTCCTGCGATGATGGCGACTGGAATGGTCCCTACATACGACCGCGCAAGGCTCAAGACGTTACAGATGCACGAAAAGCTTTGCTCTTCCCATTTGGATATAGCGCGCGGGCGCCTCGTCGTCACCGTCTGGCCCAACGCCCCGGGCGCGGCCGACACTCCCACAGTTCCGTGCGAATATGCATACAAGTCGATTTGACCACTGTCGTCGCGCGACTCGGTGCCGGACCCAACCATGAACTTGCGGGCGCAAGAAATTACACGCAAAATACAAGTCGAGCCGAGCGAGTTCGCCGGCGTTTGGTTGATCGTCATGGGCGACGGCAACCAACATCATCTTCAAGCCCGTGAAGGTCGCCATGAGCGAGACCACGTCACATTTGCCTTTGCTACGACTGACGGCGCAAATCGTCGCGGCGCACGCCTCGCACAATCAGGTCACGTCCGACGCGCTGTTGCGCATGATCGAGAGCGTGCATGCCACGCTGGCCAATGTCGGGACGGTCGCGCCCGCGCCCGAGAAACAACAGCCTGCCGTGCCAGTGAAGCGGTCGGTCTTCCCGGATCACATCATCTGCCTGGAAGACGGCCGCAAATTGAAGATGCTGAAGCGTCATCTTAAAACCACCTACAATCTGACGCCGGAACAATACCGGGAGAAGTGGAGCCTGCCCGCCAGCTATCCGATGGTGGCGCCGG
>CAJCJG010000058.1 GCA_903970625.1 Solirubrobacterales bacterium 70-9 | reverse complement strand
GGCGCGGCGGCGGCCCGCCGCGCCGCCGAGTGGGGTGCCGCTGGCGTCGTTGTGGTGGACCGGGACGCGGACAACGGCGGGGCGGCCACGAGCGCGCTGGAAGCGCTGGGAACCCGGGCGCTGTTCGTCCAGGCCGACCTCGCGGAGCCGGAAGCGCCCGCGCAGGCGTTGCAAGCGACCGACGAGGCGTTCGGCCGGCTGGACGGGTTGGTCAACGCCGCCGCCTCGACCGAGCGCGGGGGATTGCTGGATGCGACGGCGGATTTCATCGACCGGCTGAACGCAGTCAACGTGCGGGCGCCGTTCCTGCTGATGCAGGGCGCAGCCAACATGATGCGGCGCGGGGGCGCCGGCGGCAGCATCGTCAACATCCTGTCGGTCAATGCCCATTGCGGCGCGACCAATCTGGCGGCGTATTCGGCGACCAAGGGTGCGCTCGCGACGCTGACCCGCAATGCGGCGAACACTCTGGCGGCCGACCGCATCCGGGTGAACGGCATCTATCTCGGCTGGGCCGAGACGCCGACCGAACATCGCGTGCAGCAGATCGAATCGCCGGACGGTGCCGACTGGCTCGCGGGCGCCTCGGCACGGCTGCCGTTCGGCCGGCTGATCGACCCCGAGGAACTGGCCGACCTGATCGCCTTCCTGCTCAGCCGCCATGCCGGCGTGATGACCGGCGCGCTGATCGACTACAATCAGGAGGTGCTTGGCGCGCCGTGACCGGGATCACTTTTTGCGTCGATGCCGGCGGCACGCATTGTCGTGGACGGCTGTACGATGCGGCAGGTTTGGTGCTGGCGGAGGGCGAGGCTGGGCCGTGCAACCCGACCACCGATGTTGCCCAGGCCGCCGCGAGCCTCGCGGCTCTGTGGCGGACCTGCGCTGCAGGCCACGGCGAAAGCGGCGTTGTCCTCGCCATCGGCGGCGCCGGACTGTTCGGCCGCGCGGTGCGGGAGAAATTTCTCGCGGCCATCCCGCGCTTCGCCCGCGCGGTGGTGATGAGCGACGGCTACGCGGCGCTGATCGGGGCCGGCGGCGGCGCGCCGTGCGCGCTGATCATCGCGGGCACGGGCGTGGTCGCGCACCGGCTGTATCCGGACGGGCGCTCGTTCCAGCGCGACGGCTGGGGCTGGATCGCGGGCGATCGCGGTAGCGGCGCCTGGCTGGGCCAGCGCGCGCTGCGGCATGCGCTCGCCGCCATCGACGGGCTGGTGCCGCGCGACGATCTTGCCAATGCGGTGCTCGCCAAACTGCGCGAGGCCGACAAGGACCTCGGCAACTGGCTGGCCGGCATGGGGCCGAGCCGACTCGGCGCGCTGGCGCCGCTTGTGTTCGACGCCGCCGGCGCGGGCAACGAAGTAGCACGGCGCATCATGGCCCGTGCCGCCGACCACCTTGCCGCACTCGCCGGGACGCTGGATGTTGCGCCGGATGTCGCCCTGTATTTCGCGGGCGGGCTGGCGGCGGTGCTGCGGGCACCGGTGGCCGAGCGGTTGGGGCGCGCGGTCGCGGTGCCGGCGGCGGATGCGATCAGCGGTTGCCGGCTGGTCGCCATTCGCGCGGCACCGCCCGAGAACACGATCGACGTCCTCGGCTTCGGGAGCGCCGACGCATGAGCGACGCGCTGCTGCTCGACGCGCGCGACATTGCGCGTCGCTTCGGCTCCGTCGTCGCGCTACGCGCGGCACAGTTGCAGATCAGGGCTGGCGAAGTCCATGCGCTAATGGGGGCGAATGGCGCCGGCAAAAGCACGCTGGTGAAAATGCTGACCGGGGTGATCCGCCCGGATGGCGGCAGCATCGCGATCCGTGGCATGGCGCGTACTTTTTCGTCGCCTGCCGCAGCACGCGCGGCCGGACTCGTGTCCGTCTATCAAGACCCGGCGCTGGTGCCGGACCTGACCATCGCGCAGAATTTCCGTCTCGCCGGCGCGCGGGTGGATCGGGTGCGCGAGTGGCTGTCCCGGTTCGGCCTTGCCGCACTCGATCTTGCCGACTTCGTCCGCGATCTGCCGCTGCCGACATTGCGGCTGATCGACCTTGCGCGCGGGCTCGCCGCCGAACCCGATATTCTGCTGCTGGACGAAATCACCGCTGCCCTGCCGGCCGATCTCGCCGAGCATGTGTTTGCCGCCGTCCGAACGTGGCGCGACCGTGGCCATTCGGTGATCTTCATCTCGCACCGGCTTGCCGAGGTCTCGGCTCTGTGCGACCGCGCGACCGTGTTGCGCGACGGCGTGACGGTCGGCGTGGTGGACCCCGCGAGGGGCGGCGAGGACCGGATCGTGTCCCTGATGCTCGGCCCGGATCGTGGCACGCCGGCGTCGGCCGCGCGCGAAACATCGCGGCCAAAAACGGCGGCTGCGTCGGCAAGGTTGGAAGTGAAGCATCTGCGCGCCGGTGCGCTGTTGCAGGACGTGTCGTTCCGGGTCGATGCCGGCGAGGTGCTCGGCGTGGCGGCGTTGGAAGGGCAAGGGCAGGAGGAATTGTTCGACTGTCTGGCCGGCGTGCGCCGCCCCGACGACGGCGAGATCGTCGCCAACGGCGCGGCGTGCATCTTCCGCCATCCGGCGGATGCGATCCGGGCCGGCCTGGTTCTTGTGCCCGCAGATCGGCTGCACGCACTGCTCAGTCAACGATCCGTGCGGGAAAACATCGCGTTGCCGCTGTCGCGAAATTTTCGCGATTGGGGGCCGCTGCGGATGCGCTCGGAACTCTCGCGCGTCAACGATGCCGTGCGGCGCTTGCAAATCGATACGCGGGCCGCCGCCGAAGTGCGCCGGCTCAGCGGCGGCAACCAGCAGAAAGTCGTCATTGCACGCTGGATCGCGCACGGCTTCCGCACGCTGTTGTGCTTCGACCCGACGCGCGGCATCGACATCGGCACCAAGCACCAGATTTATGCGCTGGTGCGCGAACTGGCCGAAGCGGGCGCGGCCGTGTTGCTGTTCACGTCTGAACTGCCGGAAATCCCGCTGGCCTGCGACCGCGCGGTGGTGCTGTTCGGCGGGCGCGTGGTGCAGGAGATGCCGGCGCGCGACGCGACGGAAGAAGGCTTATTGCGCGCAGCGCACGGGCTGTCGGCAGCCGTCGTTTAACCCAGCAGCGCCTGCGCGCAGGCATTCAGGATCGCATCGGAATCCAGCCCGTACTCGCGATACAGATCGGGAAGATCGCCGCTCTGGCCAAAATGATCGACGCCGAGCGGCACCACGCGCTGCCCGCGTACGGCGCCGAACCATGCGTGCGCGGCCGGATGCCCGTCCAGCACCGTCACCAAGGCGGCGTCGCGCGCCAGCGGCGCCAGCAATTGTTCGATATGGCTCGATGCTCCGCGCTCGCCGCGCCGCCGAGCCTGCGCCGCGCGTAGCCAGCCTTCATGCAGACGGTCGGGGCTCGTGATCGCCAACAGTCCGGCGCCCGGTTCGTCCTCGCGCAGATCGGCGAATGCCGCCTCAGCCTCCGGCGCCACTGGCCCCTGATAGGCAATCGTGATTCGAGCGCCCGGTGCCGGCGGCACCACCCAGTGGGCACCCGCAATCACGGCGGCCGGATCGACCGACCGGTCCGGTTGCGCGATCTGCCGTGTGGAAAGCCGCAGCCACACGGCCGAGCCTTCGGGTGCCTGCATATGCACGAAAGCATGGCGCAGCAGGATCGCCAGTTCGTCCACGTACGCCGGCTCGTAGCTCGCCAGACGGTCGGCGGCAATGCCGATCAGCGGCGTGTTGACGCTCTGATGCTGCCCGCCCTCCGGCGCCAGTGTCAGACCGGACGGTGTCGAGACCAGCAGGAATCGGGCGTCCTGATAACAGGCGTAGATCAGCGCATCCAGGCCGCGATTGACGAACGGGTCGTACACGGTGCCGATGGGCAGCACCCGCGCGCCATGCAGCGCCGGCGCCAAACCCGCAGCGCCCAACAACAGAAACAGATTCTGTTCGGCAATGCCGAGTTCGATGTGCTGGCCTTCCGGCGCCATGCCCCACCGCTGCGCGCTCGCGAGTTTGGCGTCGCGAAACACGTCGTTGCGCGTATGCCGGTCGAACACACCGCGCCGGTTCACCCACGGCCCAAGGCTGGTGGACACGGCCACGTCCGGGCTGGTGGTGACGATGTGCTTGGCAAGTTCCTTGTATGCGCCCTGCCCTCTGCCGATCTCGGCCAGAATGTCCCCGAAACCGCCTTGCGTGGAGATGCGGCGCCCGACCAGCTTCTGCACCGGCAGCGTGGGCGGAACGGCGATGACCGGTGCAGACAAGGCGCGGCCGGCTGTGGTCAGTTTCGTGGCGAACGGCACCTCGTCGATGAACGCCTGCATTTCCTCGGCGGTGGCGTCCAGCCCCTCGAACAGGTCCCACTCGTGGCCGGGGCGGATCGCCATGGCGTCGCGGAAAATCTCCATCTGCTCCTTGGTCATCAGGCCGGCGTGGTTGTCTTTGTGCCCGGCGAACGGCAGGCCCATGCCCTTGATCGTGTAGGCGATGAAGCACGTCGGCTGATCGCCCGCTGCGTCCGCCTGCCGGAAATGTTCGATCAGCGATTCGACATCGTGCCCGCCGAGATTGGTCATCAGATCGGCGAGTTCGTCATCCGACAGCGGATCGAGGATGGCGCGCACGCCGCGCGACCGGCCGAGGTCTGCCAGCACCGCCTGCCGCCACGCGGCACCGCCCTGAAATGTCAGCGCGCTGTAAAGACTGTTCGGGCAATCGTCGATCCAGCGCCGCAGATCCTCGCCACCCTCGCGCGCGAACGCGGCCTCCAACTTGCGGCCGAATTTCATCGTCACCACGTTCCAGCCCATGTCGCGGAACAGGCCCTCGATGCGGCCGAACAACCTGTCGGGGACAACGGAATCCAGGCTTTGCCGGTTGTAATCGACAACCCACCAGACATTGCGAACGTCGTGCTTCCAGCCCTCCAGCAGCGCCTCGTAGATGTTGCCCTCGTCCAGTTCCGCGTCGCCCGCGATGGCGACGTGGCGGCCGGGCGGGATGTCGTGCGTCATCAGCCCGTGCAGGCGCACATAGTCGGCCATCAGCGCGGAAAAACTTGTCATGGCGACGCCGAGGCCGACCGATCCGGTGGAGAAATCCACCTCCGGCCCGTCCTTCACACGGCTCGGGTACGGCTGGGCGCCGCCGAAGGAGCGCAGTGCTTCCATCTTGTCGCGGTTCTGGCGGCCGAACAGATAGTTCGCGGCATGGAATACCGGCCCGGCATGCGGCTTCACCGCCACGCGGTCCTGCGGGCGCAGCATCTCGAAATACAGCGCCGTCATAATCGAGATGACCGAGGCACAGGATGCCTGATGCCCGCCCACTTTCAGCCCGTCGCGATTGGGGCGGATGTGATTTGCCGTGTGGATCATCCAGGCGGACAGCCACAGCAGCTTGCGTTCCACCTGCCGCAGCAACGCCAGCCGGCGTTCCGCCGTCAGGCTTGGCGCGGTCTGGGCGATCGGCGCATTCATGTCGTTTTCCCCCGCATGCAGGCTGTTTTACGTCGGTACGCCCGACCGGCAACAGCGGATTCGCGTCAGGCACCGCCCCGTGCCAACCGCCGCATCGCGGTCGCCGCGTTACGCTTGCCTTCGCCGGCATAGTCCTCGTGATATTGCTCGATCTTCGACAGATCGTACAAATAGTTGACCATGATGGTGGCACTCTCGCGAACGCCTTTGGCGGAGGTATCGGCGCCGAGCATGATGCGCTCCAGCCGGGCGCCGTTGCTGAGATGGAAATGCGCCACCGGATCGATGGCGCGGGTGCCTTTGCCCTCCACCAGCAGATAGCGGGCGCACAGCCGCACCAGGGCCGGCTCCGCTGCCGTCCGCGTCTCCTCGGCCCGCCACCATGCCCGCTCCCCGAGAATACGGGCCACCGCCGCCGCATCCGGTTCGCCCGGCAACGCCGCGTCCAGCCAGCGCCGAAAGCCCGGCACCGGCGACAGCGTGGCGAATGCTTTCAGGTTGCGCACCTCGCCAAGTTCCTCGACCACGCGCTTGATCAGGAAATTGCCGAAACTGATGCCGGACAACCCGCGCTGGCAGTTGCTGATCGAATAGAAGATCGCGGTGTCGGCCTCTTTCGTGTCCAGCAGCGGCGCCTTCGGGTCCAACAGCCTTTGCACGCTATCCGCCAATCCCTTTACCAGCGCCACCTCGACGAAGATTAGCGGCTCGCTCGGCATGCGTGGATGGAAGAAGGCATAGCAGCGCCGGTCGGAATCCAGCCGATTCTTCATGTCGCGCCAGGAGCGGATGCCGTGGACGGCTTCGTAGCCCGCGAGTTTTTCCAGCAGTGCCGCCGGGCTGTGCCAGTCGATCCGGCGAAGCTCCAGAAACCCCACGTCGAACCAGCTTGCCAGCAGGGCGCGAAAATCGCTCTCCAGCGCCATCAGCATCTTGTCGCCGCGCATTAGTTCCAGCAGCGAGGCGCGCATGTCCACCAGGAATTTCATCCCGTCCGGAATGGCGGTGAACTGGGCCAGCAGGCGCGCGCGGGGCGGGTCCAGCGCGCGGCGCAGCGCGGTCTGGGTGGCGGCGCGCTCGGCCGGGTCTATCGCCCCGCGCACCTTGTCGTAGGCGGCGGCCACGGCGGCCGGTTCCGAATCGAAGCCGGCCAGGGTGGTCAGGAACGCCCGCCGGCCGGCTTCGTCCAGCGTCAGGTAGGCCTGCGCCAGTTTGGCCGCGCGGTTGCGGGCACTGACCTCGCCGCCGCGCCCGGCGAGGCAGGCGCGCATTTGCGTGGCCACGCTGTCGTCCGCCTCGCCGGCGACGCCTTGCGCCATGTCGCGCCACACGTCCTGGATGCGGCGGATGGCACGGTCGAACAGGCCGGGGGTTGCGATCTCGCTCATGTCCGTCCTTCAGCGGCGTCGGCGAAGGCGCGCGGCAGGGCGCCCGCCAGATCCTCGGCGATCAGATGCGGCCCCGCATGCGCACCCGCCCGCCCGTGGAGCCAGGCCCCGGCGCAGGCCGCCTCCCACGATTGCATCCCCTGTGCCAACAAGGCCGCGATGATCCCGGCCAGCGTGTCGCCCGAGCCGGCGGTGGCGAGCCACGGCGGCGCCGAATCGTTGATCGCGGCGCGGCCGTCGGGGGCCGCGATCACGGTGTCGGAGCCCTTCAGCAAAACGACGCACCCGCACCGCGCCGCCGCCGCCCGGGTTGCGGTAAGGCGATCCGGCCCGACCGGGCCGAACACGCGGGCGAACTCGCCCTCGTGCGGCGTCAGCACGGCGGCACCGCGCAAGCCCTCCGGCTCGCCGGCAAACGCGGAAAACACCCCGGCGTCCGCGACCACCCGCCGCCCGGCCGCGACCAGGGC
>CAJCJG010000057.1 GCA_903970625.1 Solirubrobacterales bacterium 70-9 | reverse complement strand
GGTCTGTAGGGTGGCGTGACGATTGCTACATCGTTGGTTGCCGAACAACAATCATGGGGGCCTTGGACGTGAAATCTCTGCTGCTTGCTGTTGCGATGTTGGCGGTTGCGACCGCCGCGCAGGCGCGTTCGCTGGACGCCATTATCTCCGCCGGCGAAATCCGCGTCGGCGTCAATCCGAATTTCGCGCCCGCCGCGATGTACGACGACAAGAACGAGTTGGTCGGATTCGACGTCGATATTGCTAACAAGCTGGGGGCGATGCTCGGCGTGAAGGTGGCGTTCGTCATCGTCGAGAGCGCCAGTCGTGTGCCGTTCCTGACCAGCGGACGCATCGACATGGTGCTGGGCGGCCTGACCCGCACGGCGGATCGCGCGAAGCTGGTCGGATTCACGCTGCCGATCATGACGGAATCACTGGGCGCGCTGACCATCGAGGGCAAGCCGTTCAAGAAACTCGCCGACCTGAACAGCGACAGCGTGACGCTGGCGGAGATTCGCGGCACCACGCCGATTGCGTGGATTCAGACCAATCTGCCGAAGGCCAAGCTGCTGCTGCTGGACAATCACCCGGACGTGTTGCGCGCGGTGGCGCAGGGCCGCGCCGATGCCGTGATCGACGATCTCGCCTCGCTCGGCACCATCGCCAAATCCATCGACGCCAAGTGGACGCCGCTTGCGGACCACGCGACCGACGTGGACTGGGACTGCATCGGCGTCAATCAGGCGGACGGGACGCTGAAGGATTGGCTGAACGTGGCGCTGTTCAGCCTGGAGAGCGCCGGCTTCGTACAGGACAGCTACAAGAAGTGGTTCGGCTTCGAGATGGCGGCACCGATTCCGGTCACGCCGTATTTCTGAGCGGGTGCGGCGCGTGACCTACACGCTGCAATTCGGGCAGGTCACGCGCTATCTTCCCTTCCTCGCGGAAGGCGGCCTGATCAGTCTCGCGCTCGCGTTCCTGGCGTTCGCGGGCGGCATGGTGCTGGGCCTGCTCGGCGCCATGGGCCGCACGTTCGGGCCGCGCGCGGTGCAGCGGGGCGTGCAAGCCTATGTCGTGTTCTTCACCAACACGCCGCAACTGGTGCAAATCTACTTCCTGTTCTTCGTGCTCCCCGAAGCCGGCATCCTGCTGAGCCCGTTTCAGGCTGTGCTGTTGGGCATGACGCTGAACGCCGGCGCTTACCTGACCGAAATCCAGCGCGCCGGGTTCGCCACCGTCCCGCGCGGCGAACTGGACGCGGCCGAGACGCTGGGCATGTCCCTGACGCAGAGCGTGCGGCTCGTCATCCTGCCGCATGTCGTGAAAACCTTGTACGCGCCGCTGTCGAACCAGTACATCATCATGGTGCTGGGCACGTCGATGGCAGCCGTGTTCGGCGTGGAGGAACTGACCGGCCGCGCCTTCAGCGTCAACGCGGAAACCTTCCGCTCCGTCGAGGTGTTTTCCATCGTCGGCGCCATGTACATCGTCCTGACGCTGATCGCGACGCTGGCGCTGTCCGTGGTCGGGCGGTTGATGTTTCGTGTGCGGATGCCGACGCTGTGATGCCGCACGGCGTCATCGAGCAGATTCCGCGTTTCCTGACGTGGTACAACGCCGCGTTCCTGCTGCGCGCGGCTTCGTTCACGCTGGCGCTTAGCGCGGTCGGCAGCGTCGTCGGCATCCTGGCCGGCGGTGCCATCGCGGTGCTGCGGCGCACGCGGGGCTGGGCGCTGGCGCCGCTGCGAGGGCTGGGCACGCTGTACGTGGAATTGTTCCGACGAATTCCATTTCTCGTCACGCTGCTGCTGGTGTTTTACGCGACGCAACTCGGCGGCTACGACATGCCGCTCTTCGCCATCGGTGCCATCGCGGTCAGTCTGATCTCCACCGCCTATCTCGCCGAGATCGTGCGTGCGGGGCTTGCGTCGGTGCATCCGAACCAGTGGCACAGCGCTGCGGTGGCGAATTTCTCCTTCATGCAGACGCTTCGGCTTGTCGTGATTCCGCAGGCATGGTCGGTGGTGCTGCCGCCCGCGTTCGGTTTCTTCATCATGTTCCTGAAGGACACGGCCCTCGCTTCCCAGGTCGGCGTCGTAGAACTGACCTATGCCGGCAAGACGCTGAACAATCGGGGCTTCGCGCCGGTGCTGACCTTCGGCGCCGTGCTGCTGCTGTATTTCGCCATGTCGTATCCGCTGACGCTGCTCGGCCGGCGGCTGGAGGTGCTGGTTGCCCGACCTCGCCATCGCTGACCTGCACGCCGCCTACGCCGGGCGAACGGTGCTCGGGGGCGTCTCGTTAAATGTCGCCTCTGGCGACGTGGTTGGCATGATCGGCCCCTCCGGCTCCGGCAAAAGCACCTTGCTGCGCGTGCTGGTGGGCCTGCTGCCACCTGTGTCCGGGCTCGTGACGCTGGACGGCGCGACTGTCGATTATCGTCGCAAGGCGGATGTGCGCGCTTTGCGTGACCGGCTCGCCATCGTGTTCCAGCAATACAATCTGTTCCAGAACATGACGGCGCTGGAAAATGTGATGGTCGCCCCCGTGCGCATCCGGGGCCGCCCGCGCACCGAGGTGCGCGCCGAAGCCATCGACCTGCTCAGCCGCGTCGGCTTGTCCGAACGCATGAATGCCTACCCGGACCAACTCTCTGGCGGCCAGCAGCAGCGCGTGGCCATTGCCCGCGCACTGGCGCTGAAGCCGGAAATCCTGCTGCTCGACGAAGTGACGTCGGCGCTCGATCCGGAACTGGTGGGCGACGTGCTGGACGTAATTCGCGGGCTGGCGGCGGCGGGCATGACAATGCTGATCGTCTCGCACGAAATGAGCTTCATTCGCGATGTCGCGAGCCGCGTGGTAATGATGGCGGACGGGTCTATCGTCGAAGAAGGCCGGCCCGCAGAGTTCTTTCGCGAACCGCAAACCGAACGGGCGCGCGCTTTTGTCGGCCGCATTCGCTGGCACCGCGACTGACATGGCGTGGCCCACGCGAACCCGTAACCAAGCCTATTCGCGCTCGTGCGCCAGCCATGCGGTCAGGGCCGGGGACAGGCCGCTCGACGCTTTGCCGGCCGGCCGGCGGTAGCTGCCCACCAGCGCCTTGCGCGGCTCCAGTGCGACCAGCGTTTCCGCCTGCCGCACCGCTGCCGCCACGCAATCTATCACCGGTACGGGAATGCGCAGCCGCACGGCCGACGCAAGGCCCGCGAGCGGCGCGCCGGCCAGCACCACCACGTCCGCCCCGTCTTCCTCGACGGCGCGAGCGGCCAGCGCAACAAGGTCTGAGCCATGCTCCTGCTGCACCGTTTCCAGCGAGGCGAAATCGTCCGCCATGCAGCGGATCGACGCGCAGCGGGAGGCGAGGCCGTGCCACGCGACGCATTCGCGATACCACGGCTCGAACCCGCGCGCGAAGCTGACGACGGAGAAGTTGCGGCCCAGCATGCAGGCGGTCAGCATGCCGGCCTCGGCCAGACCGACCACCGGCAAAGGAAACAGTTCGCGGGCGCCGCCGAGGCCCGGGTCGCCGAAGGCCGCGAGGATGGCGGCGTCGAATTCGGCATGATGTTCGGCCAGCATCTCCAGCGCCACGCCGCCGCCGATCACCGCTTCCGCCCGGCTGACGATGTAGGGCACGCCGCGCGGTGCGGTCAGGGCGACAATTTCCGTGCCGGGCGAGGCGGCGGCGCGGGCGACGTGCGCCAGCCGGTCGGTCACGGCCTGCGTCGTATTGGGGTTCAGCAGTAGCAGGCGCATCACTCGGTCCCGGCCGCAGCGGCCTGGTTGGCGAACGCGGCGCAGACCACCTCGCTGGTGCGGCGGACGTGCTGCAACATGATCTCCCCGGCCAACCGCGCCTCGCCGCGCAGGATGGCGGCCATGAGCTGATCGTGCTCGGCCATTGCCTCCTCCCACCGCTCGCCGAAGCGCAGCGCCATGTAACGTTCTCGCCGAACCTTCGCCATCAGGCCGTCATGCGTCTCGCGCAGGATCTCGTTGCCCGAGAGGTTGACGAGGAACAGATGGATCGCATGGTTGATCGCGAAGTAGGCGTCGCGGTCGTGGGCGGCGAAATGCCCGGCCATGCGCTCGTGCATCGCCTGGAGTTTGGTGCGATCGCGGCGCGACATGCGTTGCACCGCGAGTTCGACGGCGTTGCGCTCCAACCCGCAGATCACCTCGAACAGGTCGGCGATCTGCTTGGCCGTCATACCGGCGACGCGCGCGCCACGGCGGGGGATCAGCACCACCAGCCCTTCGGCGGCCAGCACCTTCAGCGCCTCGCGCACCGGGGTGCGGGAGACGCCGAGTTGCTCGGCGAGGGCTGCGTCGGCCAGACGGTCGCCGAGCGCGAACGTGCCGCGCACGATCTGGTCCCGCAGACGATCAACGACGCTGTCGTGTAGCGTCTGGCGCGGGGGCAACCGGGTTTGGTGCGCCGGGCCGCCGGGGCCACGGGGAGCGGAAGTCACGGCCCGATTTGCCGCCCGACTGCGGCTGGCGCCGTGCGTCGCGGCGGAACGATCACTCATCCACCTATCCTACCGCGTATGGGGTGCCGCGCAATGTGCGCAACCGGAGAAACGCACGATTCTTCGGTGTTTTGCATGGAAAATGCAATTCGATCAAATTCGCGCCACGGAGGCAGGGATTGCCCGATTTGAATGCAGAATGCAAAGCGGTGCGACAGCCACCCGGCGCGTCCGCGTGGCATGGGCGTTGCTCCCAGTGCTCCGTCGCCGCCGCGATCTAGCGGCGGCATGTTGGGGGGCTACCTCATTCCAAACGCGGGCGGCGACGTGGCAGTGACGGATCTGGCGGCCGGCTACGTGCCGGCGCAGGACCATGCATGGGCCTGTCAGTCGCCGGACGCGGCTGGTTTCGACCCCGGCGCCCTGGCGCGGGCGGTGGCGTTTGCCTGCGAGCACCCGACATCGTGGCCGACCGACATTGTGGAGGTGATCGAGGGCGGCACGTTCGATCCTCCGCCGTGGAACCGTGTGCTCGGCCCGACGCAACCGCGTGGCGGGCCGTGCGGCGTGGTGGTGTCGGGCGGTCGGCTGGTGGCCGAATGGGGCGACACGCGGCGGCCGGACATGGTGTTCAGCGTCACCAAAAGCTATCTC
The DNA here is from genome assembly GCA_903970625.1 of Solirubrobacterales bacterium 70-9. Lineage (GTDB taxonomy): Bacteria > Pseudomonadota > Alphaproteobacteria > Acetobacterales > Acetobacteraceae > CAJCJG01. Next base: position 3,382 of record CAJCJG010000057.1, on the reverse strand, counting down.
GGCGTGCTGGCGGGCGTGGCGCTCGACGCCGGACTGATCGGGGATCCGCGCGAGCCAGTGCGCCGCGCAAGCCCGCATCCGGCGCTGGAGACGGCGCAGAACCGCGACGTCTCCTGGCTCGATCTCCTGCACCAGAGCAGCGAACTGGAGGTGGAGTTGTGGGGAATTCCCGACACGGTGGACCGCAACCGGCAATTGTCGCCGCAGGAGGACGGCAGCCGGTTCGACCGGCCGCACCAGTTGCAGCGGCCGGGCGCGTACTGGGACTACAACGATATCAGGGTGAATTTCCTGTGCCTCGCGCTGACCCGCCTGTTCGGCCGGCCGCTGGGGGATGTGTGGCAGGATGCGGTGTTTGGCCCGCTTTCGGCGACGCCGGGCTGGCATTGGTGGGGGCTGCACGGCAGCGACACCGAGGTCGATGGCCGGCAGGTGGCGTGCGCGGTGGGCGGCGGGCATTGGGGCGGCGGGCTGGTCACGTCGGCGCGCCACGATGCCCGCCTGGGCCTGCTCGTGTCGCGGCGCGGGCGGTGGGGTGAACGGCAAATCGTCTCGCCTGGCTGGATCGACGCGATGCTGCGGCCGTGCCCGCTCAATCCGGTGTATGGCGCGCTGTGGTGGCTAAACACCGACCGAATGCTGCATCGCGCCGCCTCGGCGGGCTCGGTGTTCGCGTTCGGGGTCGGCATGAACGCGGTTTGGGTGGATCCGGCAATCGACCTTGTGGTGGTGACGCGCTGGATCGAACGGACGGCGTTCGACTGCTTTGTCACGATGCTGGCGGATAGCCGGCATGGTTGAGTCCGGGCAAGTCGCCGATCTGGATGCGACGGCGATCGCGCACGGGGTGAACGGCGGCACGCTCGACCCGGCCGACGTTATCGACGCATTTTTGCAGGTGATTGCGGCGAAAAATCCGATCCTGAACGCCGTCGTCGATCTGGACACGGAGGCGCCGCGACGGGAGGCGATGGCACTTCGCGCGCGTCTGGCCGCAGGGGAACGACTGCCGCTCGCCGGTGTGCCGCTGGTGGTCAAGGATATCATCTGGGTCGCGGGGCGACGCATCACGCAAGGCTCGCTGCTGTTTCGCGATTTCCGACCCGAGCGCGATGCGCTTGCGGTGGCGCGCGCGCGGGCGGCCGGGGCGGTGGTGATCGGCCTCGGCAATACCTCGGAATTCGGGTGCAAGTGGAACACGACGAACAAGCTGTTCGGGCAGACGGCGCATCCGCTCGACGCGGACTTGACGCCCGGCGGATCGTCCGGCGGCTGCGCCTCTGCCGTGGGCGCCGGCATGGCGCCGCTGGCGCTTGGCAGCGATGGCGGCGGCTCGGTGCGGCGCCCGGCGGCGCATGTGGGAATCGTCGGCTTCAAGCCGTCGAACGGCGCGGTCGCCGACCCGTTCGCGTTCCCCGACCTGTCGCTCGGCGCCGCCGTGATCGGGCCGATGGCGCGCACGGTGGCGGACACGCGCTTGCTGTTCGAGGCCATTGTCGGCACCGACCCGCGCGATCCGACGGGCCTGCCGCTCGGCGAGGCGACGACGCAGGCGCCGCGCATCGCCTACAGCCCGGATTTCGGCCTGCGCGTGCCGGTCGATCGCGATGTCGCCGACGCGGTCGATTCCGCAATGGTGCGGCTCGACGCAGCAGGCATGCGGTTCGAATGCGCCGATCCGGTGTGGCCGGACTGGATCGGCGAGGGCGCCATCGCACCGATTCAGGATGCCGGCCTCGCGGCGCTGTACGGCGCGCGGTGGCGCGAGACACCGGAGCTGTTCGATCCCGACATCGGCGTGCAGATCGAGCGCGGACTTGGGCTTTCCGGAACCTCGGTGGCCAACGCGTTGCAGGCGGCGTCCGCCATCGCCGCAGCGGTCGCACGATTTTTTGCCGCGTGGGACTTGGTGATCGGGCCGACGACGCCGTGTGTGGCGTGGCCGCGCGCATTGCTGTCGCCGCCGGCGATCGGCGGTCTGCCGGCGCCGCCGCGCGGCCACGCGGTGTTCACGCCGCTGTTCAACCATGCGCGGGTGCCGGCGATTTCCATTCCCTGCGGTGCCGGGCGCGACGGACTTCCCGTCGGTCTGCAACTCGTGGGCGCGCGCGGCACTGACCGCACGGTACTTCGCGCGGCCGCGTTCGTGGAGACATGCCTCGGCGCGGCGGCGACGCCGTGGCGTGGCATGGAACGTGCTTTTACGACTTTATAGCAAGATGCCGCGCTTTGCGGCTGACCGGAGAGAGAACACATGTGTGATCGCTTTGGCTGCACTCACCTACCCGACTTCAAGTCGATGGACTTCAGCCGGCGTAAGTTCATGCGCACCGCCGCTCTCAGCACGCTCGTCATGGCGGTCGGCCCCGGCATGATGTCCGGCGTGGCGCACGCCGCCGACAGCACGATCAAGACGACCTATGGCAACGGCTTCTGCAACCTGAACTACTTCCTGACCAACGCATTGCAGTTGGCTAAACCCGATGGTGTGACGCTGGAATTCGCCAGCACGCCGACATTCGCCGACCAGGTGACGTTCCTCGGCACCGGGCAGGTGGACGCGGGGCTGATGCCGTACACCAGCTTCATGGCACTGTTCGACGCCGGTGCGCCGGTGAAGATCGTTGCCGGCGGCGGCATCGAAGGCTGCGTCATCGTCGCGCAACCGGGCCTCGACAGCGCCGAGAAGCTGAAGGGCAAAACGCTCGGCACGTTCCAGCTCGACACGCTGGAGGTGCTGCCGTACGACTGGTTGAAGAAGCACGGCGTCAGCTACAAAGATGTCAACGTCCGCTACATGGGCTCCGTCCCGGAAGGTGTCGAGGCGTTCAAGGCCGGGGCGCTCGACTGGATCTGCACGATCGAGCCGTACGGCACCGCGCTGACCAACGATGTCAAGGGCGCGGTGATGCTCTCCGACGGGACGGACATCTACGGCAAGGGCTACACCGACTGCGTGCTGGCGGTGCGCACCGACCTGCTGACGCAGAACCCGACGGCGATCAAGGCGTTGATCAAAGGCATGTTCAAGGCGCAGTTGATGGCGGAGACCGATCCGTCCGGCGTGCTCGACAAGCTGGTGGGCTCGTACTACAAAACCTCGCGCGAAAACGCGACGATCGCGATGACGCGTCAGCCGTCAGTCGTGGATGCGCGCAACCAGACGCAGTTCATCCTGGATCGCACCGACAGCCTCGTCGAGATGGGCTACATCAAGAAGAAGCCGACGCGCGACGCCATCGACTGGACGCTGCTGGAGCAGGTCATCGCGGAGAACCAGGACACCTACTCCAAGCTGAAATACAAGTCGGCCTAAGCGACAGATGGCATTCGATATCACCTCGGAGCAGGATGTCGCGGACGTGGCGGCGGGGGCGCGGGT
>CAJCJG010000056.1 GCA_903970625.1 Solirubrobacterales bacterium 70-9 | reverse complement strand
CCGCGCCCACATCGCCGCTTGCCCCGGCCAGCCCGCCTGCACCAGCGCCACCGTCCCGACCCGTGCGGACGCCGCCCGGGTTGCCGCGCTGCGCCTGCCCGGCACGCTCCACGTCTCCGGCTGCGCCAAGGGCTGCGCCCATCCGGCCGCCGCCGATGTCACGTTGGTCGGCGACTCCGGCCGCTACGCCATCGTCCGCAATGGTCGCGCGGGCGATCCGCCTTGGGTCAGCGGCCTGACCATCGCCGACGCGATCAAGACCCTGGCCGCCCGCACGGAAGGAAAAGCCGCGTGACCGCGTACGACTATCTTCGCGACGGCGCCGCGATCTACGCAAAATCCTTCGCGACCATCCGCGCCGAAGCCGATCTGTCCGCCTTCTCGCCGGACGAAGCGCGCGTCGCCGTCCGCATCGTCCATGCCAGCGGCGTGGTGGAGGTTGCCCGCGACATACTGTTCGGCGATGGCTTCTATCTCGCCGCCCGCGCCGCGTTGCTGGCCGGCAAGCCGATCCTGTGCGACTCCCAGATGGTCGCCCACGGCATCACGCGGAGCCGCCTGCCCGCCGGCAACGAGGTGATTTGCACCCTGTCCGAACCCGAAGTGCCAGCACTCGCGCGACAAATCGGCAACACGAGATCGGCGGCTGCGCTCGATTTATGGGGCGAGCGATTGGATGGCGCATTGGTGGCCATCGGCAACGCACCCACCGCGTTATTTCACTTGCTGGAACTGCTCGATGCCGGCGCCCCGCCGCCGGCCGCCGTGATCGGCATGCCGGTCGGCTTTGTCGGCGCGGCGGAATCGAAGGCGGCTCTGGCGGCGCACGGAAAAATTCCGTTCGCGATCGTATTGGGCCGTCAGGGCGGCAGCGCCATGGCCGTCGCCGCCGTCAACGCCGTCGCGAGCGACGCCGAGTGATGGCGGGCACCTTGTTCACCGTCGGCCTCGGCCCCGGCGATCCCGACCTGATGACGGTGAAGGCCGCCCGCATCGTCGGGGCCGCGCCGGTGATCGCCTATTTCGCCAAGCGCGGACGCACCGGCCACGCCCGCAGCATCGTCGAAGGCCGCACGCATCCGGCCGCCGAGGAGTTGCGCCTGGAATACCCGTTCACCACCGAAGTGGCACTCGACGACCCCAGATACGCCGCCGAGATCGGCGCCTTCTACGAACTCTCCGCCGGCCGCCTCGCCGACCGGCTGGACTCCGGCCGCGACGTGGCGCTGCTGTGCGAGGGTGATCCGTTCTTCTACGGCTCCTCGATGTATCTGTTCGACCGTCTGCGCGGCGCCTATCGCAGCGAGGTGGTGCCCGGCGTCTGCGGCATGTCCGGCTGCTGGTCGCAGGCGGGCATGCCCGTCGCGCACGGCGACGATGTGCTGACGGTGCTGCCCGGCACCCTGGACGAGGCGACGCTGACCACACGGCTGCAAGCCTGCGACGCCGCCGTGATTATGAAAGTCGGCCGCAACCTGCCGAAAATCCGCGCCGCCCTGGCCCGCGCCGGCCTCGCCGACCGCGCCATCTATGTCGAGCGCGGCACCATGCCGGGGCAAAGGATTTCGCCCCTGTCCGACTTCGACGACGGCCCGGCGCCCTATTTCTCGATGGTGCTGGTCCCCGGACGGCAGCGCCCGAGATGACCGGCTCCCTCGCCATCGTCGGCCTCGGGCCGGGTGCGTCCGACCTGCAAGCCCCGCGCGCGACGGCGGCGCTGGACGCCGCCACCGACCTCGTCGGCTACGAAACCTACATGGCCCGCGTTCCGCAAAACCCCGGCCAGACCCGCCACGTCACCGACAACCGCGAAGAACTTTTGCGGGCGCGCCACGCCCTGACGCTCGCTGCCGAAGGGCGCCGGGTGGCGGTCGTCTCGTCCGGCGATGCCGGCGTGTTCGCGATGGCCAGCGCGGTGTTCGAGGCTGTCGAGCATGGCAACGCGGCTTGGCGCACGCTGGAGATCGAGGTCATCCCCGGCATCTCCGCCATGTTCGCCGCCGCCGCGCGGATCGGCGCCCCTTTGGGCCACGATTTCTGTGCCATCTCGCTATCCGACAATTTGAAGCCGTGGGACACGGTGCTCGCCCGCCTGCGCGCGGTCGCCGAGGCGGGCTTCGTCATCGCCCTGTACAACCCGCAATCGCGCGCCCGCCCCTGGCAGCTCACCGCCGCGTTCGACCTGCTGCGCACCATCCTGCCGCCGGCCACGCCGGTCGCGATGGCCACCGCCGTCAGCCGGCCAGACGAACGCATCGAGATTTTTACCATCGCCGACGCCGACCCATCGCGCGCGGACATGCGCACGCTCGTCCTGATCGGCTCGGCCGCGACCCGCACGATCGAACGGCCCGGCGGCGCGTGGCTTTATTCGCCACGCGGGAGTGCCGCGTGATGCCGTTCCAGCCATGCCATCACTTCCGCGACGCTGCCCACCGTCGGCATCGGCGGGATGGGCGGGCGCTGCACTATGATCACCGGCAGACCCAGCGCGCGCGCCGCCGCCAATTTCGCCTCGGTCGCGGTGCCGCCCGAATTCTTCGTCACGATCACGTCGATCCGGTGTTTTTCCAGCAAGCACCGCTCGTCCGCCTCCAAAAACGGCCCGCGCGCGGCGATGAATTCCACCCGCGCCGGCAAATTTTGCGGCGGCGGCGGATCGACCGAGCGCAGCACGAAGGCGTGCGGCAACGCCCGGAAAGGCAGCAGATCTTTTTGGCCGACGGTGAGGAACACGCGCACATTTTCGTCATTCCGGCGAAAGCCGGAATCCAGGGCCATGCGCTCCGGTTTTCGCGCGGCCCCTGGACCCCGGCCTTCGCCGGGGTGACGAGGTGGGTCGATGACGTCCATACGAAAAAGCGCCTCGGCCGCCGCCTGCATCGTCTCGACCATCGTCCAGCAGTCGCCCGCGACCGGCCGCCACTCCGGTCGCAGCACGACCAGCAAGGGCGTGCCCGTCTCGTCGGCAGCCGCCACGGCATTCGCCGTCATCCGCGCCGCGAACGGATGCGTGGCGTCGATCAGCGCGTCGATGCGATGATCGCGCAGATACGCGGCCAGCCCCGCCGCCCCGCCAAATCCGCCGATCCGCGTCGGCAACGGCTGCGGCATCGGCCGCACGGTGCGGCCCGCCAGCGAGATTTCCGCAGCGAACCGAGAGTCCCCAGCCAACGCCCGCCCCAACTCGCTCGCCTCAGTCGTCCCGCCCAGAATCAGCACGCGCATGAGCGGTCTCGATGAAACAATGGCTGTCCATTGTGGGAATCGGCGAGGACGGTGTCGATGGCCTGTCGCCGTCCGCCCGCGCCCTGATCGAAACGGCATGCCTTGTCGTCGGCGGCGCCCGCCATCTGGCGCTGGCGGAACGGCTGATCCGGAGCGAACGTCTCGCATGGCCGTCCCCGCTCACAGATGCCTTTCCGGCCATTCTCGCGCGCCGAGGCGACCCGGTGGCAATCCTGGCCTCCGGCGACCCGTACTGTTTCGGCATCGGCGCCACGCTGCGCAGCATCGTGGCACCGGACGAAACGCTCTGCCTCCCGGCCCCCTCCGCCTTCGCGTTGGCCCGCGCGCGTCTCGGTTGGGCGGCGCAGGACTGCGCCGAAATCTCGTTCTGCGGCCGACCTCTGGAAACCGTGCTGCCGCTGCTGCATCCGCATGCCCGCCTCCTGGCCCTGTCGGCCGACGCCAGCACGCCGGCTTCCCTCGCCGCCCTGCTGCGCCGGTACGGCTTCGGCCCCTCGATCATTCACATCATGCAAGCCATGGGCGGTCCCCGCGAGCGCATCGCCACCACCACAGCCGAGGCCGAGCCACCGGACAACATCGACCCGCTCAACCTGATCGCCCTCGAAATTCGCGCCGAATCCGACGCCCGAATCATCCCTCTTTCGCGCGGCTTGCCCGACAGATTCTTCGAGCACGACGGTCAACTGACAAAGGCAGAAGTGCGCGCCGCGACCCTCTCGGCCCTCGCCCCCCGTGCTGGAGAATTGCTGTGGGACATCGGCGCCGGCTCCGGCGCCATCGGCATCGAGTGGATGCTGAGCCATGCCGCCAATCGTGCCATCGGGATAGAAACCCGCCCGGACCGGGCCGCCCGCGCCGCCCGCAATGCGCTGTCGCTCGGCGTACCCGCGCTGCGCATGGTCACAGGCGAGGCTCCGGCAGCGCTGGAGGGCCTTCCCATGCCGGACGCTATCTTCGTCGGCGGCGGCGCGGAGGCCGCTCTGGCGCCCGCCTGGACGGTCCTGCGGCCCGGTGGCCGCATGGTCGCCAACGCCGTCACCATCGAGACCGAGGCGTTGCTGTTTGCAGCCCATTCGGCACACGGCGGCACCCTGACCCGCATTTCCATCGACCGCCTGGACTCCGTCGGCACCATGCACGGCTTTCGCCCCGCCATGACCGTCACCCAATGGACGGGGCAAAAACCGTGATTTTTGCCGGATTGGGCTTTCGCCGCGATACGCCGGCCGACGATCTGCTGGCTGTGATCCGCGACGCCGGCATCAGCGCCGGTTGCGCCGTGGATGCAATCGCAGTCGCCGACTTCAAGGCCGGCGATGAATGCGTGCGTGCTGCCGCGACGCTCGGCCTGCCGCTGATCCGGGTGAGCCGCGATGCCCTGAAGGGCGAGCAGGGCCGCTGCCTGACCCGCTCCGAGGCGGCGCGACAGGCC
>CAJCJG010000055.1 GCA_903970625.1 Solirubrobacterales bacterium 70-9 | reverse complement strand
CGGCTGCGGGCGCTGGCCGCGTTCGCGGCACGCTGGGGCCACGTCGCGCTTGACCCCGCCACGCCATCTGCCTAACCGAACGCTCCCGTTCGCGGCAGCACGCGCATGACCGACACTCGCCTGCACGCCCGCTTCCCGGCCGCGAGCTTCATCTCGCAGACGGAATTCGCGGAATATTGCCGGCTGATGCAGGCGCGGCTGGACACGCGCTATCTGCATGAAACCAGCCTGACGACGCACGACGACCGCGTGACCCAGGTCGGCACCTGCGGCCCCTGCCTGCGCCGCACCGTGTTCACCACCGACACGACGGGCTGGGAACGGCAACCGGATGGGCGGCGCGTGCCGGAATGGAGCGACGCACAGGCGTGCGACTGCGAGGACCGCCTGACGGGCCGGCTGCGGGCGCTGGTGCATTTCGCGCAATCCGACGCGAGCCTGCGTCGCTGGACCCGGCTGCTGCTATTCGGCCCACCGGGCCAAGCCGACCGCTGCCTGTCGGCGCTCGCCGGCGAGACGACGCGGATCGAGCGCCTTGCCCCCGGCCCGACGGCTGCCGACGTGCGGCTGCCCGCCGGCGACGAGGCGTTCCATTTGGTGGTGTCCAGCAATTATCTGCACCGCGTGCCACCCCTGCGCGCGGCATTGGCGGAGTTTCGCCGTGTCCTGGCTCCCGGCGGCTCGCTCATCTTCCTGGTGCCGTTCCGCTACCGGGCGCTGCGCACCCTCAGCCGCGACGGGTTGCCGGAGCTGGGCGGCCGGCAGCCGCTGGAATTCCGCGAGCCAGTGCATGACATCGGCTGGGACATGCTGGACTGGCTGCGCGAGGCGGGCTTCCGCCATGCGGCGGCGCACAGCTATTGGTCCAACGAACTGGGCTACCTCGGCGCGTTCAACATCCTTCTGCACGCCTCGCTGTGATACCCTCGTCTCCATGATACGCCCCGGACGAGTCGTGCGCGCCCGCGCGCCGCTGCGCCTCGGCCTCGCCGGTGGCGGGACCGACCTCAGCCCGTATTGCGACGAGCATGGCGGTGCGGTGCTGAACTGCACCATCGACCGCTATGCGTACTGCTTCATCGAACCCTCGCCCGACGAGTCCATCCATTTCGTCGCGCACGATCTCGGCGTGGACGAGACGCTGCCCTGCAAGGCGTTGGCGCTGGAGAGCGCACGGCTCGGCCTGCACGCCGGCGTGTATCGGCGCATGACACGGCAGTTCGCGGACGGTGCGCTGCCGGCGCTGAAGATCACCAGCTACGTGGACGCCCCGCCGGGCTCCGGCCTCGGCTCCTCCTCGGCGCTCGTCGTGGCGATGGTGGAGGCGTGGCGGACGATGCTCGGCCTGCCGCTGGGCCTCTACGACGTGGCGCATCTGGCGTTCGAGATCGAACGCATCGACCTGCATCTGTCGGGCGGCAAGCAGGACCAGTACGCGGCGGCGTTCGGCGGCGCCAATTTCATCGAGTTCCTGGCCGGCGACCGCGTGATCGTCAATCCGCTGCGGGTGTCGCGCGGCTTCATCAACGAGCTGGAGACATCGCTGGTGACGTGCTTCACCGGCCTGTCGCGCGAGTCCGAGGCGATCATCGAGGAGCAGCAGCGCAACACCACCGGCGATGCGCGGGCGCTGGCGAGCCTGCACGAATTGAAGCGCGACGCGGTGGAGATGAAGCAGGCGCTGTTGCGCGGCGAAATCCGCCATGTCGCCGACATCCTGAACCGCTCGTGGCTGGCCAAAAAGCGCACGGCGCGCGGCGTGAGCAACAGCCACATCGAGGAACTGCACGCAGCGGCGATGGCGCACGGCGCGATTGCCGGAAAAGTCTCGGGCGCGGGCGGCGGCGGCTTCCTGATGTTCATTGTCCCGCCGCAAAATCGGGTGAAACTGATCCGCAGTCTGAACCAGATGCAGGCCACGGCCAGCGCCGTCCACTTCACCGGCGAAGGCGCGGAAAGCTGGGTGACGGACGGATTCGAGTAGGACTCCAACAGCAAGCCGTAACAATTGGCTGCGGCGCTCCTCACCCCAAAAACCCCCGCACCTCCGCCACCGCCCGCGCCAGCCCCACCCGCTCCACCGTCACCCCGTGCGGGAACGCGGATAGCAGGCGGGTCGGCGTTTGCCGGTCCAGCAGCACGAACACGCCGCGATCGGTCGCACTGCGGATCAGCCGCCCGAACGCCTGCCGCAGCCGGTAGCGGGCCACGCGATCGTCGAATCCCTTCGGGTCGCCGTGGGACAAATGAATGCGCCGCTCGCGATGCAAAATGTCGGGGCGCGGCCAGGGCACCCGCTCGAACACAACCAGTCGCAGCGCGCGGCCCGGGACGTCCACGCCGTCGCGCATCGCGTCCGTGCCGAGCAGGCAGCTTTCTTCCTCGGTGCGGAAGATATCCACCAGCGTGGCATTGTCCATCGCGTCCACATGCTGCGCCAGCAGCGGCAGGCCGGCGGCTTCCAGCGCCGGGGCGATTTTCGCGTGGACCGCCTGCAAGCGCCGGATCGCCGTGAACAGGCCCAGCGCCCCGCCGCCCGCCGCCAAAAACAGTTCGCGGTAGGCCGACGCCAGCATACCGATGTCGCCGGCGAACACGTCGGTGACGACGAAGGCGCGGGTTTGCGCCGCGTAATCGAACGGGCTGGCCACGGCCACGCGGATCGCGGGGGTGGGCAGATGCGTGGCGCCGACGCGCTGCTCGGCGGCGGCCCAGGCCAGTTCCGGGTCGTCCTCCCCGGTGTCGCGCAGGGTGGCGGACGTGATCAGCAACCCGTGCGCCGGCCGCGCGAGCGTCGCCGCGAACGGGATCGTCGGGTCCAGCCAGTGCCGGTGCAGGCCGACATCCACGTCGCGGCCCAGCCCGTCGCGGCGTTCGAGGCGGAGGAACATCACATGGTCGGGGCGGGTGCCGGGTGGCGGCGGCGGGTCG
>CAJCJG010000054.1 GCA_903970625.1 Solirubrobacterales bacterium 70-9 | reverse complement strand
GCGCCCACGGCCACGAGCGCGGCCGGGCCGGGGGCCGGCGTGTCGGTGCCCGTCTCGCGGACCATCATGTCGCGGTAGTAGGTGCAGCGCAGTTCGTTGCCTGCCTCGGCGTCCGACTTGGCGGGCACGGTCTGGGACGCCACGGGCTTGTCGAATTCGGCGGCCAGTCGCTTCTCCCAGTCGCCGGCGTGCGCAGCCATCGACCATGGCAGGGTCAGACCCAGCACCAGGAGCAGAAGACTGAGGCGGGCCATGGCGTTTCCTTCTTTCGAAAAACGCTATCATGGCAAAACCCTAATAGGCCGGGTGCGCCGCCAATTGTGATTCGAAATCCTCCGCCACCGGCAAATCGAGCGGCTGGAACGCCTCCAGCCGGGCCGCGAGGTCGTGGGCCTGCTCGTTGAACAATTGGGCGGTGATGCCGCGCACGAGGCGAGGCACGCAGTGGCGCAGGCCGCTGATCGAGGTGGCAAGCGGGCCGTGGCTGACGCGGCTCGCGAAATTGTAGCAGAACACGCGGCCGAGCCAGGCATCCGCCGGATCGGCCGGCAGGAACTGGTAGTGCGGGCCGAGATAGGGCAGTGCGGCGAGCGACGGATCGTCCTCGTCCGGCGGCGGCACGAAGCGGTCGCGCCAACGCAGCGTGGCGGCGGCGATGTGGCGCAGTTCCGGCCGCGCTTCCATGTCGATGCTGGTGCCGGTGGCGAGCAGCAGGTGGTCGGCGCGCAGTTCGCCCCTCGGGGTGGCGATGGCAATCTCGTCGCCGGCCAACGCGACCGACTGCCATGGACGCAACGGGTGCAGGCGGAAGCGCGGGTTCTCCATCGCCTCCTGAAACGCGCGGACAGGCGGCGGCTGGTCGTTGGTCTTGAAATACCGCAAAATGCGCCATCGCACGGCATCGGGCAGCTTGCCGTAATGCGTCATCGTCCCGGCCGATTCCAGGAACCGGTGCGGGTTGATGCGGGGGATTCGCGCCCGCCTGAAACACAGATCGACGCGCGCGGCGCCGGCCGCGAGCGCCGCGTTGGCGTTGTCGAACGCCGAGGCGCCATGACCCAGGACCGCCACCCGACGACCGCGAAGGCGAGAAAAATCGACCGGGCCGTTGGTGTGGTCGTAGCGATCCGGCGGCAGCGCATCGGAGACAAAATCCGGCACCGCCCAACGGCCGGCGCCGTCAAAGCCGGTCGCGAGGACGACGGTGCGCGCAAGGCGCGTCTCAGGCCCACGCGGCCCGACCGCGCGCACGCCGATCACGCCGCGCTCCGGCGCGATGTCGAAAACCTCGACGCCGTTTTCGACCGGGAGGTCCAGCGTGGCCTTGTACCAGCGCAGATAGGCGGCCCAGGCGGTACGCGGGATGGTCTGGATCTCGTCCCAGGCGTCCTGCCCGAACGCGGTCTGAAACCAGCGTTGCATCGACAGGTTGGCGCAGCCGAAATCGATGCCGTTGATCTGTTTCGGCGTGCGCAGTTCCTTCATGCGGGCGAAAGTTTCCCACACCCCCTCGCCGCCCGGCGCTGCGCGGTCCAGCACCACGACGTCATCCACCCCGTCCCGCCGCAGGGCGGCGCTGATGGCCAGCCCCGACTGGCCGCCGCCGACGATCAGCACCGCGTGGACCGGCGTGCCGTCCTCGGCGCGGATCGGCGCGACCCAGGGGGCGTTGGGGTGGGCCAGCAAGTCGAGGTCGGCGCGCGCCCGCCGGGCCAATTCGGCGACGGCGGCGTGGTTCATGCCGCCTCGGCGCCCATCTTCGCGGCACCGGTCTGCTTGGCGATCTTGGCCATCACATGGGCGCCCGAATTAACCGGCTGGAACCCCGTCTCGGTCGCGCCCAGCACCGGCAGCGGGCTGATCATCGCGTCCCAGTTCGGCTGGTGGAAGAACGCCATCGACAGCCGCGCGGCGGTGCCGAGGCCGGGCGGGTTGACCACGCGATGCAAGGTCGAGTGCCACGCCCCGCCCGTCCAGTCCTGCATCAGATCGCCGAGGTTGACCACGAAGGCACCTTGGATGTTGGGCACCGTGACCCAGCGCCCGTCGCTCATCACCTCCAGCCCGCCCGCGGTTTCCTCGCGGTGCAGGATGGTCAGGCTGCCATAGTCGGAGTGGGCGCCGGCACGGAGCTGGCCGGCCAGCGGCGGTTCCGACAGGGCCGGATAGTGCAACACCGACAGATTGGTGATGTGGCGGTTTACCTTGTCGTCGAAATACTCCTCCGGCAGGTGCAGGCCGAGCGCGAACAGGCGCATCAGGTCGGTCGCCAGCGCCTCCATCGCGCGATAGTACGCCTCCATCGCCGGGCGGAAATTGGCCGGCACGGCCGGCCAGATGTTGGGCACGAAGAAGCCGGAGCCGTCGGGGTGCAGGAAATACTCGTCGCTGCCGCCCGCGAGCGGACCGAAATTGAACAGCTCCTTCAGGTCGGGCGGCGAGGGATTGTCCAGCGACGCAGACAGAGTTTCCTTCGCGTACGGCACGTAGCCGCGATAGGCGCCCAGCCGCATCGCCGACTGGGCTTTGACGTCCTCGGGCAGCGCGAAGAATTGCAGGGCGGCGGCGCGCGCCGCGTCCACCACGCCGTCCGGCACGCCGTGGCCGGAGACGATCAGGAACCCCAGCGCCCGGCAGGCCGCGTCTATGTCGCGGGCGACCTGGCGGCGGTCCGCCGACGTGCCGACGCGCGCCGGCGTGAGGTCGATAACGGGAATCGCGGACGACATCGTTTGCGCTCCGGCAGCGGATGGCGCCGAGAGGATGCAAGCACCGCGCCATCGTTCCGCACGGGAACGGTCGCACCACCCTGCCGTTCATCCTTTCGCGACACACTGGCTGCACAGTCCTGGTCGGCAACTGGAGGGGATACGCCTTGCCGAACGTCGCCGAGAGCGCGCTGGAGGCGGCAGGCATCGGCGCCTGGGAGTTCGATGTCGCCAGCCGCCGCCTGACCTGGACCGCGACCACGTTCCGCATCCACGATCTGGAGCCGGCCGAGACAGCGCCCGGGGAGGGCGTGCTCGAATTCTACCCGCCGGAAGCCCGCGCCATCGCGGAAGCGGCGGCGCAGGCGGCGCTGGACCACGGCACCCCATGGGACCTGGAACTGCCGCTGACCACCGCGCTGGGGCGCCACATCTGGGTGCGCGCGCGGGGCCGGGCGGTGCAGGAGGACGGGCGAACGATCAAATTGTTCGGCGCCGTCGAGGACATCACCGCCCGGCACGAACTGGCAGCGCGAGAGGCGCGCTTTTCCCTCGTCGCGCGGCAGATCAACAACGTCGTGATGACGATGGACCGTGACGGCCGCCTGGAGTGGGTCAACGACGCTTTCACCCGCCTGACCGGCTACACGCCCGACGACGTGCGCGGCCGCACGCCGGGCGACGTGCTGAACGGGCCGGAGACCGACCCGCAGACCATTGCCCACATCGCCGACTGCGTGCGCGCCGGCCTCGGCTTCGATGTCGAGGTGCTGGACTACGCCAAAGACGGGCGAAAACTGTGGATGGCGGTGGGGTGCTCGCCGATCCGCGACGCCACCGGGGCGCTGACGGGGTTCATCTCGGTCGAAACCGACGTGACGGCGCAGCGCGAGGCCCAGCGGCAGGCCAGCGAGGCGGCGGCCGAGCGGGAGCGGGCCGAAGTGCTGCTGCGCGAGATTCTGGACACGCTGCCGAACGCCGTGACCGCCTACGATGCCGACGAGCGATTCATCCTGGCGAACCGCGCCTATGCCGAGATGGTGCCGATCGCGGCCCGGTTCGCCGTGCCGGGCCGGCGGCTGGAGGAGGTGTTGCGGCTCGCCGCCGCGCACGGCCAATACGCGGACCTGCCGACCGGCCCCGCCGCGTTCGAGGCGTGGGTCGCGCAGCATGTGGCCTATTTTCGCGGCGGCATCCCGCGCACGCTGCAGCTCGCTGACGGCCGCTATATCGAGGTGCGCGAGCGCCGGTCGGCGACCGGAACCCTGGTCAGCGTTCGCACCGATACCACCGACGTGCATGTCGCCGAGGCCAAGGCGCGGACGGAAGGCGCCGAACGCGAGCGGGCGGAGGCGTTGTTGCGCGACGTGCTGGAAACGCTCCCCACGGCCGTGATCGTGTACGATCGGGACGAACGCTGCGTGCTGTCCAACCCCGCGCATGCCGAGATGGTGCCGCACGCGGCGCGGGCCGCGCAAAAGGGCCGGACGCTGGAGAACGTCCTCCATCTCAGCGCCGCCCACCAGGAGTTCGCCGACGTCGGCGCGTCGCCGGCGGCGCGGGCGGCGTGGGTGGCCGAACACCTCGCCCTGATCCGCGCCGCCGACAATGTGCCGCACATCATGCGGTTGGCCGACGGGCGCTACACGCAGGTGCGGCAGCGCCGGTCCGAAACCGGCAATCTGGTGATCGTGCGCACGGATACCACCGAACTGATGCGCACCGAAGCGCTGCTTCGCGACGTGCTGGACGCGATCCCCAACGCCGTCAGCGCCTACGATGCCGACGACCGGTTCATCCTGTCCAACCGCGCCTACGTCGAGATGTTCCCGGTCTCGGCGCAGATCGCGGCGCCGGGGCGGCACTACGAGGACATCGTTCGCCATGCCGTCGCCCACGGCCAGTATCCGGCGGCGGGCGACACCCAGGCCGAGCAGGAGGCGTACATCGCCGTGCAGGTGGCGCACCACCGCAACCCGGCCGGCGAGCGGAAGCTGCACATGGCGGACGGCCGCACCATCCTGGCGCGCGAATGCCGGTCGGAGAGCGGCAATCTCGTGGCCGTGCGCACCGATACCACCGAACTGGTGCGCGCCGAGGCGCTGATGCGCGATATCCTGGAATCGCTGCCGAGTGCGGTGATGGCGTACGACCGCGACGAGCGGCTGATCCTGTGGAACCAGGAGGCGGTGCGGATGCTGCCCGTCGTGGCGCCGTTCGCCGCCCCCGGCCGCACGCTGACGCAAATGCTCCATCTGTCGGCCGAGCAAGGCCAGTATTTCAACGTCGGCGAGACGCCCGAGGCGCGCGAACACTGGGTGGCCAAGCAACTGGCTGCCTACCGCGCGGGCAACGCGCGGACGCTGCATCTGCCGGACGGCCGCATCGTGCAGGCGCGCGAAAAACGCTCGGACAACGGCAATCTGGTGTGCGTGCGCACCGACACGACGGAACTGGTGCGTGCCCAGGCACTGCTGCGCGACGTGCTGGACGCGCTGCCGAGCGCCGTCAACGCCTACGACCGGGAAGGGCGGCTGATCCTGACCAACCGCGTCTATGCCGAATTGTTCCCGATCGCGGCGCGCTTTGCCGTGCTGGGCGCCGGGCGGCACGACATTCTGCGGCAAGCCGCCGAGCACGGCCAGTTTCCGCAGGCGGGCACCAAACCGGAGGAGCGGGCGGCATGGCTCGCCGACTGGCTGGCCGCCAACCGCCCGCCCGGCAGCCCGCGTACGATGTCGCTGCCGGACGGACGCTACGTCCAGGCGCAGGAGAGCCGGTCGGACACCGGAGTCACGGTCTGCGTCCATACCGACACGACCGACCTGAAGCGCGCCGAGGACGATTTGCGGTTCCAGGCAGAGCGCGACCCGCTGACCTTGCTGGCCAATCGCTCGGCCTTCCTGATGGCGCTCGGGCGGGCGCTGGCCGACGCCGCGGCCGGCGCCCCCCACGCACAGGACACCGGCGGCGCGCTGCTGTTGCTCGACGTGGATTATTTCAAGCAGATCAACGACACGCTCGGCCACGACATGGGCGACGCGCTGCTGGTGGAGATCGCCGCCCGGCTGCGGGAGATACTGCGCGCCGGCGACGTGGCGGCACGGCTGGGCGGGGACGAGTTCGGCGTGGTGATTCCGGGGCTGGCGGACGCGGAGCAGGCCGCCCCGCGCATCAACGCGATCCATGCCGCGCTGTCCGCGCCGGTGGAGTTGGCCGGGCGCCGCACGCCGATCGGCATTTCGCTCGGCGTGACGCTGTTCCCGCTCGACGGCACCGATGCCGCCAAACTGCTGAAGAACGCGGACCTCGCGCTATACGAGGCCAAGCGCAACGGGCGGGGCCGCTGGGCGGCGTTCCGGCCAGAGCAGGCGGTGGCGCTGGAGCGCCATGTCCATATGGCGGACGCGCTGCGGCGGGCGCTGGCGCAGAACCAGTTCACCGTCGCCTTGCAGCCGAAATGCCTGCTGCGCGGCGGCGGGCATGCGGGGTTCGAGGCACTGGCCCGCTGGCACGACGGCACGCGCTGGGTGCCCCCGGCCGAGTTCGTCCCGGTGGCGGAGGATACCGGCCAGATCGCAACCCTCGGCCGCATGGTGATGGCGGCGGCATTGGCGCGGATACGGGAAATTCGCGACGCGGGGCTGGACCCTGGGCGGGTCGCCGTCAATGTGACCGGCCCGCAACTGCTCGACAGCCATTTCCGGGCGGAGACGCTGGAGATGCTCCGCCGCAACGGGCTGCGGCCGGCCGATCTGGAGCTGGAGCTGACCGAAACCATCCTGCTGGGCCGCGCCGCCGAACGGATCGACGGGGTGCTGCGCGAGGTCAGCCGGCTCGGCATCACGCTGGCGCTGGACGATTTCGGCACCGGCTATGCGTCGCTGGCGCATCTGTCGCGGCTGCCGATCGACCGGCTGAAAATCGACCGGTCGTTCGTGGACGACATCGGCGGCGGCGGCCCGGGCGGCGTGATCGCCCGCACCGTCGTCAGCCTTGCCCACAGCCTGGAGATGGAAGCCATTGCCGAGGGGGTCGAGACGGCCGAGCAGGTGGCGTTCCTGGAGGCGGCGGGGTGCGACGCGGCACAGGGCTATCTGTTCTCCCGCCCACTGCTGACCACGGGGGAGGCCATCGCCTATCTGCGCCACACCGGACAGGCAAAGCCGCCGAAACGCGCCATGTCCAAGATCGACCACGGATAATGGCGGCCATGGTCTTATTGTTTTGATATCGTAATAACATGGGCGTGCCAAGGTGCCGGCTTGGAGCGGGCTGGAATTTTTTGGGGGGGCCGGTGGCTGGTTTTAAGCCGTCTCTCGTTTTGGGATTGGGTTGGGCGAGGAGTTTTGCCGGCTCCGGTGTCCGGGCGGGGCGACCCCCGTCCCCGGTCCTTTGCCGGACGGGGAGAGCGGGTTTTGGGGCCACGTTGGGCGAGAGCCCGGTCCGGCGCTCCCGGCGGGACGGAACTTCCCCTTTCTCGACGCTGGCGGCAAGGCGGGCGAAATCTTCGCCCATGCGGCGGAACTGCGCCTCGATCATCGCGACCAGCGGCGCCGGGAGTTTGCCTCCGGACTGGGCGACGATGGCCTGAATCAGCATCAACAGGAAGGCGTTGAACCGATCTACCGGGGAGAGGATGGGGGTGTTTTTCACTCCGTTATGTTAGTATATATGACTATGGCT
>CAJCJG010000053.1 GCA_903970625.1 Solirubrobacterales bacterium 70-9 | reverse complement strand
GAATCGTGAGACTCCCGCCTCTCGTTTCGCTATCCTGGCAGTTGCCACACCATCCAGGGAGCGAAGGGCTATGCCTAAAACATGGGAGCAGATGACGGATGCGGAGAAAATCCAGGATCTCCGAAATGACATAAAACGCCTATTTAAAGTCGTCAGCGACATCAGTTTCCTTCATTCTGAAGCGTTTCATCGTGCAGATCAGAAGGCGTCTGAGGTTGCAAAGGAAATCGAGAACCTAAAAAAGAAGATGGGTCAGCAAGAACGTCCCTGAATTCCGCGTCGGATAGGGATCGCAACCACCTGCGCTTCGCTTCGTAGGTCATACTATTGCACGAAAAGGAATGCTCAGACATGTCCGGTCAAGGCCCTCCTTTGGCCCATCAAAAGCATGCTCACCCCGTCATGCATCGTCATCCGGAAGTGGCGGCAGTCGTCGGCCGAATGCTTCTTACCTTTGGCGAAATCGAAACGATGGCCATCGACTGCGTCGCGAACGTCAATGGTCAAAGGGAAGCAGTACGGAAGGCATTTTACAGACTGAGAAGCACAAGCAGCCGTTTGGATGCTGCGGAAGCGTTGGCCGAGCCGAGTTTTACGAAGATGGGGATCTCCCTCGAATATAAAGCGACCTTTGCTGCTATTAGATATTGCCAGAAACTTAGAAATCAATATGCCCACTGCAATTGGGCGGATGATCAAAGTCCTAGAAACGAGGGTGTCTTTTTTGTCGACCTTCAGGAAGCGGCAGAAGCGACCGATGGCTTCCCATTTTTTTGGAAACATGTTGATGTTGTCATTCTTGAAAAACAAGAGGCGCATTTTTTGTACGCAAAAGATTGGCTTTTCTACATTTTTGCTGAAAGCGAGCTCCGTCTGCAAAAGTCAAAACAGAACTTCTCATTAAAGCCGACAGAACGACTCCCACCCCCGATGCATAATCCGCCATCCCTACACCTCCCCCCGTGGCTAGACGAAGATCGGAAAGCCCAGCACTTAGCGCGTGCTCTGGCAGCAGAAGGAGGCGCCCCGACACCAACACCGGCACAGTTGGCTCTCGAAGCAAGTCGCGAGGCGAAGCGCGCTCGGCGGCAGGCTGATCGAGATCGAGCCGCAACAGAGCGTTCTGGGAAGCCTCCGAAGGAGTAGGGTGGCGTGGCATGCGAGCGCGTTTGTAACGTGCCATCAAGGCGAGCAAGCTCAGCTAGGTACGTTAACTCCAAATTATGTGTAAAACCGACTCAAAATCAATAGGTTGCGAGAGGTATGTAAAAGACATAATTGCCGGCGCGGCGATAGGGCTTGAGGACGGAAATGTTCTGAAAAATGGAAAAACGGTTCCCGAACAGAATCGGGAGATCGAAGTAGAGCGGCGGCGATACTCTTTTAGGTCAAGAATAGGGCTGAGCTTGATATTTGTTGGTTTTGCGTTGCAACTCGTTGCTAGCTGGCCCGGTGGAGGTTCTTAGTGACCCCCGAGCTTACCGTACCCTTCGAGCATCTTGAACGACTACGAGCGGCCACCAGACGCCGCAAGTTTTCCAACGAGTGGGAAACTGTGTGGCTGCACCGGATCGGTGGCTTCGAGTGGCGAATCCACGTCGCCCACAGGCTGCGTTGCTCCGGCCTCGGCCTCAAGGCCGCGCATACTGCGATCAGCGAACTGGCCGAGAAGGATTGGACCCTTTGTGAAATCCCCGTCGATGGCGGCCTGGAAGACCTCGCCCGCGACCTGAAGCCGCTGGACGTGCAGCTCTATCGCGGCCGTACCTTCCCGGAACCCGGCACCTTCATGGCGGCCGTCCGCGCCTGCTACGAGATATCTCAGCCGGAAATCGCAGATGCCCTCGGCGTCGACATTGATACTGTGCAAAACTGGGAACAGGGGCGCAACCGCACGGACTCCGCCTTCCTCAGCCTGATCGCCTTGTTCGACCGCGGCCCCGCCCTGGTGCGGGAGATCGCCTTCGAACCGCTGGCCTGACCAACCGTTAACCCCTGGAACCGAGTAAACCGCCTATCATCTTCGCCGCCGGCCACACGCCGTACAGCGGGAGGCAGAAAATGCTCGGACTCTTCCTCCAGCCGGACGCGGTGACGAACATCGCCGGCATGGACATCGACCCGCTGGTGAAAACCCACGCGCTGGAGGTCGTGGCCAAGGGCTACACCGTGGTCCGTGGCGCGATTCCGCCCGAAACCTGCGCCAAAACCATCGCCGCCTTCCGCCGGTTCGAGCGCGCCAACGACGCGATTTTCGCAGCCAACCGCAACGAACTCGGCCACTACCCGCGCATCGTCAACCTGCACGCCGCGATGCCCGAACTTTTACCCCTCTTCACCCGCAACCCGGTCTGGCTCGCCGTGCAGGACGTGCTGTTCGGCGCCCCCACCTCCCTCTACACGTCGCTCTTCTACGAGGTCGGCTCGCAACAGCCGCTGCATCGCGACTCGCCCGTCTTCGCCACCCGCCCCGAATATCTATACTTCGGCAGCACGATCTATCTGGAGCCGGCCGGCGACGACAACGGCTGCCTCGAAGTCATGCAAGGCGGCCACCTGATGCCGGAACTCGACCGCGAGGCCATCGCCATCCGCCGCTTCGGTGCGCTGGACAAAATCCCGGACACGGACGGCGACACCTGGATGGAGTACCAAAACACCGTCATCGAAGCCGGCCGCGCCCGCCGCCTGCCGGTGAAAAAGCTTTACGTCCAGGCCGGCGACAGCCTGATCTGGCACCCGCAACTCCCGCACGGCGGCACGCCGATCCGCGACACGTCCCGCACCCGCTTCAGCCTCGTCATGCACACCACGCCCGCCGGCGTCCCCGTCTATCACCAGGACGCCTTCTTCGCCCCCAGCCGTGCTTTTCCCGAGGTCGCCCCCTGGAGCTACCGCGAAGTCGAGGGAAGAAAAATCGCCGACTTCCGCCACGGCATCGGCTTCGGCCACGAACGTGCCTACCAATTGTCGGAGTTCCGCCAGCCGGAGTTGGTGGGGTAGCGTTGTTGGCGAAACGCGGCCAAGCCATGGTCAAGCCCGCCTCACCTTGCCCGCATCGTCAACCACCCCCGCCGTCACCCCACACGCAAACACCCCGAACGTCGGCTCCGCCCCTTGGCCGCCTCCCTCCAGCCACGCGATCTTCGCCCGCACGTAGCCGATCATCCCGGCCAGCAGCGCGGCCTTTTCCTCCAGCTTCCCCAACTGCCCGCGCAAAATATCGGCCCCCCGCGTCGCCGTCAGCGCGCCTGCGCGATACTCTTCCCCGAACGCTGCAATCTCCTTCAGCGTAAAGCCCAGCGATTGCGCCAGCTTTATCACCCGCGCCGTCTCCACCAGCGCCGGGGAAAAAATCTGGTAGGGGTTGTAGCCGCCCTTGTTCCCCGTTTCCGGGCTCAACAACCCCTTGCGCACATAGAACCGCACCGTGTCGGTGCTCAGCCCCGTCTGCTGCGCGAATTCCGAAATCAGCATGAACAATCCCTTGACCATGGACCACACTCCACGGTTATAGACCCAGCCACCCAAATGTGGAGGCTGAAAATGGCAACCGCCCTCGTCACCGGCGCCTCGTCCGGCATCGGCGAAGCCACCGTTCGCGCCCTGCTCGCCGATGGTTTTACCGTCTATGCCGCCGCCCGCCGCCTCGACCGCATGGCCCCGCTCGCCGCCGCCGGTGCGAAACTGCTGTCGCTGGACCTGACCGACGATGCCTCCATCGTCGCCGCCATGGCCACGATCCAGGCGCACGGCCGGCTCGACGTGCTGGTCAACAACGCCGGCTACGGCTCCTACGGCGCGCTGGAGGACGTGCCGATGGCCGAAGCCCGCCGCCAGTGCGAGGGGAATCTGTTCGGCCTCGCCCGCCTCTGCCAACTCGCCCTACCCATGATGCGCGCGCAAAAATCGGGCAAGATCGTCAACGTCACCTCGGTCGGCGGCAAAATGTGGGAGCCGTTCGGCGCCTGGTATCACGCCACCAAATTCGCCGTCGAAGGTTTGAGCGACTGCCTGCGGATGGAGGTCGCCCCTTTCGGCATCGACGTGATCGTCATTGAGCCGGGTGCCATCCGCACCGAATGGAGCGGCATCGCCAGCGACAGCCTCCTCCATATGTCCGGCGCCACCGCCTACGGCCCGGCCGCCCACCAGCTTGCCAAACTGCATGCCGGCGCCAACGCCTCCCGCCTGTCCTCGCCGCCGGAAGTCGTGGCCCGCACCATCGCCAAGTCCGTCCGCGCGCGGCACCCCCGCACCCGCTACGCCACCGGCGGCAGCGCCCACACCATCCTGTTCCTGCGCCGCATTTTGTCGGACCGAATGTTCGACGGCTTGATGCGGCGGGTGGCGGCGTCGGCGGGGTGATTGCGCTGGACGCCAACCCCGGAAATACCGAAAATCGCAACATCTTTGGCACCCGGCAGCCACGAGGATCGTATGGAAAATCCCCTCGACCTTGGCGCGTATTTCGACCGTATCCGGTGGCGCGGCCCCACCGCCCCCACCTACGCGACGCTGGCCGGATTGCTGGACGCGCATGTGGCCCGCATCCCGTTCGAGAATTTCGACGTTCTGCTCGGCCGGCCGGTGCGGTTGGACCTCGAAGGTCTGCAAGCCAAACTCGTCCACGCAAAGCGCGGCGGCTATTGCTTCGAACACGCCAGCCTGTTCGCCGCCGTTTTGGAGGCGGTCGGCTTCACGCCGGTCCGCCACGCCGCCCGCGTGATCGTGTTCCGCCCCCGCACCGAAGTTGCTCGCGACCACATGTTCCTCAGCGTTGCCGTCGAGGGCGCCCGCTACGTCGTCGATCCCGGCTTCGGCCCGTTCGGCTCCCGCCTGCCGGTCCCGCTCGACGAGGCCGGCATCCAGCCCGCGCATGCCACGCATCGCATGGCGCGCGACGGTACCGACTGGGTGCTGCACGCGCCGCGCGACGGGGCGCAGATGGCCGCGTGGGTGTCGGCCATGGATGTGGAAAACCCGATCGATTTCGAAGTCACGAACCACTACATCGCCACCCACCCTGCGTCCCTGTTCACCAACTGGATCATCGCCAGCGCCGTCACGCCGGACGGGCGGATGAACCTCATGAATCGCGACTTCACCCATTTGCGCGATGGCACCGCGACCAAAGGCGACGTGCCCGACCGCCTCGCCCTACGCACCCTGATAGCCGAACATTTTGGCTTCGACCTCCCGGAACTCGAAACCATCCGGGTGCCGGCGATCCCGGGCTGGGGCTGACCCCCGGCGTCCGTGCCGGCGCCGGACGTTGCTTGTTCCTGTCACGCGCTTCGCTATGCTTCGTCCACAACGGAGGGTGCGCCGTGGGCGCCACGCCAGCGACCGTCGTAGAGGCCGGCACGCATGCCCGCGTGAAGGGCATCTTCGTCGCCTCGCTCGGCAACCTCATCGAGTGGTACGACGTCTACGCCTATTCCGCGTTCGCACTCTATTTCGCGGGCTCCTTCTCTCCGGAAAAAAGCCAGGAACGGCAGCAGCTTTTCGCGGCGCTGGTGTTTGCCGTCGGGTTCGTCGCCCGTCCGCTCGGCGCCCTGCTGTTCGGCTCGCTTGCCGACCGCTTCGGCCGCCGCACCACCTTGATGCTCTCCATCCTGCTGATGTGCTTTGGCTCGTTACTGATCGCGGTGACGCCGACGGTGCAGACCATCGGCGCCGCCGCGCCGATCATTCTCACGCTCGCGCGCATTTTGCAGGGCATGAGCCAGGGCGGCGAATACGGCACCAGCATTGCCTACATTGTCGAGACCGCCGAACCCGGCCGGCGCGGCTTCTATTCCGGCATCGTCAATGCCGTCACCATCGGGGGGCAGCTTTGCGCCATGCTGGTGTTGCTGGTTTTGCAGAAACTGTTCCTGACGACCGATCAACTGAAGGACTGGGGCTGGCGCATCCCGTTCGTCATCGGCGCGCTGTTGTCCGTCGTCACGCTCTACATGCGGCGGGACATGGCGGAGCCGGACTTGTTCACCGCCGCCAAACGAACCACGCGGGGAATGGGATCGCTTGGGCGGCTCGTGGCCGAGTGGAGGGCGGTTCTGCTCATCGTCGGCCTCACCGTCGGCGGAGCGTCGGCGTTCTACACCTACACGTCCTACATGCAGAAATTCCTCAAACTGTCGGTCGGGCTGACCGACGACCAGACCACCGCCGTCGCCGCCGGCTCGCTGCTGTTCGCCATCGTGATCCATCCGCTGTACGGCGCGCTGTCGGATCGGATCGGCCGCAAGCCGCTGCTGCTCGGCTTCGGCATCGTCGGCGGGCTTGGCACCTATCCGCTGCTGACGACGCTGAAAGCCACGCCCGAGCCGTTTGTCGCGTGCCTGCTGGTCTGCCTCGCCTGGGCGGTCGTCACCTTCTATTCCGCGGTCTCGGCCATCGTGCAGGCAGAAATGTTCCCGACCTCGGTGCGCGCGAGCGGCATTGCCGTGGCACATGCGCTGACGGTGGTAATTTTCGGCAGCACGACCGATTACGTGGCGTTGTCCTTCAAGAGCAGTGGCCGCGAGGATTTCTACTTCATCTACGCGTCCGCGTTGATCCTGATTTCGTTGGTGTTCTACATCGCGCTGCCCGACTCCAAAGCGACCTCGCGCCTGGACCAGCCGGCGTAGCCGGCCGCCGCCCCGGGCGACCTCGAAAAAATCGCCGTAGCCGCAAATTTCATTTGCCCAGCCTCTACCATTCATACTAACATGTTTGAGTGAAAAACACTCCCATCCTCTCCCCGGCAGATCGGTTCAACGCCTTCTTGTTGATGCTGATCCAGGCCATTGTCGCCCAGTCCGGGGGAAAACTCCCGGCGCCGCTGGTCGCGATGATCGAGGCGCAATTCCGGCGCATGGGCGAAGATTTCGCCCGCCTCGCCGCCGCCGTCGAGAACGGGGAACCGCTTCCGAGCCGCCGGGCGCGCCGGACCGGACTCTCTCAAAACGTGGCCCAAAAACTCCCTCTCCCCTTGTGGGGTCGGGCTGCGAAGCAGACCGACGGTGGGGAGAGGGGTCGCCCCGCCCGGAAACCGGAGCCGGTAAAACTCCTCGCCCAACCCAATCCCAAAACGAGAGACGGCTCAAAGCCAGCCACCGGTCCTCCCAAAATTCCGGCCCGCTACAAGCCCACGCCTTGGCACGCCCATAATGTTACGATATAGAAATAAAAAAGGCCGGCAACCACGCCAAGCTGGACTTTCCCCCACCCGTTTCCGTAGAAACGCGAAATGACCTCGCAATCCGCACCGTTGCCGATCATCCCCGTCATCCTCTCCGGCGGTTCCGGCACTCGCCTGTGGCCGGTCTCCCGCGAAAGCTTCCCCAAGCAGTTCTGGCCCCTGCTGTCCGACCGCTCGATGATCGAGGAGACCGCCCGCCGCGCCGTCGGCCCCGGCTTCGCGCCCCCCATCGTCGTCTGCAACCAGGACCACCGCTTTCTCGTCGCCGAACAGATGCGGGAGGCCGGGATCGTCGGCGCCCGCATCCTGCTGGAACCGATCGGCCGCAACTCGGCCCCCGCCGTCGCCGCCGCGTCGCTCCTGGCGGCCGAGGACAACCCCGATTCCGTCCTGTGGATGATGGCCGCCGATGCCGCGATCACGGACTTGCCGAAACTCCACGCCCTGCTGGCCGAGGCCGTCGCCGCCGCCCGCGCCGGCCGGATCGTGACCTTCGGCATGCGCCCCACTGGCCCGGAAATCGGCTTCGGCTACATCGAGGTCGGCGACCCGCTGCCCGGCCTGCCCGGCGTCCACACGCTCGCCCGCTTCGTCGAAAAGCCCGACGCGAGGACGGCGGAACGGCTGGTCGCCGACGGCCGGCATCTGTGGAATTCCGGCATGTTCGTCTTCACCGCCCGCACGATGCTGGCCGAACTGGAACGCCACGCCCCCGCAATCGTCGTGGCCGTGACGGCGGCGCTGGCCGACCGGGCGCAGGATCTGGATTTCATCCGCCTCGGCGCCGCCGCCTTCGGGTCCAGCCCCTCCATCAGCCTCGACTACGCCGTCGCCGAACGCACCGACCGCGCCGCCGTTGTCCCCGCCGATCTCGGCTGGTCGGACGTCGGAAGCTGGGACGCGCTGTGGGACCTCGGCGCCAAGGATTCGGACGGCAACGTGGCCGTCGGCGACGTGCTGCTGGAGGGGGCGAGCGACTGCTACGTCCGCAGCGACGGCATCGTCACCGCCGTCGTGGGCCTGCAAGACGCGGTGGTGGTGGTGACGGAGGACGCCGTGCTCGCCATGCACCGCGACCGCGCCCAGGACGTCAAGCGCGTCGTGGACCGCCTGCGCACGGCCAAGCGGCACGAGGCCGTGGCGCACAATCGCTCCTACCGCCCCTGGGGCTTCCACGAAACCCTGATCGCCGAGGACCGGTTTCGCGTCGAGCGGGTGGTGGTCAAGCCGGGCCAGAAATTGTCGCTGCAAAAGCACTTCCATCGCGCCGAGCACTGGACGGTCGTGCAAGGCAGCGCCCTGGTCACGCGCGACGGGGAGACGGTGTTGGTGCGCGAGAACGAGAGCGTCGATCTGCCCATCGGCGCCGTCCATCGCGTCGAAAACCCCGGCCGCATCCCGCTGACCCTGATCGAGGTGCAGACCGGCAGCTATCTGGGCGCCGACGACGTGGTGCGGCTGGAGGACAGCTACGGCCGCGCCGACACGATCTGACGCGGTGCCGCCCACACCGCCGGCGGCGCGCTCCACGTCGCCAGCCGGCACGAATACTCGTCGATCAGTTCTTCTGCATGCAGGTGCTTGCCGTGCAGCAGCAGCGCCACGGCCAGCGCCGCCGCCAGGGGTGTGGCGACCCGTACGCCGGCCGGCCGTGGCCCCGCCAGCCGCGCCATCGCCAGCGCCCCCGCGATGCCGATGCAGGCGCCGGCCACCACGTCGGCCGGCGTATGGACATGGAGCACCAGACGGGTGCCGCCAAACAGCACCGCGAACCCCGCCGCCAGCACCAGCGCCGTCACCCACCGCCGCACCCCGCGCGCCGGCTGTGGCAGCAGCAGCGCGACCAGCCCGCCATAGACGACGGCGGCCGACGCGGTATGACCGCTCGGGCTGCGCAGATCGGCGACGACCAGCAGATGCACGCAGGCGTTGGCCAGAACCTTGCCCAGCAGGACCGCCGCCAGCGTCCCCGCAATCGCGGTGGCCCACGCAATGGCCCCCTGCCGCCATCCGGCCAGCAGCAACGCAAGTCCCACGGCGACGGCGAGCGGCAGGATCACCGCCTGGTCGGCAAAATCGGTCACGAACTTCATTCGGCCGCGCCATACCACACAAGGCGCTGCTGCCGCGAGTGAAACGAACTTGTCACCGACATGTGCGGCCGCCCCGCTAATCTGGCCCCGAGCAGGGAGGGACCACGATGACGGACCAGGGACTCACGCGCCGCCAATTGTTCGGCGCGGCGGCCGCGATGGCCACGCTCGCCACCGGTAACGCAAGCGCGGACACATCGATGGCGCAGGGAAGGGTGTTCGACGACACCACCGGCAAGGGCGTGCCCGGCGTGATGGTCTCCAACGGGACCGACGTGGTTCTGACGGACGCGGGCGGCGCATGGCGCCTGCCGGTGGCGCCCGGCGACTCCCTGTTCGTCGTGAAACCCGCCGGCTGGATAGTCCCGGTCGATCCGGCCACGATGCTGCCGCGCTTTGCCTACGTTCATGCGCCGGATGGCTCGGGCCTGCCGTTCCGCTTCCACGGCCTGGCACCCACTGGGCCGCTGCCGGACAGCATCGACTTCCCGCTCCGCCGGCAGCCGGAACCGGCGACGTTCGACGCCGTCCTGTTCACCGACCCGCAGCCCGAAAGCCTGCACGAAGTCGGCTACATCCGCGACGACGTGGTGGCGCAGGCCGTCGGCACCAATGCCGCCTTCGGCCTGACCACCGGCGACCTGATGTTCGACGATCTGTCCTACTACGACCGCTACAACCGCATCGTCGGCACCATCGGCCTGCCCTGGTTCAGCGTCCCCGGCAACCACGACATCAACTACGAGGCGCCGGACAACGCCCGCTCCCGCGACACGTTCACCCGCATCTTCGGCGCCCGCAACTATGCGTTCCAGTACGCGGGCGCGACGTTCCTGATGCTCGACAACGTGGACTATCACGGCACCGACCCCGCCAAACCGAACGCCGCCGGCAAATATCGCGGCTTCTTCAATGCCCGCCAGCTCGCTTTCGTCCGCAACGTGTTGGCCAACGTCCCGCCCGATTCGCTGGTCGTCGCCTGCTTCCACATCCCGTTGCGCACCGTGGTGGGCTCGGACCCCTCCTTCGCCGCCGAGAATGCCGCCGACTTCCTCGCCGCCATCGCGACGCACAGCAACACGATCAGCTTCTCCGGCCACACCCACACCAACGAGCATTTTCATTTCCCGCAGCCCGCCGGCTCGCACCACCACCACGTCCTCGCCGCCGTCAGCGGCAGTTGGTGGAGCGGTCCGTTCGACGAGCGCGGCATTCCCGTTGCGTTGCAGGCGGATGGCTGCCCGAACGGGTTCCACATCCTGTCCGTTGCAGACGGACACGCCAGTACTCGCTTCGTCCCCGCCCGCGACCCGAACCGCGGGCAAATCCGCCTTGTGCTCGACAGCCAGGTGCATCGGGACGCTATCGAAGTCATCCGCGATTACCAGCCCGGCGCGCTGCTCTCCGGCCCTATCGCCGCCGAAGCCCTCGCGTCCACACGGCTGGTCGCCAATTTCTTCGACGCCGGCCCGACTTCCACGCTGGAAGTGTCCTTCGCCGCCAACGCCCCATTCCAGCCGATGACCCGGACGGCGCGCACTGACCCGTTCGTTGAAGAAGTTTATGCCCGCAACGCGGCGACCAAAAAACCCTGGGTGCAGCCCGTCGTCTCCACCCATCTATGGCAAATCGCGCTGCCGGACGCGCTGCCACGTGGCACGCACCGCATCGCCGTCCGCGGCACCGACGAATTCGGCCGCGCGCACACGGCCGCGATGGTACTGGAAGTCACGGGGTAGGCGCGTCCGCCCGCAGCAAACCTTCGTGCTTCAATTCCGCCCAGAAATCCGCCGGGATCGGGTGCCGGAACGAGGCCACATTGCGCCGCACCTGATCGGGCGTGATCGCCCCCGGAATCACCGATGCGACCGCCGGATTGCCCAGCGGGAACTGCAACGCCGCCGCCGGCAGCGGCACGTTGTGGCGCGCGCACACTGCCTCCATCCGCCGCACAATCTCCATCACTTCCGGCGAGGCGTCCTCGTAATCGTTCTTCGCGCCGGCCACCGCACCGGTCGCCAGAATGCCGGACGCGAACACGCCGCCGATGACGAATCCCACGCCGTTCTGCGCACAGCGCGGGAACTCCACATCCAGCACACGCTGATCCAGCAGCGTGTAGCGCAGGGCGACCAGGAAGAAATCCAGGTCCATCAGATCCAGCAGGCGCGGCATCATCCCCATTTCGTTGATGCCGGCGCCAATGCCGCCGATGCGGCCCGCCTGCTTCAACTCCTGCAATGCGCGCCAGCCGCCATTGTGCAGCTCGGTCAAATACGCCGTCACCCGCTCGATCTTCTTGTGGTGCCACAAATCGAGGTCATGGATCAGCAGCACGTCGATCCGCGTCAGCCCCAGACGCTGCAAACTGTCCTCGAACGCGCGCATCACACCGTCGTAGCTGTAGTCGAACTTGTGCTGGAACGGCAGCCCGCCGGCCCACATCGCGGTCGGAAAATTCTCCGCGTCATGGTACGGATGCAGCGTCCGCCCGACCTTCGTGGACAGCACGAAATCCTTGCGCGGGCGCCGATACAGCGCCCTGCCGAACCGATGCTCGCTCTGCCCGCGCCCGTACCACGGCGCCGTGTCGAAATACCGAATCCCCTCGTCCCACGCGGCGGCGAGCGTGGCACTCGCATCCTCCTCCGACACGACGGAGAACAAATCCCCGAGGCCCGCGCCACCGAAGCCGAGTTGCGTCAACTCGATGCCGGTGCGTCCCAGTTTGCGGCGGGCGAGCGGGTCCATGGCGAAACTCTCCGAAATCAAACGCGCGAGACAGCAACAGCGTAGGGCGCCAGCGTCAAGACCGGCCCTGCGGACCCGGGAGCCGCGACGCGCACGCTCTCGGCAGTCAGATTGGCCAGCCACAAATCTTCGCCCGCGCGTAGCGCCAGCACATCGCGCTCGCGGCTCGTCGTCGCGGCGTACCGCGTCGCCCCGCGCAAACGTGCCAGGCCGGCCACCACATGAAACACCGGATACGGCCCGTCTGTGCCGCAAATCCCGAAATCGCCGACCGGTGCGGAGATGGCGATTCGGCACGCGCCGCCCGCCGCCATCCGCGCGACATAACCGAGGGTCCATGCGGCATTGAATTGCTCGCGCTGGCGCGGGTCGCGCCCCGCCATCGCCATCCGCGCATCGCCCGGATTGTCCAGCGGCGCCGCTCCATACGGATTGTCCCGCATGCCGATGCTGCTCGGCCCGACGACAAACGGCTTGTCGCCGACAATCGCGCGCACGGAGGCGGTCACGAACGGCAGCGACTCCAGCGTTTCCATCACCGAGCGGTCGTCCCCCGCATGCACGTTGGACGTGGTGCAGAACGTCACATAGTCGATCAGCGACAAGGGCGGCCGCTTGCGATTCAACTCGGTGAACGTGCTCAGCATCCCGCCGCCCAGCCGCACGCCGGGAAACGCGCGGCGCGTCGCGCGCAACACCGCATCGGCGGGCGGGCAGGGGGGCCATGTGCTGCCCGGCGGCGTGCTTTTCAAATCCGCCGCCGGCGAGACCGCAATCGCGCGCAATTTGAGTCCCGCTCGCCGCACGACCGCCGCCGCATCCTCGATGTCCTGCGCGAACCCCTCGACCGACGGCACGACCAGTTGCAGTTCCACGCCCGCGCCCAGCCTCTCCGCGAACTCCCGCACGGCTGCAAGATCGTAGCCGTCGCGCGGATCGTAGCGGCACACGAGGTCGGCAATTCCCGACTCACGCAATTCCGCCACATGCTGCAACGCTGCCACCGCTTCGGCCGGAGTACACCCCAGCGCCAGCGTCGGCATGTGTCCGACCGCCGCACCGATTTCGACGCGCACCATATCGTCCGTGCTCGCCGCTACCGTCGGCACACCGGCAACGCGCAGCGTCACCGACTGCTTGATCGCTTCGCCCTTGGCGATCGTGTAAGGCCAGGGCTTGGCCAACGGCCGCACATAAGTCTTGTACGACGCATCGGTCCAGTTGCGCTGATCTTCCATCTCGAACGCGTCGCCCTCCATGCGGCACGTCACCCGCGCGCCGGGCGCGAACGCATGCGTCAGCGACCGCAGATCCTTCATCGGCTGCACCGGGTCGATCAGCTCCGGGAACCTTCCTTGCTCCACGCTGCCATCGACATGCGCGATCTCCACGTCCTGTCCGGCGACTCCCACGATCGGGTGCAGCACCACGAACCCGGTTCGGCACGTGACGAAATCGCTGTCGGCCGCGCCCTCCGCGCCGAACGACAGCTTGCCGTTCGCGGTGCCGTCGATGCGGGCGCGGTAGCTCAGCGTCGCGTCGCCGTCGCGGATCGTCGCGTTGTAGCGAATGCGGAACGCGTCGTCGTCCTCGCGCACCGTCAGGTCGGCGATCTCCGGCGCGAACGTGTTCCAGACACGCCCGCGCACGAGGAACGAGATCGCCCGGATCATCTCAAAGCCAGCGTAACGGATATAGCGCAGATTGCCGGCCTCGAACTCGGCCGAAAGCGGTCCCGCGCGCAACACCGTCATCGGGTAGGCGCCACCGCGCGCCGCTCCGCCGCCGACCGGTAGGCCGCCACCACCAGTGCGTACGTTCGCAGATTGTCCTCGCCGCTCGTCTCCGGCGCCCGGCCTTCGCGCAGGCATGCCACCCAATGTTGCTGCGTCCGCAACACGCTCTCCTGCGCCACATGCCATGGCTCGGAGGTCCAGGACAGCAGCGGCGTGGACACGTTCTTCTCCGTCGTCTCGCCGTCGCTCGTCACGCGCATCCGATAACCTTCCAGCAACTGCACGCTGCCGCGCGTCCCCTCGATGCTGACCAGCGTTTGCGGAAATGGATCGGGCGAAATCCTGCTGGCGTAGGAGGCTTCCACGACGCTCGTGGCGCCATTTTTGTGCCGCAGCATCAATGTGACCATGTCCTCGGCCACGATGTGGGGATGTACGCGCTGCGTTTGCGCATAGACCGTCTCCACCTCGCCCAGATACACGCGGGCCATGTCCAGCACATGAATCCCGAGATCGAGAATCACAAGCTGTTCTTCCTTCATCAGATACGGCTGGCCGGCAAAGATGTCGTAGCCGGTGCGAAAGCTGATCCGCCCGTAATACGGCTTGCCGATCAATCCCTCGCCGAGCACCTTCCGTACCGCGTCCAATGGCGCCTGGAAGCGGAAATTTTCATGCACCATCAGCGGAATCCCCGCCGCCTTGCAGATCGCCACCATCGCCACACAATCGTCCCAGTGCGGCGCGAACGGTTTCTGCACGATCGTCGGGACGTGATGATGCGCCGCCAGTTCGACCAGCGCCCGATGGGTCGGCATCGTCGTGGCAATATCGACGAAATCCAGCTCTACCGCGCCGAACATCCGCGCCGCGTCGTCGTACCAAGCGGGCACCCCAAATTTCTCCGCCGCCGCTTGTGCCTTCGCCGCATCCTTGTCGCACACGGCGACGATCTCGACGTCGGCAATGTCCTTCCAGGCATGCAGATGGTTCTGCGCAAAGAACCCGCACCCGATCACCGCGCCGCGCAACGGGGCCATCTAACCCTCCGCAACCGGGGTGAATCCCTGCCAGCGCGCGTGTTTGGCGACCGTCCGATTGACGAGCCCGCGCGGCACATGCCCGGACGCGACATCCAGCACGGACTTCACCGCCGAGGCGCCGATGCCGGCAAAGCACTGGTCCGTCCAGCACAGCGCATGCGGCGCCAGGATCACGTTGTCGAGTTTCAGCAGCGGATCGTTCACGTCCGGCGGCTCCTGCTCCTGCACGTCTAGCCCCGCGCCCGCGATCCCGCCCGCCTGCAACACCTTGGTCAGCGCCGCCTGATCCACGATCGGCCCGCGCGCGGTGTTGATCAGAAACGCGGTCGGCTTCATCAGCGCCAGCCGCTCCGCGTTGACCAGATGCCGCGTCTCCGGCGTCAGCGGGCAGGAGATGCTGACGAAATCGCCCTCCCGGAACACCGCCTCCAGACCGACCAGTTCGATCCCCAGCGCCTTCGCGGTCGCGGCGTCGGCAAACGGATCGTGGGCGATGAACTTCATCCCGAACGGGGCTGCGAGGCGAAAAAGTTCCGCCCCGATATTGCCGATGCCGACCGAGGCCAGCGTGCGGCCGATCAGCCCCACGCCCATGTGATCGTTGCGCCGCGCGTACCCCGCCGGCCCCTCGCGCGTCAGCCTGTCCTTCACGAACAGGCGCCCGGTCAGCGCCAGCAATAGTGTCAGGATGGCCACGGCCACCGGCCGCCGCACCCCGTCCGGCGTGATTGTCAGCGCGATGCCCGCCTCGGTGCAGGCATTCACGTCCACCGTGTCGTAGCCCACGCCGAACCGCGCCACGATCCGCAGCCGCCCGTCCGCCGGCACGCTCTCCGCCGCAAACCTGTTGCCCAGCAAGATCAGCGCGTCGAACCCCTCCAGCGCCGATGCAGCGGCGGTCTTGCCCAGCGCCACATGCACCGCCTCCACATCCGGCCGCCCGTGCAGCGGCGACAGGTCGAAATCGGGATAGGCCGGCGACCCGTCCGGTCTGACGAAATCGCCGTCGATGGCGACGCGGAACCTGTTCATGCCCGTTTCCCCCTGGCCCTAGCGTACCACGCCAGCCTTTCTCCAAACCTTCCCGCCGCTTGCCCGCAGTGTCAACGCGGGGCGGCGATAGGCAAGCGCACGGCCGCGTCGCTATAAGCGCGGGTCGTTTCGCGCCAAGGTCATCCAGTGAAGCCGCCCAGACACCCCCGCCGGCCCAAACCCGCCCGCCGCCAGACGGTCACGGCCAGCGTCGAATTTCGCGGCACCAACGCGCTGTTTACCCTCGTGCCGCCCGCCGAGGTCGCGGCCGTTCATCTGGACGGCGCGCCGCTCGGCCCCGACCAATGGCGCATCCTGGAGGACGGCACGCTGCGCGTTGCCTGCCCGCCCGCCACCTTCGACACCTCGCTCCACCTGCTGCGCCTGGAATTCGCCGACGCCGACGCGGTGGAGCAGCCCTATCGCTCCAGCTACCGCCACCAGATCGAGCACATCGACGACCTGTTCGTGCGCGGCTGGATTTACGACGAACTCCGCCCTACTTCCGGCCTGACATTGGTGGTTCATTGCGGCGCGGCAGAACCGTTCAATGTCCAAAACAACATCGGCCACGCCGCGCTGCGGCTGGCGCAGCCGCAGACCATTGCGGGTGGCTTCGAGATCCGCATGCAGCCGCGCGCGGTGCGGGCGGCGCCGGAAGTGGTCACGGTCACGGTCATCGGTACCGCGCATATGCCGTTCGGCCCGGTGCTGCGCGGCACGACGCTGCCCGCCGCCGTCGCGGTCGCCGCGACCGCAGGCCGGGCGTTCGGCGGCTCCGCCGAAGGCCTGCTGTTCGGCCGACGCGTTCTGCCCGCGCTGGTAAGTCTGCTCGCCGGCCGCCCGCAGCAGCGCGTGCTGTTCGACAGTGCCAGCCTGCT
This sequence comes from Solirubrobacterales bacterium 70-9, assembly GCA_903970625.1. Classification (GTDB taxonomy): domain Bacteria; phylum Pseudomonadota; class Alphaproteobacteria; order Acetobacterales; family Acetobacteraceae; genus CAJCJG01. The sequence goes on along the minus strand of CAJCJG010000053.1, from coordinate 21,931 downwards.
CGGCGGCCGCAACGTCCTGCCCCGCCGCGACGCGCCCGCCGTCGACGTGATCGTGCCGGTCTATCGCGGCGCCGACGAAACCCTCGCCTGCCTGGACAGCGTGCTGGCCAGCGGCGACACCATCGCCCACCGGCTGATCGTCATTGACGACTGCTCGCCCGAACCAGACCTATCCGCCGCCCTGCGGGCGATGGCGGAGACGGGCCGCCTCGTCTATCTGCGCAACGACACCAACATGGGCTTCGTCGCCAGCGCCAATCGCGGCTTGGCGCTGGCCACCGACGCAGACGTGGTGCTGCTGAACGCAGACACCATCGTCCCGGAGAAATTCCTCGAACGCCTGTATCGCGCCGCCCACGCCGATGCCGCGATCGGGACTGCCACGCCACTGTCCAACCGCGCCACCATTTGCAGCCTGCCCCGCCAACTCGCCGACGACGAGGCGCCCTACGGTTTGGAATTCGCGGAGCTTGCCGCCATGGTCCAGGCGGCCAATGCAGGCGTCGTGCGCGATCTTCCCACCGCCCATGGCTTCTGCATGTTCATCAAGCGTGCGGCGCTGGACGATGTCGGCCTGTTCGACGCGGAGACGTTCGGCGCCGGCTACGGCGAGGAGAACGATTTTTCTCTGCGCGCTCTGGAACGCGGCTGGCGCAACGTCTGCGCGGCGGACGTTTACGTGTGGCACAAGGGAGAGGTCTCGTTCGCCGAGGCCCGCAAGGCCCTGGTGGCCGCCAATCTCGCCACCGTTGAGACCCGCTATCCGTACTACCACGACTTCGTCGCCGATTTCTTGCGGACCGACCCGCTGCACGATGTCCGCAACCGCGTCCAATCCGCCGTCTGGCGCCGCATCGGCCGCATCGTCCTGTTCGTCACGCTGTCGCTGGAGGGCGGGGCCGTCCGCCATATGGACGACATGATGGTCCGCCTCGGCGCCGAGGGCTTTCTCGTGCTCGCCCTGGCGACGGGCAAGGATCACGATGGCCGCCCGATGGTCGTCATCCGCCGCTGGAGCACCGAGGAACAACTCGCCTACCCGCAACCCGCCCCGATCGGCGAGGCGCTGGCGGATATCCTCGACCTCGCGCCGATGTTCATTCACGTCCAGCACCTGCTGGACCTGCCGGACGGCGTCGGCGAGTTCGTCCACGATTGCGGCATTCCCTACGCCGTCACCTTGCACGATTTCTTCTATGGCTGTCCGCGCGTGACCCTGCTGGACGGCGGGGACACCTATTGCGGCATCCCGGCCGCCGCCAAATGCACCGCCTGCGTTCAACAAGGCGGCGCCCACGCGGGCCTGCACCGCACTTTGCAACCGTTCGCGCAAACCGGCGAAGTCTGGCGCGGCAAGTTCGGGCCGCTGCTGTACGACGCCTATCAGGTCATCGCCCCGTCCCGCGACACGGCGGACCGCTACGCCGCCCTGTTCCCCGGCCTGCGGACGGAGATCAAACCGCACTTCGCCAGCCCGGACGCAGCCCCGCCCCAACGCGCCGAAGCGACCGGGGACAAACTCCGCGTCGCCGTCCCCGGAGCCATCGGCCCGCAAAAAGGTGCCCGTCAACTGGTGGACCTCGCCCGCCATTGCAGCCGGTGGGAGGACGACATCACCCTGGTCGTCGTCGGCCACACCGACCGCGACGCCGAACTGGAGCATTTTGCCAACATCAGCCTCGCCGGCAGCTACCGGCCGGGCGAGGCCAACGGCGCGCTATGCCGCTCCGGTGCCCGCGTGGCCCTGTTCCTGTCGATCTTTCCGGAAACCTTCTCCTACACGCTGTCAGAGGCGCTGGAGGCCGGCATGATCCCGGTCGCCTACGATTTCGGCGCCATCGCCGAACGCCTGCGCACCCTCGGCGTCGGCGTGCTGGTGCCGCTTGGCGCTCCCCCGCACCACTTGGTCGCCGCCATCCGCCGCGCTGCCGCCATCGAGGCCACCGTCGCCCCGGGGGCGATCTGGGGGCATTACGACACCCTCTTTGGCGACTATTACACCGCCACCCTGACCGACCTCGCCGAAGTGGTTCCCGCGCCCCACGTCCCGCGCCTGCTGGCGTGGCCCACCGGCGTTGAACGCGACCGCTGGTGCGGCACCGAGGTGCGCTTGCAGGTCTGGAACCCCACGCCGATCGTCCGCGTCGCCGTCAGCTTCTGGGTGCCGCCGGAGGGTGCGCTCCAGGCGGTGGAAGTCAGTTGGGCCGGCGTGGGCGAGGGCAGGGTGCTCGCCCGTGCTTTCATGTCCGGCAACGACGTGGTTCGGGTCATCTGCCCGCTCCCGGTGGCCGGCATCCGCATGGTCGATCTGACCTGCCGCTTCGACTATCTGTTCGGTCTCGCGCCCCCGGACATCCGCCGGGTGGCCGCCAATTTCGCCAAGGTCGAAGTCAGCGTCGGCACCGGGTGGCGCCCCTGCGAACTCCCGGACATCGAGGGACAGGCGCCACCAAGGCCGGACGAACAGGCCTATCTTCAGAATTAAGTCGTGCCAGACCTGAACGCCGCCATCGTTAACGCGCGCGATTGGACCCTTCGCCCGCTTTTCGGACGCTGCCACCGCAACAGTCTGCACGGATTGTAGCCGGTTTACGGCTACGTTTCCGCCCGCAGCGGGTCCAGTGCCGCCTGCCCTTGCCGCGCGCCCGGCCCCAATACCATCGTCGCCGGGCGCCCGGCGAGCAAATGGCGGGAGAGCAGAAGCTCCATCCAGTTCCACAACCGGCTGATCGCCTGCGTGATCGCCAAATAGATGATCGCCGCATATAAATAAATTGAGAAGTCGAACGTCTTGGCGAACACGAATCGGGTTTCGCCCATCAGGTCAAGCAACGTCACGATCGCCGCCAGTGCGCTGGCCTTGATGATCCCGATCAGCTCGTTACCCAGTGGCCGCAACGCCACCAGCAACGCCTGTGGAAACACCACGTAGCGCGCAATCGAATAGCCGGACAGGCCCAGGGCGCGCGCCGCCTCGATCTGACCCTTGGGCACGGACTGGATCGCGCCGCGCAGGATTTCCGCCTGATACGCACAGGTATTCAGCGTGAATGCAAAAATGCAGCAATAGAATGCATCGCGAAAAAACCACCACAAATCGATCGACTGGAAAAATGGCCGGAACTCGCCCGCGCCGTAATACACCAGATACAACTGGCATAGCAGCGGCGTGCCGCGAAAGAACGTGACATACGCCAGTGCGGGAGACGAAATGAACAGGTTTTTCGACATCCGCGCGCGCGACAGCGGATAGGCCAGCACGAACCCCAGGCTGCACGAAATCAGCACCACTTCCGCGGTGATTTGCAACCCCAGCAACAGCCGGTAGCCGTATGTGCTCAGGAGGTCGATATTGACAACGAACCCGGCAACATTTTGCAGCGTGTCCAACATGGTCAGGCATACCCCTGGTTGGATCGCCGCTCCAGATAGGCTTGTCCCACGCCGGAGACGATGCTGAAGATCAGGTAGATCGCCGCCGCAGCGCTGTAGAACAGCAATGGCCGCGTCGTTGCCCGGCTTGCCTCGGACGAAGCACGCAGCAAATCCATGACAGCCAGTGTCGAGATCAGTGACGTATCCTTGACCAGGATCGTCCAGATGTTGCCCAGGCCAGGCAGCGCCACGCGCCCGAGTTGCGGCAGGACGATCAGGAAAAACACCTGTTTCGGGTGTAGTCCCAACGACTTGGCGGCTTCGGATTGCCCCACCGGGACGGCTTTCAGCGACGCCACCCAAACCTCGCTCGAATACGCCGCAACGACCACCGACAGCGCGATGACGCCGGCGATGAAGGCATTCATCTCGATCCGCCATGCATCGCCGAACACCTGCGCCGACAGGTTCAGCAGCGATTGTAGCCCGAAATAGACGATGAACAGCGAAAGCAAGTCCGGAATGCCACGAAAGAAAGTCGTGTAGGCATCGCACGCAATGCGGACGGCGCGATTGTTCGACAGTTTCAACACAGCAAGCAACAGGCCGCCGCCGAAGCCGAACGGAACCGTGGTGAGCGACAGGAGGACGGTTATCACGGTGCCCTTGAGCAGCAGCGGCCCCCAACCGGTGGGGCCGAACAGCAACGAGAACCACGACATTCAACCGCCTCCTGTCCGCCTCATCCGGCTTGGAGCTTTAGTTCGGCAATAACCGGTTCACCTCGTCACCCCGGCGGAGGCCGGGGTCCAGGCCCGCGCGAAAATCGGCGCGCACGGCCCTGAATTGCGGCCTTCGCCGGAATGACGAACGTGAAGCGTTTATTCTCGAACCAACCCTTATTTGCCGCGAATGTCGATCTTGAAGTACTTCGCTTCCATCGTCTTGTAGCTGCCGTCGGCATCCACTTCGGCGATGGCCTTGTTGAACATTGCCGCCAAATCCTTGTCCTCAGGCCGGAACGCTGCGCCGACGCCGGGGCCGAAAATATCCGCCGAGCGCGGAATTTCGGCGATGATGCGGCAGCAATCCGGGTTCTTTTCGATGAAGCCCTTGGCCACCAGAATGTCGCCGACAACGAAGTCGGTGCGCCCGCTGGCCAGATCCAGAAACGGCTCGTCGCCGCCCGGATACAGCTTCACATCGGCGCCCTTAAAATTCTTGTCGAGGTAGTTGGCGAACACGGTCGAGGACTGCGTACCAACGGTCTTGCCCTTCAGCGACTCCATGGTCACTTCGGTGGCCTTGTTGCTCGCCTGCCCCACCCACACCGGCGCTGTGGCGTAGTACATGTCCGAAAACAGTACTTTCTTGGCGCGCGCCGGCGTCATGTTCATGCTCGATAGAATCACGTCGAACTTACCGGACAGCAGGGCCGGAATCACGCCGTCCCAGTCCTGGTTCTGAAACGTGCAGGTCACATGCATCTTGGCGCACAGCGCGTTGCCGTAATCGACTTCCCAGCCGATGATCGCGCCCGACGAGTCCACGCTTTCGAACGGCGGATACGTGGCGTCCATGCCGATCCGCACGGTTTTCCACTCTTTCGCCTCGGCCGTGCCACCGGCAAGGCTGGCCGCCAGGCCGATCAAACCAAGCAATTTGGCAAATCTCATCGTCATCCCCTGCGCGATTCACATTGCTGGAATGCCAAGCAAGACTCACGCCACCGGCAACGCCGTCTGCCCGAGCACGAACCCTTCCCATGTCCGCAGCCACGGATCGTCCGGCACGCCATCCGGCCGCCGGCCCACCAATACGTTGATAACGCAGAGCAATCCCAACAAGGAGTCGAACCGATCCTCGCCCGCTGCATCGGCCCCGAACCCTTCGGCCAGCGCCGCCCGCATCGCCGCGTCGGGCGTGGCGCCAAGGTCTGCCATTGCGCGCGAAAGTGGCTCTGCCAGCGCTGTTCGGTCGGCTTGCCGCCGCTTACTGCCGCCCATGCGGAGCGAAAAATGCCGCATCGCCTCGGCCGGATAGGTTTCCGCGACGACGATTTCATGCCGCGCCAGCAGGGGCAGCAGATTGCCCTCGAACGGCCACAGCGCCGGCGGGGCAGGGGCGGAAAGCGCTGGCAGCAGCAGGTCGCGCCAAGCGGTGATCGCCGCCTTGCCGGTCTGGTTGGCGCCGAGTGTCCAGAACAACGGCGCCCCCGCCGGACGCTCCGCCGTCGCCCGGTCGCACAGGCGCGACAATCCCGCAGCCCCGCCAAGCCCGAGCGCCAGCGCGTGCGCGTGCCGCGTCATGCCCCGCGCGCCGCGCGCCGGATAGAATGGCCGCTGCGGCGAGACATCCTCCAAGCTCGCGCACACCTCGAAGAACTCCGGCCTGTCGGCCAGCCCGCGCAAAAACGCCAGGAAATCGGCCTCCCCCCCGTGCGCCGCCGCATAAGCTCGCGGCAGGCCCAGCGGCAGATCGACCCCCAGCGCCACCGCGCCGCCACCCGCCCGCGCCCGCAGGCGAGGCAACAGGTCGCCCAGACACGCGACCGGCTCCGGCGCCGCGATGTGCCAGCGTGGGCCGTCACGCCGCGCCACCGTCATCCAGCGCTTGCGGGGATCGCTGCTCCAGTCGGCATGAACGGCCAGAGTTGCGGTCATTCGCGCCACTGTGGGAAGTTGCGATTGGCCAGGAGGGCTGCATGTCCACAACCTATGGCGAACCCGCCCGCTATGCGCCCGCGATGCGGCTGCTGCACTGGCTGACGGCCATCCTGATCCTCGGCCTGTTCGTCGCTGGCGGCTGGCTGACTTATTTCGAGCCGCCGGACGGCCCGTTCAAAGAGGAACTCTACAATCTGCACGAAAGTACGGGCGTGACGGTGTGGGTGCTCGTGCTCATCCGCATCGTGGTGCGGCTGGCGACCGGCGCGCCGAAACTGCCGCCGGGCACGCCGTCCGTCGTCCGCGTGCTCGCGACGCTGAACCATCTGGCGCTGTATCTGGTGCTGCTGGTGCAGCCGATGCTGGGCTTTGCCGATGCCAATGCCTGGGGCGCGCCGTTGACGTGGTACGGTCTCTTCCGGGTGCCCTCGCCGATCGGCAAGCAGCCGGATACGGTCGCCCAGCAATTCTCCGATCTGCACTGGTTCGGGGCACTGGCGCTGCTGCTGCTGCTCGGCACCCACATCGCCGGCGCCTTGTATCACGGCCTGATCCGGCGCGACGGCGTGGTGCGCCACATTCTGTAGGCTAAAGCGGCTTGTGCGCTTTTTCGAGCAGACGCGAAAAGAAGCCCGGCTTCTTCGGCTCGGCCTGTTTGGCCGCCTTTTCGCGGGCCTTTTCCTCGTCGCGCCGCTCGCGCTCCTTCGAGTCCAGCCATTTCTCCAGGCTCATGCCGGCCTTGGCCGCGCGTTTGGCCTCGTAGGCGCGCTGGCCCGTGCTCATGTCCTTGGTCATCGTCGCCCCGTCATCGATCACGCGGTTGTGGCAGCCCGACCCTGCTGCTTCAAGAGCAGACGAACGAGGAGGGCACGATGGCGGAAGCGCGGGTGAAGGCCGGGCTGTGGGTGCAGGCGGCGCTGCGGCTCGGCAATGCCCAGGGCCGCTTCGGCGCCGTGCTGCGGCGGGGTGACGCGGATGCCGGCGGCGTGCTGGTGGTTCTTCGCGGGCGCGAGGGCTTGTCGGTGCTGTCGCAGGTCCGCGCGGCCAGCGGTGAGATGGGCTGGCTGCGCGCCACCGGCCCCGAGTCGGTCGATCAGGCGGCGGCGGATGCCTATGTCGCGCGGCAGGTTCGCGTGGATCCCGACCTCTGGGTGGTGGAATTCGAAAGCCCGGACTTGCTGCCGCCGTTCGAGGGCAAGCTACTGTAGCCGCCCACCACGAAGGCGTGCGCGCGTTCGGGTCTAGCGTCTGGTGGCGCCGGACCGTAGAAGCGAACGCGAGGACCGCGCCCGCCACGGGCTGTCGGCGATGGGGATCGGGAATGACAGTGATCCGGACGACCGTGCTTGCCGCCGCTGTCGGGGGGGCCGTTATGGGCGCCGCCGGGCCGAGTTGGGCGGACCCGATCGATGGCCTCTATGTCGGGGCCGGTGCCGGTTATAACTTCCTGCAAGATCTCACGACGAGCGTGGATGCGGTGAGCGGCCGCACGGTCGGCGCCGGCGGCGTCTCCGCCAATGCCCCGATGAAAGTCCGCTGGGGCCCCGGCTTCATGGTCGATGGTTCGATCGGCTGGGGCCTCGGCAACGGGGTGCGGTTGGAGCTGGAGGGCTCCGTCCGCGACAACCAGCAGACGCACGGCGGCGGTGAGCAGACCCAGTTCGGCATCATGGGCAACGTGCTGTACGACATCGATTTCGGCCTGGATTGGATCTCGCCCTACGTCGGGGCCGGCGCCGGATACCAGGCCGCGACGTGGCACAACGTCTATGGCCAGGCCAGCGGCATCGACACAACAAGCCCGACCTCGATCGACATCGACGCGACGCAGGGCGGCTTCGCCTACCAGTTTATCCTGGGCGTGGCGTTCCCCATCGAGCAGGTGCCCGGCCTCGCGGTGACGGCGGAATATCGCTACATGAACCTGACCGGGTCGCGCTCGTATCGGGCCGGCGACACCCGGGTGCATGCCGGCGACGATTCCAACCACACGTTTCTCGTGGGGCTGCGCTACGCCTTCAACGGCCCGGAGACCTCGGGCCCCGTGGAGCGCCCGCCACCCGCGCTGCCTCCGTCGCCGGCCACGCCCGCCGTTGAAACCCTCCCGGCACCCGCCCGGACCTATTTGGTGTTCTTCGACTGGAACAGCGCGGACTTGTCGCCCCGTGCCCACGACATCATCGCCGAGGCTGTGCGCAACTCTGCCCGCCTGCCGCATACCCGCATCGAAGTCACCGGCCACGCCGACAGGACCGGCGCCGAGACCGCCAATCAGGCACTCTCCGAGCGTCGCGCGAGGGCGGTGGCGGCCGAACTGGAGAAACGGGGCGTGGCAGAAGCCGACATCGACATCCACTCTGCCGGCGACTCCAAACCGCTGGTGCCTACCGCCGTCGGCGTAAGGCAACGGGAGAACCGTCGTGTCGAAATCGTGTATCGGTAAGTAACCCCTCGCAATCACAAACCAGCTACTCACCGTCTCGTGTTCGCCACACACTGTTGCTTATTTACCACAACAGACGCGGATCATCACAACGCGCCTAGGTTGCGGAAATGCCTGCTGGAAACAACTCATGTTGCGTCATAGTTTTACGAGGAAGGTTGGAGCGGGCGAATCGGTCCGACTGGCCTAGCGATGTGCGCCGCGCGTCGTTCTGATGTAACGAGGAGAGTACGAAATGAAGCTCCGGAGTGCGATTGTCGCCGTGAGCCTGCTGGCTCTGCCGGCCGCTGCGATCGCTCAGCCTGTGGACGGCCTGTATGTTGGCGCCGGCGCGGGTTACAATTTTATGCAGAACCAAGATATCAAGTCGGGTGGCGGCCACCTGAACACAAACGGCGGTGTGATCGGGTCCGGCAGCATCGGCTATGGGTTCGGCAACGGCTTCCGCGTCGAATTGCAGGGTGACTACCGAAACGAGCATCAGCGACTCGAAAGCTCCGCTAACAAGGCAGGCGGGCTGAACCAAACCTATGGCGGGTTCGTCAACGGCTTGTTCGACTTCGACGTCGGCGCCGAATATTTCTACCCGTATGTCGGCGTCGGTGTCGGCTACGAGGAGACGGAACTGAAGGGCTCCTACAACGGCACCAGCCTCAGCTCGAACACGGGCAGCATCGCCGGTCAGGGTATCCTGGGGGCCAGTTTCCCGATCCCGGACGTTCCCGGCCTGTCGCTGACCGCCGAGTATCGCTTCATGGCGACCGTCGAGGACGAGAAGTTCCACTCCCCGGCGGGGACTCTCAAGGTCGGCAACCAATACAACCACGCGGGTCTGATCGGCCTGCGTTACGCGTTCGGCGTGCCGGAAATGATGGCCCCGGCCCCGACGCCGGCGCCCGTCGTCGCCCCGGCCCCGCCGCCGGCCCGCACCTATCTCGTGTTCTTCGATTGGGACAAGTACGACCTGAGCGCCCGCGCGAAGCAGATCATCTCCGAGGCCGCCGACAACGCGGGCAAGGTCAAGGTCACGCGGATCGAAGTGAACGGCTACGCCGACTTGTCCGGCACGCACGTTTACAACCAGGGCCTGTCGCAGCGTCGCGCCGACTCCGTGGCGGCCGAACTGGTGAAGGACGGTATCCCCAAGACCGAGATCTTCGAGCAAGCGTTTGGCGACTCTCATCCGCTGGTGCCGACGGCACCGGGCGTCCGCGAGCCGCAAAACCGTCGCGTCGAGATCATTCTGAAGTAACTTGGTAACTTCCGGCTCTGGCCGGGATGGGGCGACCAAAGGGTGGGCACCGGCAGCGGTGCCCGCCTTTTCTTTGTTGGGTCGGCAGTATTGGGCGATGCACTTTATAGGGCGGATAAGCTCTTGCGCTATCCGCCAACTTTGCCGCTTTCCCCACAAGCGCGAGCGGACGACGCAAGAGCTTATCCGCTCCACAGTCGAAGCTAGGAGACCAACATGACCGACTATCTCGTGAAAGGTCCGCCCGCATGGCAGCCATCCCACCCGGGCGAATTGCTCCGGGAAGATGTACTGCCGGCCTTGAGACTGACGGTGACGGACGCTGCCGCCAAACTCGGCGTGTCGCGTCAGACCCTGCACGCCATCTTGTCGGAGAAAGTCGCCGTCACGCCAGAGATGGCGGCGCGCCTGGGCAAATTGTGCGGTGACGGGGCAGGAGTTTGGCTGCGCATGCAGCGGGCCCGCGACCTATGGCGGGTCGAGCGCGAAATGGCCGACGAGCTGGCGAAAATCCCGACCCTGCGGGCCGCCTAGACGGCCCGCTTTCGCCCTTTTATTGCGTCGCGACGGCCTTGCTGCTGTCCGGCTTGGCCGTCTTGGCGGCCGCAGTTCGCAACTTCTTCGCGGCCGGCGGCGGCGGGGCCGGGCATTCCACCACGGCGATCGGCTGCAACAGCCCCTTGGTCGAGGCGAACGACAGCAGGTCGCGCCCGTCCTTCAGCGCCAACACCTGATCGAACATCGCCAGATGCTCGTCGCAGAACAGCGTGCCGCGAGTCAGCGCGAGGTCGGATTGGGCATTGGCGAGCGACGTGATGTAGTCGTCGTGGGCGCGCGCCATGCTGCCCCTCGCGGTGCGCGAGAAATAATTATTCAGCCCCTTCTCGCTGCCCTGCAAATCCGGGCGAAAGCGCAACACGAAGCTGTTGTATTTTTCTTCCGCCTGGCAGTCGATCGCGATCACCATCAACTGGCTTTTCAGCCCCGCGATATCGAACGCGGCCTTCTCGGCGGTGCGCATGCAAGGCTGCGACTGGGCCAACGACTGGCTGCAAGTGCCGGCCAGCAGGGCGGCGGCGGTCAGGGAGGCAAGCAGAGCGCGCATGGGATGACTCCGGGCGGTGGGATGATGGTCGGAGGGTACGCACCCGACCGGTCAGATTCCGCTGTAGGTAAACGTCCTAACGCGCGGAAAAGCAATCGAGTTCTTTGCCGAACACACCCGCCGCAGATTAACTTTGGCAGGCGGCCCAATCTTGCGACGGACCATAGAGCACGCCCGCCGCGTCGGCCAAGCGCCCCCGGCCGCTGAGGGCGGCCAAGAGCGGGGGGAGGGGGGATTGCAAACTGCATGGGTCTGCTATGCTCAACACCCGTCCGTTCGCGTCATCGCCCTGAGGCCCCATGCAACTCACGTCCACAGACCCGTTCAGCGACTACGATTCCGGTGCCTATTTCTGCGAACTGACCAGCAAGCGCGCCGACGATCAGGGCACCGCGAGCGCCGTGCAGTCGCGCATCGGCACGATCGGGCTGGACGCGTTGCACGCGCGCGCATCGGCCGCCGAGACCGAGCTGATCAATCTCGGCATCACCTTCACCGTCTATTCCGAAGCCAGCGCCATCGACCGCATCCTGCCGTTCGACTGCATTCCGCGTGTCATCACGGCAGCCGAATGGCGGCATTTGGAAGCGGGCGTCAAGCAACGCGTCAAGGCGCTGAACGCCTTCCTGCACGACATCTACCACGGCGGTCGCGTGGTCAAGGACGGCATCATTCCCGGCGACCTCGTATACGGCAACGCGAACTTCCGCGAGGAAATGCGCGACTTCCCGGTTCGGTTCGGCACCTACGTCCATATTTGCGGCATCGACATCGTGCGTGACCAGAACGGCGGGTTCCTGGTCTTGGAGGACAATGCCCGCACCCCGTCCGGGGTTTCCTACGTGGTGGAAAATCGGCACCTGATGTCGCGCGCCTTCCCGGACCTGATGTCCGGCATCCGCTTGCGCCCGGTGGACGATTACGGCCGCCGCCTGCTGTCGGCCATGACGGAGATCGCGCCGGAGGGCGTGGACAACCCTCAAGTCGTGCTGCTGTCCCCCGGCATCTACAACTCTGCCTATTTCGAGCATGTGTTCCTGTCGCGCGAGATGGGCGTGCCGCTGGTCGAGGGCGCCGATCTGACGGTGGAGAACGACAAGGTCTGGATGCGCACCACCGGCGGGTTGCGGCCGGTCCACACCATCTACCGTCGTATCAGCGACGAGTTCCTCGACCCGACCGTCTTCAAGCCGGACTCGATGCTCGGCGTCCCGGGCCTGATCGGCGCGTGGCGGCGCGGCAACGTGACGCTGGCCAACGCCGTCGGCACCGGTGTCGCCGACGACAAGGCCGTCTATGCCTACATGCCGCGCATCATCAAATACTACCTGAACGAGGACGCGATCCTGCCGAACGTGGAAACACATATCTGCCGCGAACCCGAAGGGCTGGCCTACACGCTGGCCAATCTGGAAAACCTCGTCGTCAAACCCGTCGGCGAGTCGGGCGGCTACGGCATCACCATCGGCCCGCGCGCCACCAAGGCGCAGATCGAGGCCGCGCGCGCCGCCCTGATCGCCGATCCATCCAACTGGATCAGCCAGCCGGTCGTCTCGCTCTCGGTCGGCCCGACGCTGACCGAACAGGGCATCCGCCCCCGCCATCTAGATTTGCGCCCGTTCGCCGTCACCGGCCGCGAAACCTGGGTGCTGCCCGGCGGGCTGTCGCGGGTTGCGCTGAAGGAGGGCAGCCTGGTCGTCAATTCGTCGCAGGGCGGCGGATCGAAGGACACCTGGGTTCTCGACGACGGGGTGCGTTGACATGGCCCGCGAAACCCCGCTGCTGGCGCGCTATGCCGAGGGCCTGTTCTGGATGGCCCGCTATGTCGAGCGGGTGGAAAACCTCGCCCGCCTCGTCGATGTCACGCAAACGTTCGAGGCGCCGGGACGGGAGGCGGAAAGCTGGCTCGCGCTGGTCCGCATCAACGCCGACGAGGAAAGTTTTTTCAAGCGCGGCGGCGTCGCCAATGCCGAGCAGGTGCGCCGCTTCTACCTGCTCGACCCTGGCAACCCGACCGGGGTGCCCGCCAGTCTGGAGGCCGCGCGCTACAACGCCCGCACCCTGCGCCCGCTGATCTCCACTGAGATGTGGATGCACCTGAACATGTTCCACCGGGACATGCTGTCCATCACGCCCGACGATTTGCAGGGCGACAATTTGAGCCGCCTGTGTCGCCGGCTGAAGGAAGGCGTGCAGACCCACACCGGCATCACCGAGGGCACGTTCTTCCGCGACCAGGGCTGGTTCTTCTACCAGTTGGGCCGCCTGATCGAACGCGCCGACCAAACGACGCGGCTGCTGGACATCCGCTATCACCTGCTCGTGCCGGCCGTCGGCGGGGAGGAGCGGCGGGTGACGGAGCTGACGCAATGGGGATCGGTGTTGCGCGCCGCCGCCGGCTACCACGCCTTCCGCCGCGTGGCCCCGCCCGGTTTCGGGCCGGAGGACGTGGTCTCGTTCCTGCTGACCGACACGTCGTTCCCGCGCGCGGTCTCGCTGTGCATCGAGCAGATGGAGTGGATGCTCGGCCAGTTGCGCAGCCGCTACGGTCTGCGCGGCACGGTCGCGGCGCTGGAACGGGTGGAGGAACTACGCGCGGCCCTGACCGGCCGGCCGGTGGCGCGGATCATCGAGGACGGGCTGCACCAGTTCCTCGACGGCGTGCAGCGCGACCTGATCATGCTGGCCGGCGAAATCGGCACCGCCTTCTTCCGCGACTGGCGCCCGCTGGCCGAGGCGCCGGGGCAGACGCAGACGCAGAGCCAGACGCAGGCGGCGTAACGGCGCGCTGGAGGGCTGAACCTGTCGGCGCTACAATCGCTGCCATGACGCGCGACGAAATCATCGGCCGGCTACGGGACAACGAGGCAGCCCTACGGGCGCGCGGCGTCGCCCACGCCGCCTTATTCGGCTCCCGCGCCCGGGGCCAGGAACGGCCGGACAGCGACACGGACATCATGATCGAAATCGACCCGGCGGCCGGGGTTGGGGTGTGGGAGTATGTCGGCCTGAAAGAGTATATCGCCGGGCTGTTCGAAGGTCCGGTCGATGTGGTGAACCGCGCAGGTTTGAAACCCTACGTCCGTCCGGCGGCGGTCTCCGACGCAATCTATGCCTTCTGACGTCGATGTCGCGCGCCGCTGGCTATCGGACATCCGCCATCACATCGCGATGGCCGAGGGCTTCGTGGCCGGATATTCATACGATGCGTTCAAGAACGATAACCTTCGTTTGTATGCCGTGACGCGGTGCCTCGAAGTCATCTCGGAGGCGTCACGCCGCTTGTCCGAGGATTTGAAGGCACGGCACCCGGCGATTGCCTGGCGTGCAATGGCTGCGGCCGGGAACATCTACCGGCACCAATACGAGGACGTCGCGCCCGATGCCGTCTGGCGGACCCTGACACATGACCTTCCCCTCCTGCGCGCGGCGGTCGAACGGGAATTGGGCCTAACGCCCAACCCCTGATGCCCTACACTCCGCGCCGACCCAGCCGGAGGCCCGCATGCCCGACGACTCGTACGACATCACCGAGCGCAACCGCGTCAAACGCATGGGCAAGCGCGCCCACTACGACCGCGCCGCGATCCATCCGATCCTCGATGCGGCGCTGCTCTGCCACATCGCCTACGTCGCCGATGGCCAGCCCTATTGCACCCCCACCGCCTTCTGGCGCGAGGAGGAGACGCTGTTCTGGCACGGTTCCTCCGCCAGCCGCATGCTGCGCGCGCAATCGGGCGGCATCCCGGTGTGCCTGACGGTCACACACATGGACGGCTTGGTCATGGCCCGCTCCGGCTTCAACCACTCGATCAACTACCGCTCCGTCATGGCCTTCGGCACCGCCCGCATCATCGACGATCCGGCCGAAAAGCGGGCCGCCATGGATGCGTTCGTCGAGCGGTTCTTCCCCGGCCGCAACGCCCTGCTGCGCGAGCCGACGTCGCAGGAGGTCAAGGCCACAGCCATCCTCGCCATGGAGATCGAACAGGCATCGGCCAAGATCCGCGCCACCGGCCCCGGCGACGACGAGGCCGATTTCGCCCTCCCGGTCTGGGGCGGCGTCGTGCCGCTGCACACGGTCGTCGGCCCGTTGCAGGACTGTCCGCGTCTGCCGGCCGGCGTACGCCCTGGCCCCGACCTCGCGCCCTATCGTCCTGGCGACGTGCTGGACGACGTCTTCACGGCAACGCACGGGCGCGCGTACGGGCACGAGTAGGTAGTTTCCGAACCTGTTGGCAACTGATCGGCACGACTAGCGTGGAACTATCCGCCCCGTAGCGCGGATGGTCCCAAGAAGAGTCCGAACATGCCCAGGGATGACGTGGTCGTAGCCGTCTTTTCCAAGACGGAGGATGCGGATGCGGCGATCAGACAGCTCACCGTCGCCGGGTTCGGCGGCGCGAGCATGGGCGTCGCCGGCAAAGGCTATCAGGCCGGCGAGCGGGTCGTCAGCTTCTACAATGTCGGCAGCAGGGTGCGCTTCTCCGGCCCGCGCGGCAGCTTCTGGAGCGGGCTGTGGGGCCTGTTCGTCGGTGGCCTGCTGACGACGGTTCCCGTCGTCGGGCCGATCGTCGTGGTCGGCTACCTCGCCCCCGCCGTCCTGTCCGCTGTCGAAGGCCCGGTTCCGGACGGCGGCCTCGGCATGGTCGGCGCCGGCATCCACGCCCTCGGCATCCCCCGGGATAGCGCGAGCGAGTACGAGGCCGCCTTGGGAGCGGACGGACTCCTGGTCATGGTTCGCGGCGACGCGGCCGAGATCGGGCGCGCCGGAGCGTTGCTCGCCGCCGCCAATCCCGGCCGTCTGGATTGGCATGCCGGCGTCAGGGCGCTGATTCCTGCGATCTGAGGCTGCGGCGTGGCCGGGGCGGCTGCGTAGTTTCCGACCCTGCCGGCGGGACGAGGCGGCGGCGTAACGTCCGGCGCGGCCGCGACACACGCCGCCCTGTCCCGAGAGAACAAAAATGCCCTATCCCGAATCCGTCATTGCCGTCTTCGCCGACCATGTGGCGGCCGAAGCCGCGATCAAGCAACTCACCGCCGCCGGCCTGCCGATGCAAGACCTCAGCGTCGTCGGCAAAGGCTACCACACCGACGAGCACGTCGTCGGCTTCTACAACGCGGGCGATCGGGTGAAGTTCTGGGGCCTGCGCGGCGCGTTCTGGGGCGGCATGTGGGGCCTGTTCTTCGGCGGCCTGTTCATGACCATTCCCATCGTCGGCCACGTCGTCGTGCTCGGCTATCTCGCGGCCACCGTGCTCTCCGGCGTCGAAAGCGCTGTCATGCTCGGCGGCATGAGCGCCATCGGCGCCGCGATCTACGGCCTCGGCATTCCGAAGGACAGCGTGATCAAGTACGAGGCCGCCGTGAAGGCAGACGGATTCGTGGTCATGGTGCGCGGCGACGCGACCGAGATCGCGCGCGCCAAGGCGATCCTCGGCACCAGCAATCCGACCAGTCTGGATGTCCACGTCCACGGCGATGCTCTGGCCCCGGCACTCTGATGTATCGCGGCCAGCGCCGTTTCATAAATCACGACATCAGGGAGCGTGCCATGTCGAACGATGACGCCGAATTGCAGCAATCGGTGCTCGACGAACTGCGATGGCAGCCGCGCGTGCAGGCCGCCCATATCGGCGTCACCGCCGAGGCAGGCGTCGTGACCCTGACAGGCGACGTCGCCAGCTTTGCCGAGAAGCACGCCGCCGTGCAGGCCGCCGGCAGCGTGCGGGGTGTCAGGGCACTGGCCGAGGAACTGGTCGTCCGCCTGCCGATCGAGTCCGTGCGCAGCGATGCCGACATCGCCGGCGCCGCGATCAGCCGGCTGTTCTGGGATGTGGCGGTGCCGCAAAACCGCGTGCTGGTGGTGGTCGAGCAAGGGTGGGTCACATTGACCGGCGAACTCGACGGGCACCATCAGCGCGAAGCCGCCGAAGACGACATTCGCGGCCTGCACGGTGTCGTCGGCCTGTCCAATCGCATCACGCTGAAGGCGCAGGTGAACACCGCCAACCTCAGCGACGATATCACCTACGCGCTGCATCGGTTCTGGATGTTCAACCCGAAAACCATCGGCGTGACCGCCGAGGGCGGGCGGATCAGGCTGTCCGGCACCGTGCATTCCTGGCTGGACCGGCAGAAATGCGCCGAAACCGCCTGGGCCGCACCCGGTGCCACCCATGTCGAAAACGACATCGTCGTGGTTGTGCCCTGATCCGCGTGGTTCACGCGGGGCACATCGGCCCTGCGTGAATTGGGATATTGCACGAACGACATCCGGGCGCCATGTCCCGAATGTCCGTGCAGGAGTCCCGGCCCATGTCCAAAATGCTTCGCCTCGGCGCGTTCATGCGCCCGGTCGGCATCCACACCGCTTGGTGGCGCTATCCCGGCACGCCGCCGGACGCCAATTTCAGTTGGCCCCTGATCAAGCGGTACGCACAAAAGCTGGAACAGGGCAAGTTCGATGCCTTCTTCATGGCCGACCATCTGGCCCTGCTGAACATGCCGATGTCGGCGCTCAAGCGCAGTGCCACCGTCACCTCGTTCGACCCGCTGACGTTGCTGCCGGCCTTGGCCGTCGTCACCGAGCGTCTCGGCCTGATCGCCACGGCATCCACGACCTACAACGATCCGTACCACATCGCCCGCAAATTCGCCTCGCTGGACCACATCAGCGGCGGCCGCGCCGGCTGGAACCTTGTCACCACCTCCAATCCGGATGCGGCGCTGAATTTCGGCCTCGACGAAGCCGTCGAACACGGCGAACGCTACAAGCGCGGCCGGGAATTCTTCGATGTCGTGACCGGCCTGTGGGACAGTTGGGCGGACGACGCCTTCCTCATGGACCAGGAAACCGGCATCTTCTTCGACCCCGAGCGCCTGCACACGCTGAACCACAAGGGCGAGCATTTCTCCGTTCGTGGCCCGCTCAACGTCGCCCGCCCGGTGCAGGGCTGGCCGGTCATCGTGCAGGCCGGCGCCTCCGAATCCGGCAAGCAGATCGCCGCCGAGACCGCCGAGGTCATCTTCGGCAGTTCCCGTACCATTGCCGACGCGCAGGCATTCTACGCCGACGTGAAGGGCCGCATGCCGAAGCTCGGCCGCAACCCGGACCATCTGAAAGTTCTGCCCGGCGCCCTGGTGATCGTGGGCGACACGGAGGAGGAGGCGTATCGCCGCAAAGCGGTGCTCGACAGCCTCGTCCATCCGGACAGCGGCCTGCCCAACCTGTCGATGCGCCTCGGCGTCGATGCGTCCAAATTCGATCCGGACGGCCCATTGCCCGAGATCCCCGAGACCAACGACAGCAAATCCGGCCGCCAGTCGGTCATCGACCTCGCCCGGCGCGAGAACCTGACCGTCCGCCAACTGGCCGAGCGCGCCGGCCGTTACGGCGGCCTGGAAATGGTCGGCACGCCCGCGAAGATCGCGGACCAGATGCAGGCGTGGCTGGAAGGCAATGCCTGCGACGGGTTCAACGTCATGTTCCACACCGTCCCCGAGGGCCTGGACGATTTCGTGGATAAAGTGGTGCCCGAATTGCAGCGCCGCGGCCTGTTCCGCCGCGAGTACGAGGGCACCACCCTGCGCGAAAACCTCGGCCTGCCCCGCCCGGAAAACCGCTTTTTCCCCAGCGTGGCAGAAAGGGGGCGGGACGCAGCGTAGCCTTTTGCACCCTCTCGGCTCGGTTGAGGGCCAATACCCGTTTGTAGTCGTCACCCAAGCGAATGCGCTTCGGCATTCACACATCGTCTTGGCGTCGATGCCCCTTCTACCCGAAGTGTGCCTCGGCGGATGCGGGCGACGTTCGCTGGCGCAGAATGCGCGGCCGCAACGCGCGCCCATGCAAAGACGTCTTGCGGTCTGTCCATATATGGGAGTAATTCCCGTATATGGGATACGGTGCGATCGACCAGACCAAGGCGCTTGCCGATCACCTGCGGGGGTTGCGTGTGGAGCGCGGACTCACGTTGCAGGACCTTGCGCTCGCCAGTGGTGTCAGCCGCGCCACGCTGTCGCGCATCGAGAACGGCGAGGTGAGCCCGACGGCCGAGACGGTGGGCCGTTTGGCCGCAGCGTTTGCCTTGCCGATCTCGCAATTGCTGGCACCGATGGAACCGGGGTTCCCTGCGCTCATCCGCCATGCCGAGCAGAGCGTCTGGCACGATCCGCAGCATGGCTATGCGAGACGCATTCTGTCGCCGCCCAGCGGACACCTGAAGCTGGAGATGATCGAGTGCGCCATCGAGCCGCATCAGCGCATCGCTTACGACCGGCCGGCCGTCCCGGACCACGAACACCATCTGCTGCTGCTGTCCGGTGCGCTGTCGCTCACCGTTGACGGTGCGCGACACGACCTGCTCCCCGGCGATTGCCTCAGATACCGCCTGCGTGGCGCCTCGTGTTTCGAAACCGGCGACCAACCCGCCCGCTACATCATCGCACTGGTCTGAAGGAAACCACACAGGTGGACACGCACATCGTCGAGTTGGACACGAACGGGATCGAGCAGAATCTGGACGCACTGGCGCACATCCTCGCGAACAGCGTGGCCGATGGCGCGGCGATCAGTTTCATGGCGCCACTCTCCCACAGCGACGCAACCCGATTCTGGTCGCAGGACGTCCGGCCCGAAGTGGCCGCCGGGCGGCGCGTGTTGTTCGCGGCGGAGCGGGGCGGCGCATTGGTGGGCACTGTTCAATTGATCACCGCTCTGCCGCCGAACCAGCCGCATCGCTGCGAGATCGCCAAAATGATCGTCCATCCCCGCGCCCGCAGGCTTGGCATTGGCCGCTCCCTGATCGGTCGCGCGCTCGATCGGGCGCGGGACCTTGGCAAAACGCTGGTCACGCTGGATACACGAACCGGCGATGTCGCCGAACCGCTCTATGCGTCCGTCGGCTTCGAAGTTGCGGGCGTGATCCCGGACTATGCCTGGGACCCGGACGGCAAGGCGCAGCACGCCACAACCGTCATGTTTCGAAAGGTCTAGCGCGTGCCATCGGGTTTCATCGTCGCGTGCCTCGGCGCCGCGATCGGCGGCATGCTTGTGGCAGCGCAGGGACCGATCTACGCGCGCCTCTCCGAAGGCTTGCGCGGGGATTCCCTGGCCGCCGTGTTCCTGGCGTTCCTGTCTGCCACGTTCGCGACCGGCCTGCTTGTCCTCGGGGCGGGCAACTGGCGTTCGATGTCCGGACTTGCAAACTTGCCGCCCTGGGTGTGGCTCGGCGGACTGCTGGGAGCTTGCCACGTCGTCATATCGATGCACGCCATTCCCCGCGTCGGCGTCGGCACGTTTCTGGTTCTGGTCATCTCCGGGAATTTGGTCGGTGCCGCGATCTACGACCATGTGGGTGCGTTCGGACTGGTGGCCCGGCCGTTCACCATGGTGCGTCTGGCAGGGCTGGTCACGGTGGTCGTCGGCGCGCTACTGACGATACGCGCCTGACGGCCGACACAGGAGGATCGGCGTGAGCCGCGACCTTGCGACCGTTGCGACGACGCTGGGGCTCTATGCCGCCGTCGTCGTCAGTCCCGGCCCCAATTTTGCCCTGGTATCGCGGCTTGCCGTGTCGGGCGCGCGGGCTGCCGCCGTGGGGGCCACGTTCGGGATAGCGATTGCGGCCCTGTGTTACGCGATCCTGACCATGACCGGGTTGGCGCTGGTCCTGACACAGGTGGCAGGGCTTGCGAGCCTCGTTCGGATCGTCGGAGGCTGCTATCTCGTCTGCCTCGGGCTCATGGCCTGGCGGACCGCCAAATCGCCCGAAACGGCGCCCGCTGCGGGTTCGACGCCCGGGAGCGCCCTGCGGGGGCTGCGCATGGGCGCCATCGTCAACCTGTCGAATCCCAAGGGGATTGCCTTTTTCGTCGGCCTTTATGCGGTCGCCATTCCGCCGGGGACGGCGTCGTGGGCCAAACTCGCTATCCTCGCCGGCGGCTTCGTGTTCGAAATCGTTTGGTATGGGCTGGTGACGGTTCTGCTCTCGACCCGGCCGGCCCGCGCCGCCTACGATCACTGCGGCCCGTGGATAGAGCGGGCCATCGGCACAGTGCTGGCGGCCTTCGGTCTGCGGTTGATCTGGCAGAAGCCATGAGCGGACCATGGCGGCTGTCTGTCGCGAACCACTGTCAAAGGAGCAGCCCGTGACCAGCCTCGCCGACCGCCGCGCCGCCTTTCGCGCCCTCCACGCCTCGGGCTGTTTCTGCATCCCGAATCCTTGGGACGGCGGCAGTGCCATTCGCCTGGCCAAAGCCGGGTTCAAGGCCCTGGCCTCCACCAGCGCCGGCGCCGCCTGGGCGCTGGGGCTGGACGATGGCGAGATGCAGGTGGACGCGGTGCTGGACCATTTGCGCTTTCTGTGCGCCGTCACCGACCTGCCGGTGAACGCCGATTTCGAGGCCGGCTTCGCCGACACGGCGGAGGGCGTCGGCGCCAATGTCGCCCGCTGTATCGAGACCGGGGTGGCGGGCCTGTCGATCGAGGACCGCGACGGACGCCGCTTCTATCCGCAAGATGTGGCGGTGGAGCGCATTCGCGCCGCCCGCGCGGCCATCGACCGCTCGGGGCAGGACGTGATTCTGGTCGGCCGCTGCGAGGCGTATTTGATGGAGACGCTGGATCTGGATGAGGTGATCCGCCGGCTGAGGGCGTATGGCGCGGCCGGCGCGGATTGCCTGTATGCCCCCGGCCTGCGCACCCTGGAGAGCGTCGCCCGCGTGGTCGCGGCCGTGGACAAGCCGGTCAACGCCAACCTGACGGCCACGGGCCTGTCGGTCGCCGACATGGCGGGCGTCGGCGTCCGCCGCGTCAGCGTCGGCGCGGCGTTGGCGTCTGCGACCTACAAAGCGTTCGACTTGTTTGTCGCACGGCTGAGCGGCGAAGGGCGATTGCCATAGGATTTTAATATGTGATCAAAACATATTATTTTTTCACTTGCCCACAAGACGTCATTTATATTAACCTGTTGGGGTGAAAAACACCCCCATCCTCTCCCCGGCAGATCGGTTCAACGCCTTCCTGTTGATGCTGATTCAGGCCATCGTCGCCCAGTCCGGAGGCAAACTCCCGGCGCCGCTGGTCGCGA
>CAJCJG010000052.1 GCA_903970625.1 Solirubrobacterales bacterium 70-9 | reverse complement strand
CCCCCGCCGAGCAGCAGCGCCAGCGGCAGGGCGGCCCAGAATCTCACCGGAAGATCAGCCACGCCATCGCCGCGAGCCCACCGACGACGCAGTAGAGTGCGAACGGGTTCAACGCCATGTCGTCGTTGCGGCGGAAATAGCGCATCAGGAACCAGGTGGTCAGCAGCGCCGTGACGCCGGCGACCACCGCAGCGATGCTCGCGGTTTCGAGCACGCCCGGCGGCACGTCCGCCTTTAGCAGTTTCGGCACTTCCAGCACGGTCGCGCCCAGGATGATCGGGGTCGCGATCAGGAACGAGAAATGCGCTGCGCCCTCATGATCCACGCCGCGCAGCAGGCCCGCGACGATGGTGGCGCCGGAGCGGGAAATGCCCGGAATCAGCGCCGTACACTGGGCGAGGCCGATCACCAGCGCGTCCGTCACAGTCAAGGCGGACAGCGGCCGGTGGCCCATCGTGCGAATGCGCTCGCCCACCATCAGCATCAGGCCGTTGACGACCAGGAACCCGGCGGCAACAACGGGCGAGCCGAACAGGCCACGCAGGAATTTTTCCAACAAAAACCCGACGATCACGGCCGGAATGGTCGCCACCACGATGCGCAGCAGCACCCTTCGGCTCTCCTGCCGCTGGTGCAGGGTGGCGAAGCCGAGCACGCCGATCAGCAGGAGCCACCAGTCGCGCCAGAAGAACAACAGCAGGGCCAGCGCGGTGCCGACATGCAGCAACACCAGAAACGGCAGGAACGACGGCGCTTTTTCGTCGAGGGAGAGGTTCAGCAGCGCCGGCAGCACCACCGCGTGGCCGAGGCTGGAGACGGGAAACAACTCGGTGGCACCCTGGACCACGGCCACCAGGATCGCTTCGATCAGGTCCATGCCGACTCCCGCCCGCGACGTGAAGAAACGTCGCTCTCGTGACCGAAACTGATGCCTCTGGCAATGCCCGCTTGCCGGCTTGCGCAACCTGCGGCAGAGAACCGCGAATTTGGAGCGGCGGACGATGATTCGGATCGGCCACGCGATCACCATTGGCGAGGACGAGATCGGCGAGAGCTTCATCCGCGCCTCCGGCCCCGGCGGGCAGCACGTCAACAAGGTCTCGACGGCGGTGCAACTGCGTTTCGACATCCGCCGCGCGCCCGGCTTGCCCGGCGAAGTGCGCGAGCGGCTTGAACGGCTCGGCGGCGGGCGCGTGACCAATGACGGCGTGCTGATCCTGACCGCCCGCGCCCACCGCAGCCAGGAACGCAACCGGCAGGCGGCGCGGGAGGCGCTGATTGCCCTGGTCCGCCGCGCCGCCGAGGCGCCGCGCAAACGGCACGCGACCGAACCGACTTACGGTTCGCAACTGCGCCGCCTGTCGGAAAAGCGGCGGCGGGCGACGATCAAGCAGGGGCGCGGTGCGCCAGACGAAACTTGATTTTCGGTTAATCGAATCGCAGAGGAACGTACAAGAAATTATGATCATACAAAAGGATGCGGCGCTTCCATCCGCCGTATGGCCGGGCGTGGCCGGCTGCTACATTCGATCGAATGGATGAACCCGCGCACGCCCCGGCCAGTATCCTCGTCGTCGACGACGATGCCGACGTGCGGGAGGTGATTGCCGAGACCCTCGAAGGCTTCGGGTACGACGTGGTCGTTGCGGCCAGTGGCGAAGAAGCCCTGCCGGTGCTGGCGGCTGGTGGCGATATCCGCATGCTGATCACCGACGTGCGGATGCCCGGCATGTCCGGCTTCGAACTGGCTGTGCGCGCGCGGCGGCTGACGGCCGGGCTGAAGGTCATCATTACGTCGGGCTATTTCCTGCCGCAGCCGATTGCCGAACGTTTCCTGAAAAAGCCGTTCCGGATGCACGAACTGGCATCCGCCGTTCGCGCCGAGCTCGGCTGAGCCGCCTGCGCGGCCGGCCCTTTCGGCCGCAATCAACAGTTCCTTAATCGCGACGGCCGCATTCTGTCCTGGGCGCTGCCCACGACAGGAGGTCGGATGCTCACCATCGACGAAACGCGCGGCGAACTGGTGCTGCACGGCGGCGATGGCACGCGCCGCACGCTGGGGCTGGGGACGGCCGAGGCGTTCGCGGCGGTCTCGGCGGCATGGCTGCGCTGCGGGTGGGATGCGAAATACGTGTATGGATTTTCCTGGCTCGGCCGCCCGATCATCCAGTTGCCGGAAGACCTCGTGCGGATGCAGGAACTGGTCTGGCGGGTCCGGCCGGACGTGATCGTCGAAACGGGCGTGGCCCACGGCGGCTCGCTGGTGTTTTACGCCAGCCTGTTCGCCGCCATCGGCGCGGGCCGCGTCATCGGCGTGGACGTCTCGATTCGCCCCGCCAACCGCGAGGCTATCGAGGCGCATCTGCTGGCGCCGCGTATCGCGCTGATCGAGGGCAGTTCCATCGACCCAGCCACGGCTGCCGCCGTGCGCGCCCGGATCGCGCCGGAGGAGCGGGTTCTGGTCGTGCTCGACAGCGACCACAGCCGTTCGCATGTCCGCGCCGAACTGGCCCTGTATGCCCCTCTGGTGGCCCCTGGCGGCTATGTGATCGTCTGTGACGGGATCATGGCCGACTTCGCCGGCACCCCGCGCGGCAAGCCCGCCTGGGGCGAGGACAATCCCATCGCCGCCGTGCAGGATTTCCTCGCCACCACGGACCAGTTCGTCGAGGAGGAGCCGGAGTTCCCGTTCAACGAGGGGGCGGTGCGCAGCCGCGTCACCTACTGGCCCCGCTGCTACCTGCGCCGCGTCGGCGGCGACGACGGCGGTGAACCGTGAAGGCCGTCATCCTGGCCGGCGGCCGTGGCACCCGCATCGGCGAGGAATCGCATCTGCGCCCCAAGCCGATGATCGAGATCGGTGGGCGGCCAATCCTGTGGCACATCATGTCAATGTATGGTGCCCACGGCGTCAACGAGTTCGTCGTGGCGCTGGGCTATCGCGGCGACATGATCAAGCAGCATTTCGCCAATTACGCGCTCTATTCGTCGGACATCACCGTCGATACGCGGCGCGGCGAAATCCAATACCATCGCAATTACGCCGAGCCCTGGCGCGTCACCATGGTCGATACCGGGGAGGAGACGATGACCGGCGGGCGGCTGAAGCGGCTCGCCCGGTTCCTCGACGCAGGGGAAAGCTTCTGCCTGACCTACGGCGACGGCGTGACCGATCTCGACATCGGTGCGCTGATCGCATTCCACCATGCCCACGGGCGTCTGGCGACGGTGACGGCCGTGGTGCCGCCCGGCCGCTACGGCGCGCTGTCGCTGGCCGGGGACCGCGTCGAGAATTTCACCGAGAAGCCGCCCGGCGACAACGCCTTCATCAACGGAGGCTTCTTCGTGCTGCAACCGGGCGTGCTCGGCCGCATTGACGGTGACGACACGCCCTGGGAGACCGCGCCGCTGGAAGGCCTCGCGCGCGATGGCGAGTTGTTCGCCTTTCGCCACACCGGCTTCTGGCACGCGATGGATACCTTGCGCGACCGCACGCAGTTGGAGGCGCTGTGGCAATCGGGCCGCGCGCCATGGAAGGTCTGGAACCAGTGAACAGCCCTACCGCCTCCGATGTCTCCCTGGATCAGCCGTGCGCCCCCGGCACCGGCGCCACGATGAACGCCATTGCGCTGACCCGCGCCCGCCAGCTGCGCCCGCAGGCGCAGCATGTGCCCTGCTGCCGTGTCTGCGGCGCCGCCCTGACGCGCAGTGTGGTCGATCTCGGCGCCACGCCGCTGGCCAACGGCTTCGTCACCCCGGCGCAGGCGCTGTTGGGGGTGGACCGCGCCTGGAACCTGCATATGCGAGTCTGCGATGTCTGCCTGTTGGCGCAACTGGACACGGTGGTGCCGGCCGACGGGATGTTTAACAATTACGTCTATCTGTCCTCCTACTCGTCGAGTTGGGTCGAGCACGCGCGCCGGTACGCGGACATGGTGATCCGCCGCTTCGGCCTGCACGAAGGCTCGCTGGTGGTCGAAATCGCCTCCAACGACGGCTATTTGCTGCAACATTTCGTCGGCGCCGGCGTGCCTGTGCTGGGCATCGAGCCGGCGGCCAACATCGCCGCCGTCGCGCGCAATCGCGGCGTGCCGACCGAAGTGACGTTCTTCAGCGCCGCCACCGCGCGCGGCTTCGCCCAGCGCGGGCTCCGCGCCGACCTGCTGGTCGCCAACAATGTCCTGGCGCACGTGCCGGACGTGGCCGGCTTCATCGCCGGCGTGGCCGCCGTGCTCGGCCACAGCGGCGTCGCCACGTTCGAGTTTCCGCACCTGATGCGGCTGTTCGAGCATGTTCAGTTCGACACCATCTACCATGAACATTATTCCTATCTCACGCTGCTGGTGGTCGAGCGGCTGCTGCTCGCGGTCGGCCTGCGCGTGTTCGATGTCGAGCAACTGCCGACCCATGGCGGCTCGCTGCGGGTGTTTGCCTGCCACACCACGGCCGCGTTCGCGGAGCAGCCGGCCGTCGAGGACGCGCGCGCGGCCGAACGCGGCGCGCGGCTGGATCGGCCGGAGGGCTATGCCGGCTTCGGCCCGCGCGTGGCCCAGGTGCAGCGCGTGTTCCGGGAGTTTCTGGCGGCCGAGCGCCGCGCCAAACGTCGCGTCGCCGGCTACGGCGCCGCCGCCAAGGCCAGCACCCTGCTCAACACCTGTCGCGTGTCGGAGGCCGACATGCCGTTCGTCGTCGATCGCAACCCGGCCAAGCAATTCAAGCTGGTGCCCGGGTGCCACATCCCCATCCTGCCGACCGACACGCTCCTGCGCGAGCGGCCGGAGAACGTGGTGATTCTGCCCTGGAACCTCGCCGACGAGATCGCGGCCGAACTGGAGCCGATCCGCAAGCTCGGCACCCGCCTATGGGTCGCGATTCCGGAGCTACGACCCGTCTAGCCGCGCCCGACGAACGGCATTTTCGTCGCCATCACGGTCACGAACAGCGCGTTCGCGTCCGGCTGCAAGCCGGCCATGTACACGATGGTGCGGCCGACATTGGCCACGTCCATCGTCGGCTCCGGCTTCAGCGTGCCGTCTGCCTGCGGGACGCCGCCGCTCATGCGCGCCGTCATCGGCGAGGCCGCGTTGCCGATGTCGATCTGGCCGCATGCGATCTCATGCGGCCGCCCGTCCAGCGCGATGGCCTTCGTCAGCCCGGTGATGGCGTGCTTGGACGCAGTGTACGGCGCCGAGCCGAATCGCGGCGTGTGCGCGCTGATCGAGCCGTTGTTGATGATCCGCCCGCCCTGCGGCGTCTGGTCGCGCATCAGCTTGTAGGCGGCGTTGGCCACCAGAAACGCGCCGTTCAGGTTCACATCGACCACCGCGCGCCACTGCTCCCACGTCACGTCGCCGAAATTGGTCGATGGCGCGCTGGCGCCGGCATTGTTGAACAGCACGTCCAGCCGCCCGTATTTGTCCTTAATCGCGGCAAACAGCGCCGCCACGGACTCCGGATTGGTGACGTCGGCGGTGATCGGATGCGCCTGCGCGCTCTGCGCCCCGGCCAAAGAAGCTGTCTCCGCCAGCGCGTCGGCTCGCCGTCCGGCCAGCGCCACCGAGAATCCCTCGGCCAGCAGGGCCAACGCCGCCGCCCGGCCGACGCCGCTGCCGGCGCCTGTCACCAACGCGATTTTTCCGTTCGTTCCCATTGTCCGTTCCCATTGGCCAAGTTCTGCCACTGCCGGCAAGCCTGTGATCTACACAACCGCGCGGGTACGGGCTACCCGCCAAGGTGCTGCGTCGGCATCAGGCTCGCCGTTGCGGAGCCGCAAGGCACGCCTGTAACGAACCGTCGGCGCCTCGATCAGACCATAGGTGATCGAGCCGCTTGCGATTGCGCCGACGACCGCGGTGGCAATCGCCCACGTCTGCCCGTAGTGCGCCTTCAGCGCCGTCACGAAAATCCAATGGGCCAGATAGGTGCCGTAGGACACCGACCCGAGCAAATCGTCGAACCTCCGGCGCCGGAATTGCGCCAGGAGGGGGATGGTCAGGCATCCGACTGCCGCGCCCACCAGAAGATGCACGTTGAACTGAAGCCCTATTTTGTGCTGGAGCGCGAGGCAGACGGCGCTGGCAACAAAAAATCCCGCCAACGCGCCGAACAACCACCAATCGCGGCGCTGCACGGCAACCCCGACGAGAAAGAACACAAGCGTTCCCGGCAACAGGCGGTAGGCAAAGTAGTCGGGGTTGATCACACCTTGCGTCGACAGCGTCCAAGTCACTGCGCCGGCGAGTGCCGCGAGCCAAATTGCGCTTCGGCGCCACACCAACCACGGCAAGACGACATAGAAGCAAGCTTCCAGTCCCAATGACCATGTCGGCATGTTCAGCAGAAATGTCCCGATCGACTTGCTGTACATCCAGAAGGTCATTGGCAGGATGGTCAAATTCGCAACGATGTTGATCACGTCCGGCGAACCTGACTGCGCCGTCGTCTCGCGCCACCCGAGCACGAGCACCGTGAACGCGCAGATGGCGGTGTAAGCGTAATATTGCGGCCCCAGGCGCAGAAACCGGTCGGCATAGAACGCCAGCGCGTCGCGCGTGGGCCGGGGGAAGGAGTGCGCAATCATGCCGGACATCGCATAGCCGGACACCATGAAGAAGCACACGACGGCGACGATCCCCGTGTGAATGCCGTATACCGACACCCCCATGTGGGCAACGATGACCCCGACGGCCATCAACAGCCTGTAGCTTCCGAACATCGACTCGCCCCCCGGATCGTCCGACGCTGGCGCGGGTTCTGGTGCCGCGCAACCACATTTGCGTGCGGGCGCGGTTGACGCGCGACCACACCCGCGCTGGCATGTGTTGGTACTGGCATGTAGGGACTGTCAATGACGCGCAACGCCACGCTGGAATCGGCACTGGACGATGCCAAGCGCGATTATACGCAGCGCAACCCCGCCAGCCTCGCGTTGCACCGCCGCGCGGCCGAAACCATGCCTGGCGGTAACACCCGGACGGTGCTGTATGCCGACCCGTTTCCATTGGGCTTCGCGCGCGGCGAGGGGGCGCGGCTGTGGGACGTGGATGGGCACGAATACACCGACCTGCTGGGGGAGTTCACGGCGGGGGTGGCGGGCCACTCGCACCCGGCGATCCGGCGCGCGGTGGTGGCGGCTTTGGAGGGTGGCATCAGCCTCGGCGGCCACAATACCTACGAGCCGCGCTTTGCCGAACTGGTGCGGGCGCGCTTCCCGGCGATGCAGCGGCTGCGTTTCACGAACTCCGGCACCGAAGCCAATTTGCTGGCGCTGAGCCTCGCGGTCGCTGCCACCGGCCGGTCGAAAATCATGGTGTTTGCCGGCGGCTACCACGGCAGCGTGTTCGTCTTTGGCGGCGGCGCCACGATCAACGTGCCGTTCGACTACGTGGTCGCGCCCTACAACGACACGGCGGCCACACTCACACTGATCGCCGAAAACGCCGCCGACCTCGCCGCCGTGATCCTGGAGCCGATGCTGGGAGGAGGCGGCTGCATCCCGGCCGACCATGAATTTCTGCGCGCGCTGCGGGCGGCGACGACCGAGAACGGCATCTTGCTGATTCTCGACGAGGTGATGACCTCCCGCCTCGCGCCGCACGGGCTGGGAGCGGAGATGGGGGTGGTGCCGGACCTGATGACGCTGGGCAAATATGTCGGCGGCGGTATGTCGTTCGGCGCCTTCGGCGGGCGGCCGGATTTGCTGGACCGCTTCGACCCCAGCCTCCCCGGCGCCCTGCCGCACGCGGGCACGTTCAACAACAATGTGCTCACCATGGCCGCCGGCATCGCGGCGCTGACCGAGGTGTATCCGGCCGAGGCGACGCGCCCGCTCAGTGCCTACGGCAACCGGCTGCGTGCGCGGCTGAATGGGCTGGCCGAGGCGGCTCGGGTGCCGATCTGCTTCAGCGGCGTCGGCTCGTTGCTGGCGGTCCACATGCTGACGACACCGCCCCGCACGCCAGCGGAGGCCGCCGCCGGCAACGCGACCGCCCGCGATCTGTTCTTCTTCGACGCCGTTCGCGCTGGATTTTGGCTGGCGAAACGCGGCATGATGGCGCTGTCGCTGCCGCTGACCGAGGCGGACGCCGATGCCTTCGCGGACATGGTGCGCGAGTTCATCGAAACGCGCGGCCCGTTGCTGACAGCGGCGGCCTGATCGGTTTTTGGGCAGCCGGCCGCCGCTCCGCGCGCCCGCCAGAGCATCATGATGTGGCGCATCTTTAGGCAAACGGTGTCGGCCCCCGGCGTCCGCGCAGCGGTTATTCGATGGCACGCGGCTTGCTGAACCAAAGGCGAGGTTGTGCCGCCGGAAAAGGAAGTGGGATGCCCGAAGCTGGGGTGGAACTGATCAACGTCACGAAGAAATACGGCAACGTCAAAGCTGTCGATGAGATCAATCTGCGCATCCCGGCCGGCAGCTATTGCTGCCTGATCGGTCCGTCTGGATGCGGCAAAACCTCGACCTTGCGGATGATCGCGGGGCACGAGAAGGCCAGCTCCGGCGATATCCTGATCAACGGCCGCAACGTCACGGACTTGCCGCCTGTCCAGCGCGGCACGGCGATGATGTTCCAGAGCTACGCGTTGTTCCCGCATTTGACCTGCCTCGACAATGTCGCCTTCAGCCTTCGGATGCGCGGCGTCGGCAAGGACGAGCGGCGAGCCAAGGCGAAGGAGATGCTGGAGCGGGTGCATCTGCCGGAAATGGCCGAGCGTAAGCCCGCCCAGCTTTCCGGCGGCCAGCAACAGCGCGTGGCGCTGGCCCGCGCGCTGATCACCAACCCGTCGACTCTGCTGCTCGACGAGCCGCTGTCGGCGCTGGATCCATTCCTGCGCGGCAAGATGCGCGAGGAACTGAAGCGCCTGCAACGCGAACTGGGCATCACCTTCATTCATGTGACCCACGCGCAGGACGAGGCGATGGCGCTGGCCGATCTTGTTGTCGTGATGGAGCGTGGCCTGATCCTGCAAAGCGACAGCCCGCGCCATGTGTTCGACAACCCGAACACCCCGTTCGTCGCCCGCTTCATGGGCGGACATAATATTCTGGAGGGCAAGGTTTCGGCCGCCGGTACGGTGTCGTTGGCCGACGGCAATGCGATCCATGTCAACGAGAAGCTGCCGGCCGCCGCCTCGACCGTTCGGATCGCGGTGCGCAGCGACCGGATGCGGTTGATGCCGACCGACGACTTGCCGAATCGACTGAATGCCAAAGTGACGGCGGTGGAGTATAATGGATCGTTCGTCCGTGTCGGCCTGATGGACGTCGGTGGCGCCGACCACAGCCTGATGCTGTCCGAGACGGATTTCTATGCGCACCCCGTGGCACTGGGCGACAGCGTCGTCGCCGGGTTCCAGGCGGACGATGTGCATGTGCTGGCAAACTGACAACAAACATGGGGTTGAGAATACGATGACGATCGAGAAGGGCGTGACCCGCCGGGGCGTGTTGAAGGCGGCAGCGGCCGCTGGCGGCGTCGCGATCGGGTCGGGGGCCGTCACCGGCTTTCCGACGATCTGGGCGCAGAACATCAAGAACGTGACGCTGAAGCAGTTCGGCACCGGCGTGTCGGACTTGCAGGTGATCGCGGACAAGTGCAAGGAAGATCTCGGCTTCACGCTGCAACTGACCGCGCTGGATTCGGATTCGACGACTCAGCGCGCCGTGACGCAGCCGAACAGCTACGACATTGCCGACATCGAATACTGGATCTGCAAAAAGGTGTTTCCACGCGGCGTGATGCAGCCGATGGACACCAAGAAGCTGAAGTATTTCGACAAGGTCGTGCCCATTTTCACCACCGGTAAGTTGACGCCGGACAGCGTGATCGCGCAGGGCACCGCGCCCCATACTGTCGGGTTCGTCGAGGGCAAGGAGAGCTTGAAGTTCTCCAAGAAGCCGACCGAATGGTTCACGATGATGCCGACAATCTATAACGCCGATACGCTGGGCATCCGCCCGGATCTGGTCGGCCGGCCGATCACCAACTGGAAGGACCTCGCCGACCCCGCGTTCAAGGGCAAGGCGTCGATCCTGAACATCCCGTCCATCGGCATCATGGATGCCGCTATGGTCAACGAGTCCCTCGGCGTCATCAAGTACGCCGACAAGGGCAACATGACCAAGGCCGAGATCGACAAGACCATCGCAACGCTGATCGACCTGAAGAAGCAGGGCCAGTTCCGCTCGTTCTGGAAAAGCTTCGACGAGAGCGTCAACCTGATGGTCTCGGGCGAAGTGATCATCCAGTCGATGTGGTCTCCGGCGGTGGCCGCCGTGCGATCCAAGGGCGTGGCCTGTACCTACCAGCCGCTGAAAGAAGGCTATCGTTCGTGGGGCGGCGGCCTTGGACTCGCCAAGCACCTGAAAGGCATCGAACTGGATGCCGCCTACGAATACATCAACTGGTACACGTCTGGCTGGGTCGGTGCGCTGCTGAACCGGCAAGGCTACTACTCGGCGGTGCTGGAAACGGCCAAGGCGCATATGGAGCCGTATGAGTGGGCGTTCTGGATGGAAGGCAAGCCGGCCGAAAAGGACATCATGAACCCGTTCGGCAAGCTGATGGAGAAGGCCGGTTCGGTGCGTGACGGCGGCAGCTTCTACGAGCGCATGGGCCACGTCGCGTGCTGGAACTCGGTGATGGACGAAGACAAGTACATGATCCAAAAGTGGAACGAGTTCATTGCCGCCTGATATCGCCATTCCGGATGTGACCACGGCGGCCCCGAAAGGGGCCGTCGTGACCGGGCGGACGGAAAGCCCGGCGCTTGCGGCCATCATGCCGTATTTGCAGTCGCTACCACTGTGGATCGTGCTTGCGATCTTTCTCGCCATTCCGATTTGCATGATCGTCGTCGCCAGTTTCTGGGACGATCAGGCCACGGGCATGGTCCCCTCCTTCATCTGGGACAATTATCGCGACGCGCTCGGCGAATGGGTGACGTGGAACACCTATTTGCAGACCATCCGCTATGCCGTGATCGTCTGGGCACTGACCCTAGGGATCGGCTTCACCGTCGCCTATGTGCTGGCATTCCATATCCGGTCGTCGCTGTGGCAGATGGTGCTGTTCCAGGTCTGCGCGATCCCGTTCCTGACCAGTAACGTGATCCGCATGATTTCCTGGATTCCTTTTCTTGGCCGCAATGGCCTTGCCAACCAGTTCTTGATGGATCTGGGCATCACGGATCATCCGCTGGAATTTCTGCTGTATTCGCCGTTCGCGGTCTGCCTCGCGTTTGTGCATCTTTATACGCTGTTCATGGTGGTGCCGATCTTCAACACGATGATGCGCATCGACCGCGCGCTTGTCGAAGCGGCGCGCGACGCCGGCGCCGGCCCGATCGAGGTCATGCGCCACGTCATCATCCCGCTGTCATTGCCCGGCATTTCCATCGGCACGATCTTCGTCGTCACGCTGGTCATGGGCGATTTCATCACCGTTCAGATGATGAGCGGCGGCCAGAGCGCGTCGGTCGGGCTGATCATCAAGAACGCGATGAGCCTGCTGCAATATCCGGAAGCGTCGGCGCAGGCGGTGGTGCTGCTGTTGACGGTGCTGCTGATGGTCGGGTCCATCCTGCGCGTGATCGACATTCGTAAGGAACTGTGATGGAGAAGTCCGGTCCCCGCCACTGGGCGTTGCTGGCGTTTTTTGGCCTCTTCGTGATCTTCCTGTATGGGCCTACCTCGACCATCATGATCTTGTCGTTCCAGGGACCGGACGGCGGTCTGACGTTCCCTATGCGGGGCGTCTCGATGCGCTGGTTCGCCAATCTGTTCGAGGCGCAGATGGTCGGCGATTTCGGCGGCTCGTTGACGCGTTCGCTGTCGCTGGCACTGGTCGTGATGGGACTGACGGTGCTGATCTCGCTGTCTGCGGGTTTGGCATTTCGCCGAAAATTCTTCGGCGCCACGGTGTTGTTCTACTTGACGATCTCTAGCTTGATCGTTCCTTCGATCCTGATCAGTCTCGGTATCGGCCTGATGTTCAACGAGGCCGACATCCAACCTTCGTGGTACACCTCCGCGCTCGGCGCGCATTTGACCTGGACCCTGCCATTCGGCGTGCTGATCATGTTTGCCGTATTCAACCGCTTCGACCATCGGCTGGAAGAAGCCGCGCGAGACCTCGGCGCGTCGCCGTGGCAGTCGCTCCGCTTCGTCGTGTTGCCGCTGATTGCCCCGAGTCTCGTCGGCGTGGGCCTGTTCGGCTTCTCGCTGTCCTACGACGAATTTGCCCGCACGCTACTGACCGCAGGGTCGGACAATACTCTGCCGCTCGAAATTTTCGCCATGACCACCAACGCGACAACCCCGGTGCTGTATGCCCTGGGCACGCTGACGACACTGTTCTCGCTCGGCATCGTGGTGGGGGTGACGGTGCTGGCGCTCGCGATGCGGCGCCGGGCGCGGGTGGCGTAGCGGGTTAGCTGGCGAGAAATTCGTCCGGCGTAACGCCGGCTTGCTTCAGGATCGCCCGCAAAGTGCCCTCGGGCATGTCGCCAGGGTGGTTTGGAATAGTGGTAAACCTGCCGCTTTTCTGGTTGGCCCAGATTTCGTGCGAGCCAGCTGCGTGGCGTTCGAACTCAAAGCCGAACTTTTTTAGCTTTTGAACGATGTCGCGGTAGCGGAAGCCGGCCAACCGCCCCATCAGCCGCTATCTCAACCGTTGACGATCATTGGGTAGTCGAAATTCTCCTGCGGTACTGCGGCCGTGCCGGTGACTGCGGCGTCGCCCTGCAACTCCAGCAGCCGCTGGGCCACATCGCGGGCGATCTCCACCGTTTCCTGAATGGTGCGTCCTTGCGCGACCAGACCTTGGATATCGTCCGAGGTCGCCAGATAGACCCCCTCCGGCAGCCGTTCGATGTGCAGCGTCACGATCCGTTCCATCGTCCCATCTCCGGCGGCGCCCGTGCGCCGATGCCGACCCTACCGCGCCACTTGCCCAACCGCCACAACATCGGCAACGCTGCGTCCCAGCCGTCACGCGAGATGACGGAAGGGGAGCGGCCAAATTGCACATCGACGAGGCACTGCGTAAGCGGCTGATCCAGACGGTGGCGGAAACCGTCATCGCCCATGCCGAGGACCTGACCGAGCTCGACCAAGCCATCGGCGACGGCGACCACGGCCTGAACATGCGGCGGGGGTTCGAGGCGGTGCTGGCCGACCGCGACAAGATCGCGGCCCAATCGCTGCCGAAGGCGCTGCATGCAGTCGGCATGACGCTGGTGATGAAAGTCGGCGGCGCCTCCGGCCCGCTGTACGGCACCCTGTTCATGCAACTGGGCAAATCCATCCCTGACGAACCGACCCTGGCTGACGCCACGGAGGCGCTGGCCGCCGCGTTCGGGGCCGTCAAGATGCGCGGTAAATCCGATGTCGGCGCCAAAACGATGCTGGACGTGATCGCGCCGGTCCTGGCGGCCCTGCGCGACGGCGCCGATCCGCGTGGTCTGCCGGCCTTGGCGGATGCGGCGGCGGCGGCCACCAAACCGATGCGCGCCGTGCGCGGCCGTGCCTCGTTCCTCGGCGACCGCAGCATTGGCCATATCGACCCCGGCGCGCGCTCCACCGCCCTGATCCTGCGCGCCATTTGCGACACGCTGGGGGCCGCATGAGCAATGTCGGCATCGTCATCGTCTCCCACTCGCCGGATGTGGCCAAGGGGGCGGCGGACATGGTGCGGCAGATGGTGGGCGAGGAGGTGCCGCTCGCGTGGTGCGGCGGCAACGCGGATGGCGGGCTGGGCACGCAGGTGCAGGATATTCTGGACGCCATCGACCGCGCGTGGTCGGAGGCCGGGGTGGCGATCCTGGTCGATCTCGGCGGCGCCGAGACCAACTCGGACATGGCCATCGAACTGCTGCCGGAGGAGCGGCGGGATCGTGTCGTGGTGTGCAACGCGCCGGTGGTGGAGGGCGCGGTCGTGGCCGCCACCGAGGCGTCCGGCGGCTCGCCGCTGGCCGTGGTGCGGGCGACGGCGGAGGAATTGTCGCCGTGAGCGAACATGCCGCCTCCGTCGAAATCACCAACCCGACCGGCCTGCACGCGCGCCCGGCGGTAAAACTGACCAAACTGGCGAAAACCTTTGCCGATGCGACCGTCCAGGTGGCGTTGGCGGAGGGCGGGCCGTGGATCGACGCCAAAAGCGTGGTCAAGATCATGGCGTTGAAGGCCGGGCGCGGCGCGTTTCTGCACATCCGGGCCGGCGGCGCGCAGGGCGCGGAGGCGCTGGCGGCACTGGCGGCACTGGTGCGGCGCGATTTCGACGAGACCCATGTCTAGCGTTTTCGACGGCCAACCGGCCGCCCCCGGCATCGCCATCGGCCCGCTGGTGCGGCTGGCGCAAGGCCGGTCGGTCGAGCGCGCGGCAGGGACGGCGGAGCAGGAGCGGGCGGCGCTGACCGATGCCATCGAAGCCGCCGTCGCCGACCTCGCGGCGCTGGCGGAACAGGCGGGCGGGGATGCCGCCGATATTCTGGAATTCCAAATCGCGATGCTGGAGGACGACGCGCTGCGCGATCCCGCGCTGTCCGCCATCGCCGCCGGCACCGCCGCCGATGCCGCGTGGGCGGAGACGATGGCGGTGCAGGTCGCGGAGTACGAAGCGGCCGAAGACGCCTATTTCCGCGCCCGCGCAGCCGATTTGCGCGACCTCGGCGAACGTGTGTTGCGCCGTCTGCTGGGCACAACGGACGACGATACTTTCCCGCCGGGCGCCGTAGTTCTGGCCCATGACCTAACGCCGAGCCGGTTCCTGGCGGCCGACTGGCGTGGCGGCGGCATTGCACTGGCAGCCGGCAGCAAGGCCAGCCACGTCGCCATGCTGGCCCGGGCGCGCGGGGTGCCGATGGTGGTCGGCCTGGG
This sequence comes from Solirubrobacterales bacterium 70-9, assembly GCA_903970625.1. Lineage (GTDB taxonomy): Bacteria > Pseudomonadota > Alphaproteobacteria > Acetobacterales > Acetobacteraceae > CAJCJG01. The sequence continues at coordinate 2,343 of CAJCJG010000052.1, read as the reverse complement.
CGCCATCGACGCGGATGGCCACGCGCGGGCGGCTTTGGATGGTGCGACCGGGCGCTTGTGGCTGAGTCCCGGGGCCGACGACGAGACCATGCTCGCAACCCTCTCGGCCGAGGCGCTGGAGGCGGGGCGGGCGGCAGCCGGGCTGCTGCACCGGCCGGCCGCGACCGCCGGCGGGCAGCGCATTCTGGTGCAGATCAACGTCGCCGACCCTTCGGATCTGGAGGGGCTGGACCCCGCGCTGTGCGACGGGATCGGGCTGACCCGCACCGAATTGCTGTTTCCCGCCGGCGGCGGCCTGCCGGACGAGGGCACGCAATACGAGGTCTATCGCCGCATCGTTGTTTGGGCGGACGGCCGGCCGGTGACGATCCGGACGCTGGATGCGGGGGGCGACAAGCCGATTGCCGGACTGACGGTGGACGGGGAATCCAATCCGTTCCTGGGTGTGCGCGGCGTGCGGCTGTCGCTGGCGCGGCCGGAGGTGCTGGCTGTCCAGTTGCGGGCACTCGCGCGGGCGGCCGTGCATGGCACGCTGAAAATCATGGTGCCGATGGTCACGGTGCCGGAGGAGTTGGAGGCAGTGCGGGCGCTGCTCGACGCGGCGCTGTCGGACCTGGCTGGGCGCGGGGTGCCGGCGGCGCGGCCGGCGCTGGGCATGATGGTCGAGGTGCCGGCGGCGGCGCTGGCGATCGAGCGGTTCGAAGCCGCGTTTTTCTCCATCGGGTCCAACGACCTGACGCAGTACGTGACGGCCAGTGCGCGCGACATCGACGCGGTCGCGGCCCTCGCCGACGTGCGCAATCCGGCCGTGCTGCGGCTGATCGCCGAGGTGGCGGCGCATGGCGAGCGCATCGGGCGCGAGGTCAGCCTGTGCGGCGACGCGGCGGGCGACCCCGCCATCGTCCCGGCGCTGCTGAAGGCCGGGCTCACCAGCCTTTCGATGGCGCCGAACACGGTGGCGGCGGTGAAGACCGCCATTGCGCGCTACGAGTGAAAACGGGGGACGTCCATGAAAAAATTTATCAATTCGACGGACACGCTGCTGGCCGAAAGCCTCGACGGCTTCGCCGCCGCGCATGGGGACATCGTGGTGCTGGGCGAGGAGCGCAAATTCGTCCGCCGCCGAACGCTAAACCCGGGAAAAGTCGGGCTGATCTCCGGCGGCGGCAGCGGCCACGAGCCGTTGCACGCGGGGTTTGTCGGCGTCGGCATGCTGGACGCGGCCTGCCCCGGGCAGGTGTTTACCGCGCCGACGCCCGACCAGATGGCGGAAGCGGCGGAGGCCGTCGATACCGGCGCCGGCGTTCTGTTCATCGTCAAGAACTACGAAGGCGACATCATGAATTTCGAGATGGGCCGGGAAATGTCCGGCCGCGATGTCGCCATCATCGTCACCGACGACGACGTGGCGGTGGAGACTTCGACCTATTCGACCGGGCGGCGCGGCGTGGCGGGCACGATGATCGTCGAGAAGATCGTCGGTGCCGCCGCCGAACGGGGCACCGATCTGCCGGCGTTGGCCGCACTCGGCGCCCGGACCAATCTGGCCACGCGCTCGATGGGCGTGGCGCTGACCAGTTGTACCGTGCCCGCCGCCGGCCGCCCGACATTTTCCATCGCCGACGACGAGATCGAAGTCGGCGTCGGTATTCACGGCGAGCCGGGCCGCCGGCGCGAGAAGCTGACAAGCGCCGACGCGCTGGCCAACGAGATGGTCGCGGCCATCCTGGCGGATTTCGGAACCGACACGGCGAACGATGTTTTGCTGCTGGTCAACGGTTTTGGTGCCACGCCGGCGATGGAGTTGTATCTGATGTACCATGCGGCCCGTCGCGTGCTGACCGGGCGCGGCGTGACTGTCGCCCGCTCGCTGGTCGGCAACTACGTGACCTCGCTGGACATGGCAGGATGCTCCATCACCGTCACCCGCCTGGATGGCGAGATGCTGCGATTGTGGGACGCACCGGTACACACGGCGGGGTTGCGTTGGGGGCTGTGAGACGCTCCGGACGGACCCAGCCTCGTTGCCTACCCGCCACACCCGCTTGGGGAGGCGGCATTTTTTCCTTGCCCATATAACGTCATTCATATTAACATGACGATGTGAACAGTCCCGCACCCCGCTCCCCAGACGAACTTCTCACCGAGTTGAGCCTCCGGCTCAGCCAGGGTGCGGATGCGTGCGACAACCTTGGGTGGCTCCTGGCGCCGCTGATGGCGTTCATCGCCGCCTGGATCAGGGAGATTGCCGAAAATCTTGCCCACCTCGCCGCCTTGATCCGGGACGGCAAACTGGTTCTGGACCCCTCCGCCCCCCACCAAGGCAGCCGCCACCAAGCCGGC
>CAJCJG010000051.1 GCA_903970625.1 Solirubrobacterales bacterium 70-9 | reverse complement strand
CTCTGCCGGCCGAACCGGTCGATCCGGCGGCGGCGGAGCAGCCCTCGCTGGATGCTGCCGAACTGGACGAGAACGGGCTGCCGAAACCCCGCAGGCGCGGCCGGCGCGGTGGCCGCCGGCGGCGTCGTGGCGAGGGGGAGAGCGAGGCGGAGGAGTCCGCCGCCCCGCCGCCGCCGGAAGTCGCGCCGGCCTATACCGCGCCGGCTTACACGCCAATGGTGTACACTGGGCCGACACCGGCCGACCCGTTCGGCAGCGCGCCCTTCGATATCTTCGACATCATGGATCAGGTGGAAACCGCCGCCGCAGCGCCGGTGGCCGCCCCGCCGCCGGTTGCCCAGCCCGTCACGGTCCCGGCAGCGGAGATAGTTGCCCAGCCGCCGGCACCCGAGCCGGACCCGCAACCGACGGTGGCGGCCCACGAGCCGGCACCCACGCCGGAGGCACCACCGCCGCCCGTGGAGGAGCCTGAGCCGGAGCCGCCACCGGTGGCGGAGCCGCCGCCCGCCCCCCCGCCGGAGGCGTCGGCCGAACCCATCGTCGGCGCCGCGATCAAGCCGCTGGTGATCGGCCAGGACGAGCTTCCGGTGACGGAGCGCAAGCGGGGCTGGTGGAAGAAGTAGGCTGGGCCTATGCGCCGCTCCGGCCGGTTGGGCCGGGGCGGCGCATCGGCCAACCCCCGACGGCGGCGATCCGCATCCGGACATGACAGCCGCCATTCGCATCACGGTGAACGGGCAGGAGCATGCCGTCCATGCCGCGCCCCGAACGCCGCTGCTCTACGTCCTGCGCAACGATCTGTGCCTCAACGGCCCAAAATATGGCTGCGGCCTCGGCGAATGCGGTGCCTGCGCGGTGCTGATCGGGGGCCGCGCCGTGCGCGCCTGCACGATTCCGGTGTCGGCCGTCGTGGGCCGCCCCGTCACGACGCTGGAGGGTCTCGGGACCGCCGCGCATCCGCATCCTGTGCAAGCGGCGTTCATCGCGGAAAGTGCCGCCCAGTGCGGCTACTGCATGAACGGCATGATCGTCGCGACCACGGCACTGCTGGCCCGCATCCCGCAGCCCAGCGAGGCGCAAATCCGCGCCGCACTGCGCCATCATCTCTGCCGGTGCGGCACGCATGTCGAAATCCTTGCCGCCGTCCGCCGTGCCGCGCGGGAGCTGACTGCATGACCGAACGCACGGCCGCCACGCTGGCGGAGTATTTGGCCACGCCTTCGATTCTCCTGGTGCTGTCGGCCGCCACCGCGCGCCATCCGGACGGCGAATTGTTCCTGGCTATCGACGGGTCCGGCACGGTGACGGCATTCAACGGCCATGTCGATCTCGGCACCGGCATCCGTACCGCCCTGGCGCAAATCGTCGCCGAGGAACTGGACGTGCCGTTCGGCCGCGTCGGCCTGGTGCTCGGCACCACCTCCGTCGCGCCCGACCAGGGGGCCACCATCGCCAGCGAGACGATCCAGGTGACATCGGTGCCGCTGCGCCGGGCGGCGGCGACGGCGCGCGCGTATCTGCTGGCCGAGGCGGCGCGGCGGTTCAACACGGCGGCCGAGCGGGTGACGCTGGCAGACGGCGTGTTCCGCGACGCGGACGGCGCGGGGACGGCCGATCTGGCGGATTTCGTGGCCGGGCGGCATGTCCGGCTGACGCTGGACCCGGACGCGCCGCTGAAGCCGCCGTCGCAATACCGAGTCGTCGGCACCTCCCAACCCCGCGTCGATATTCCCGCCAAGGCCACCGGCGCCTGGACCTACGTTCACGATGTCCGCGTGCCGGGGATGCTGCACGGGCGCGTGGTGCGGCCGCCCTACGCCGGGTTCGACAGCGGCGCCCATGTCGGCACCAGCCTGATCGCGGTCGAGGAAGCCTCCGTCGCGGGGCTGCCGGGGATCGTCAGCGTTGTCGTCATCGGCGACTTCGTGGGCGTCGTGGCGGAGCGCGAGGAACAGGCCGCCGAGGCGGCCGAGCGTCTGGTCGTGCGGTGGAAGCCGCCGCCGCCGATCCCCGATCTGAACGCGCCGGAGGCGGCCATCCGCGCCAACCCCGCCACGCCGCGCCGCCTGCTGGACCGGGGGGATGTGGAACAGGCGCTCGCCGGTGCCGTGCTGCCGATGCAGCGGTCGTATGTGTGGCCATACCAGATGCACGGCTCCATCGGCCCCTCCTGCGCGGTCGCCGACTGGCGCGGCGACGGCCTGACCGTCTGGTCCGGCACGCAGAACCCGCTACCGCTGCGGGCCGATCTGGCGCGGCTGCTCGACATGCCGGAGGAGCGGATCGTCGTCGAGCGGTTCGAGGCGGCGGGCTGCTACGGGCGCAACTGCGCCGACGACGTGTCGGCCGACGCCGCCCTGCTGTCCCGCGCCGTGGGGGCGCCGGTGCGGGTGCAACTGACGCGCTTGCAGGAGCATGCGTGGGAGCCGAAGGGGGCGGCGCAAGTGATGGACGTGCGCGGCGGCCTGGACCTGGAAGGCGGGCCGGCGGCGTACGATTTCGCGACGCGCTATCCCTCCAACGCCGCGCCCACGCTGGCGCTGCTGCTGACCGGCGCGATCCCGCCCGTCGCCGCGATCTCCCACATGGGCGACCGCACGGCGATTCCTCCCTACCTCTACGGCAACGCCCGCGTGACGGTCCACGACATGCCGCCGATCGCACGGGCGTCGTGGCTGCGTGGCGTCTCGGCGCTGCCGAACAGTTTTGCCCACGAGTCGTTCATCGACGAACTGGCCACCGCCGCCGGCGTGGACCCGATCGAATACCGGCTGCGCTATTTGCCCGACCCGCGCGCCGCCGATCTGGTGCGGGCGGTGGCGGCGAAGGCGGGGTGGGTGGCGCACACCGCGCCCGGCAGCCTCGGGGGAGCGGGCGATATCCTGTATGGGCGCGGCTTCGCCTATGCCGTCTATATCCATGGTCCGTTTCCCGGCAAGGCAGCGGCGTGGGCCGCCTGGGTGGCCGATGTGGCCGTCAACCGTACCACGGGCGAGATCGCCGTCACCCGCGTCGTGTGCGGCCAGGACGCCGGGCTGCTGATCAACCCGGACGGCGTGCGCCATCAGATCCACGGCAACGTCATCCAGTCCACCAGCCGCGTGCTGAAAGAGAGCGTCGGGTTCTCCGCGACCGAAGTGACCAGCCGGGAATGGGGCGGCTACCCGATCCTGACCTTTCCGGAATTGCCGGACATCGACGTGCTGATGCTGTCCCGCCCGGAGGAGCCGCCGCTCGGCGCGGGCGAATCGGCCTCGGTGCCGAGTGCCGCGGCGATTACCAATGCGGTGTTCGACGCGACCGGGGTGCGGTTCCGCGAATTGCCCCTGACGGCCGAGCGGGTGCGCGCGGCGCTCAATCCGCTGCCGCCGCCGCGACCCGATGCCCCTGCCCCGCGAAAGCGCGGCTGGCGCTGGGCCGGCTGGTCGCTGGCGGGCGCTTTTGCCGGGGGGATCGCGGTCGGAGCCGTCGCGATGCCCTGGCGCGCGCCGATTCCACCGGTGGCGCGGCCGGCCGCCACGATGTTCTCGGCGGAGACGATTGCGCGCGGGCGGCTCGCGGCAGCCGTCGGCGCCTGCAATGTCTGCCATGTCGGGGCCAGCGGTGCGGCGTTTGCCGGCGGGCGGCCGCTGGCGACGCCGTTCGGCACCGTTTATGCGACCAACATCACGCCCGACCCGGCGGCCGGCATCGGCGCGTGGTCGTATCCCGCGTTCGCGCGGGCGATGCGGGAAGGCGTCAGCCGCGACGGGCATCATCTGTATCCCGCCCATCCCTACACCTCGTTCGTGCGGACCGAGGAGGCGGATTTGGAGGCGCTATACGCCTACCTGATGGCGCAGGCCCCGGTGGCGACACCGGCGCCGCAGACCCGCCTGCGCTTCCCGTACGGTCTGCGCCCGCTGATGGCCGGCTGGAATGCGCTGTTCCTGCGCGACGCCCCGGCGCCGTCGGACGCGGCGCGGAGTGCCGACTGGAACCGGGGCGCCTATCTGGTCGAGGGTCTGGGCCATTGCAGCGCCTGCCACAGCCCCCGCAACCTGCTCGGCGCCGAGATCGGGGGGGCGGCGCATCTGGCGGGCGGCTTTGCCGATGGCTGGGCCGCGCCCGCGCTGACCGGCCGCTCGCCGGCGCCGGTCGCCTGGAGCGCCGAGGCGCTGTTCGACTATCTGCGCACCGGGCAGGCAGCGCATCACGGCGGTG
>CAJCJG010000050.1 GCA_903970625.1 Solirubrobacterales bacterium 70-9 | reverse complement strand
GGCGTGGTTTTCCGCACTGGGGCGGCCGAAAAATTCCGGGACCAAAATTTTCTGCATCTCCGGGCATGTGAACAAGCCCTGCAATGTCGAGGAGGAACTTGGCATTCCGCTGAAGGAGTTGCTTGAGCAACATGCCGGCGGCGTGCGAGGCGGGTGGGATAATTTGCAGGCGGTGATCCCGGGTGGTGCGTCCATGCCGATTCTCAACAAGGATATGTGCGAGACGATGCTGATGGATTTCGACTCGCTGGCGGCGGCGCGCAGCGGGCTGGGGTCGGGCGCGATCATCGTGATGGATAAGTCGACCGATATCATCAAGGCGATCTGGCGTCTCTCGAAATTCTTCAAACATGAGAGCTGCGGCCAGTGTACGCCGTGCCGCGAGGGCACCGGCTGGATGATGCGGATGATGGACCGCATTGTGCAGAACAAGGCTTCCTTGGCGGATATTGCGCTGATGGAACAGGTCTGCGCGCAGGTTGCGGGGCACACGATCTGCGCGTTCGGGGATGCCGCGGCTTGGCCAATCCAGGGGTTGATGCGGGCGTTCCGGCCACTGGTGGAGCAGCGCGCCCTCGATCATCCGCAGCACGCGGCACTCGCCCAGGCGGCGGAGTAGAAATATGGCAAAAGTGACCGTTGACGGGATTGAGGTCGAGATTGCCAACGGGTCTTCCGTGCTGCAGGCGGCCGAGGCGGCGGGCAAGGAAATTCCGCGCTTTTGTTATCATGAGCGGCTGTCGATTGCCGGCAATTGCCGGATGTGCCTGGTCGAGATCGAGAAAATGCCGAAGCCGGTGGCGTCCTGCGGGCAGCCGGTGGGCGACGGCATGGTGATCAAGACCGACACCGAAATGGTGCGGAAGGCGCGGCGCGGGGTGATGGAGTTTTTACTGATCAACCATCCGCTGGATTGCCCGATTTGCGACCAGGGCGGCGAGTGCGACCTGCAAGATCAGGCGATGGGCTACGGCAGCGACCATTCACGCTACACCGAGAACAAGCGCGCGGTAAAGGACAAGAATCTCGGCCCGCTGGTCAAGACCGTGATGACGCGCTGCATCCAGTGCACGCGCTGCATCCGCTTCGCCACCGAGATCGCCGGCGTGCCGGAACTCGGTGCGACCGCGCGCGGCGAGACGATGGAAGTCGGCACCTATGTCGAAAAGGCGCTGACCTCGGAACTGTCCGGCAACCTGATCGACATCTGCCCCGTCGGCGCGCTGACCTCCAAGCCCTATGCATTCGTGGCGCGGCCGTGGGAGTTGAAGAAGACCGATGGCATCGACGTGCTGGATGCCGTCGGCGCAAACATCCGCATCGACGCGCGCGGCCCGGAAGTGCTGCGCATCCTGCCGCGCTTGAACGAGGACGTGAACGAGGAGTGGCTCGCCGACAAATCGCGCTTTGCCGTCGATGGGTTGAAGCGGCGGCGGCTGGATTCCTGCTGGGTGCGGCGCGACGGCAAGCTGCACAAGGCGACATGGCCGGAAGCGTTCGACGCTATTGCCGGCAAACTGCGCGGCCTGGACGGGTCGCGGATCGGCGCGGTCGCGGGCAACTTGGCCGACGCGGAAAGCATGTTCGCCCTCAAAGAGCTTTTTGCGGCACTCGGCTCGCCGAACCTGGATTGCCGGCAGGATGGCGCTGCGGCCGATGCGACGCGGCGCGATTTCTATACGTTCAACACCTCGATTGCCGGCATAGAGGAAGCCGATGCGCTGCTGCTGATCGGCACAAACCCGCGCCACGAGGCGCCGCTGATCAACGCGCGCATCCGCAAGCGCACGCAGGGCGCGCGCTTCCCGATCGCGGCCATCGGCGCGCCGGCCGATCTGACTTACAAGGTCGAATGGCTCGGCGATTCGCCGTCGCTGCTGGCCGACGGATCTCTCGCCTTCCTGCAAGTGCTGCGCGACGCCAAGAAGCCGATGGTGATCGTCGGTCAGGGCGCACTGGCGCGGCCCGATGGTGCATCCGTTCTCGCCGCTGTCTGGAAACTCGCCGAATCGGTGGGGATTTTGCTGCCGGACTGGCACGGCTTCAACGTGCTGCACATTGCAGCCGCGCGCGTTGGCGCGCTGGACCTGGGGTTCCTCAGCGGCAAGGCCCTCCCCGAAATGCTCGGCGGCGGCGTCGACCTGCTGTGGCTTCTGGGCGCGGACGAGTTCGACACGGCGAAGATCGGTGCCGACACCTTCGTCGTCTATCAGGGCCACCACGGCGACCGGGGTGCCGCGCGTGCGGACGTGATCCTGCCCGGCGCCGCCTACACCGAAAAAAACGGCACCTACGTCAACACCGAAGGCCGCGTGCAGCGCAGCCTGCTCGCGACCCATCCGCCGGGCGAGGCGCGCGAGGACTGGAAGATCGTGCGCGCGTTCAGCGAGCGCGTCGGCAAGAAACTGCCTTACGATAGCATTGAGGCGCTGCGCGCGCGGTTGGAGCAGGCGAACCCTGTGTTTGCCCGCCTGGACATCCTGCCGCGCTTCGGCATCTCCGACACCACCGGCCCCGCGGGCGACGCTACGGCGCTCGGCAGCGCGCCGTTTGCGCCGTTCGTGCAGAACTACTACCAGACCGACCCGATCAGCCGGGCCAGCCCGACGATGGCCGAATGTACCGAAAGCGTGCGGGCGACGCTCGCGGTCGCGGCGGAGTAAGGGCATGAGCTTCTTCTTCGACAATCCGCTCGGCATCACGATCCTGACGGTCGCCGAGGCGCTGGCGATTATCGTGCCGGTGCTGATCATGATGGCCTACCTCACCTATGCCGAGCGCAAGGTGCTGGCGGCGATCCAGTTGCGCAAAGGCCCGAACGTCGTCGGCCCGTTCGGCCTGTGGCAGCCGTTTGCCGACGCCATAAAAATGATGATGAAGGAGACGGTGGTTCCCGCCGGCTCCAACAAGATGCTGTTCCTGCTGGCGCCGATGCTGACGTTCGGGCTGGCGGTGATCGCCTGGGCGGTCATCCCGGTCAACGACGGCTGGGCCATCGCCAACATCAATGTCGGCATCCTGTATCTGTTCGCGATCAGTTCGCTCGGCGTCTACGGCATCATTATCGCCGGCTGGGCGAGCAATTCCAAATACGCCTTCCTCGGCGCCATGCGCAGCGCCGCGCAGATGGTGTCCTACGAAGTCTCCATCGGCTTCGTCATGGTCTGCGTGCTGCTCTGCGTTGGCAGCTTGAATTTGAACGACATCGTGCTCGCGCAGCAGCGTGTCTGGTTCTGTCTGCCGCTGTTCCCGATGTTCGTGGTATTCTTTATCTCCGGCCTCGCCGAGACCAACCGCGCGCCGTTCGATCTGCCGGAAGGCGAAAGCGAGATCGTCGCCGGGTTCTTTGTCGAATATAGCTCGATGGCGTTCGCGCTGTTCTTCCTCGGCGAATACACGAACATGATTCTGATGAGCGCCATGACCTCCATCCTGTTCCTCGGCGGGTGGCTGGCGCCGTTCGGGGTGGAGCCGTTCACCTGGATTCCGGGGCCGATCTGGTTCATCGGCAAGATCGTCGTCGTGCTGTTCTTCTTCATCTGGGTGCGCGGAACGTTCCCGCGCTACCGCTACGACCAGTTGATGCGCCTCGGTTGGAAAGTCTTTTTGCCCTTGTCGCTGCTGTGGCTTGTCCTGACGGCCGGCGCGCTGATGCTGTTCGGATGGCTGCCCAATGCCGCGTAAAACCGCCCCGCGAACCGGAGCCTGAGCATGGCATTCCTCGACCGCACCGCGCGCGGCTATCTGCTGGGCGAACTGCTCGGCGGCATGGCGCTGACGATAAAATACTTCTTCAAGCGCAAGGTGACGATCAACTACCCGTACGAAAAAGGCCCGATAAGCCCGCGCTTCAAGGGCGAGCACGCGCTGCGCCGCTACCCCAACGGCGAAGAACGCTGCATCGCCTGCAAGCTCTGCGAAGCCATCTGCCCGGCCCAGGCCATCACCATCGAGGCCGAGCCCCGCGCAGACGGCTCGCGCCGGACGACGCGCTACGATATCGACATGACCAAGTGCATCTATTGCGGGCTGTGCGAGGAAGCCTGCCCGGTGGATGCCATCGTCGAGGGCCCGAACTTTGAGTTCGCGACCGAGACGCGCGAGGAACTGATGTATGACAAAGACAAGCTTCTGGCCAACGGCGACCGGTGGGAGCCTGAACTGGCACGGCGGCTGGAACTGGACGCACCATACCGATGATCGCCGCCGTCGCCTTCTATGTGTTTGCCCTGATCCTGCTCGCCTCGGCGGTGATGGTTGTGAGCGCCCGCAACCCGGTGCATTCGGTGTTGTTCCTGATCTTGGCGTTCTTCAACGCCGCCGCCTTGTTCCTGCTGGCGGGCGCCGAATTCCTCGCGATGATTTTGGTCATCGTGTACGTGGGCGCCGTCGCAGTACTGTTTCTGTTTGTCGTGATGATGCTGGACGTGAATTTTGCCGAGCTGCGCTCCGGCTTCCAGCGCTACACGCCCATCGGCCTCGCCATCGGCTTCGTACTGGCGGCCGAGTTGTTCATCGTGTTCGGCGGCTGGAAGATCGCGCCGGATGAGATGTCGCTCCGCTTCGCGCCGACAGCGGCCAACGTCAACAACACCGCGCAACTCGGCAAGCTGATCTACACCGACTATATTTTCCTGTTCCAGACTGCCGGCCTGGTGCTGCTGGTGGCGATGATCGGCGCCATTGTGCTCACGCTGCGCGACCGGCAGACCTCAAGGCACCAGAACATCGCGCGCCAGATTGCGCGCATCCCCGCCGATACGCTGGAGATGGTGTCGGTCCGCTCCGGCGCCGGCATGACCGAAATCGGCATTCGGCGGCCGAAGGTCGAAGCCGCCGTGCCGGAAGTGGAACACGCGACGACCGACCACGACCACGGGGCGCACTGAGATGATGGCCGTCAGCCTCTACCATTATCTGTTCGTCTCGGCGTTGCTGCTGGTGCTGGGCATCTTCGGCATCTTCCTGAACCGAAAGAACGTCATCGTCATCCTGATGTCGATCGAACTGATTCTGCTCGCCGCGAACCTGAATTTCGTCGCCTTCTCGGCGGTGCTGGGCGATCTGGTGGGGCAGGTGTTCGTGATGTTCACGCTGACGGTTGCGGCAGCCGAAGCGGCCATCGGGCTTGCCATCGTCGTCATCTACTTCCGCAATCGCGGCTCGATCCAGGTCGAGGACGTGAATCTGATGAAGGGCTGAGCCGATGCTGTTCGCCGTCGCCATTTTCGCGCCGCTGCTCGGCTCCGCCATCGCCGGCCTGTTCGGCAAGGCCATCGGCGACCGCGCCGCGATGGCGGTGACGATCCTGTGCATGCTGCTCGCCTCCGGCTGCGGCGTGTCGGCGTTCATCGAACTGGAGAGCGGCGACACCACGGCCGGCGTGATCTCGCTCGGCACCTGGGTCGAAGCCGGCACGTTCCACGTCGATTGGGCGCTGCGCTACGATGCGCTGTCGGCCGTGATGGTCGCGATGGTCACATGCGTCGCCACGCTCATCCACATCTACAGCATCGGCTACATGGCGCACGACGAGAACCACACGATCTGGCGGTTTTTCAGCTATTTGAGTCTGTTCAGCTTCGCGATGCTGATGCTGGTGTCCGCCGATAATCTGTTGCAGTTGTTCTTCGGCTGGGAGGGCGTCGGCCTCGCCAGCTATCTGCTGATCGGCTACTGGTACTATCGGCCAAGCGCCGGTGCCGCCGCGATGAAGGCGTTCATCGTCAACCGCGTCGGCGATCTCGGCTTCGCGCTCGGGATCGCGCTGGTGTTTTTCACGTTTGGCTCCATCGACTTCTCCACCGTGTTCGGCGCGGTCGGGCAGCATCAGGACGCGGCCTATCACGTCCTCGGGCACACCTATCGCGCCTACGAGGTCATCGGCATCCTGCTGTTCATCGGTGCGATGGGCAAATCCGCGCAAATCGGGCTGCATGTCTGGCTCCCGGACGCAATGGAGGGGCCGACGCCCGTCTCCGCGCTGATCCACGCGGCGACGATGGTGACGGCCGGCGTGTTCCTGATGGCGCGGTTTTCGCCCGTGCTGGACTACGCTCCCGGTGCGCTCGGTTTCGTCACGTTCATTGGCGCCACCACGGCGCTGTTCGCCGCGACCGTCGGTTGCACGCAGACCGACATCAAGCGCGTGATCGCCTACTCCACCTGTTCGCAGCTTGGCTATATGTTCGTCGCCGCCGGCGTCGGCGCTTATCAGGCGTCGATCTTTCATCTGCTGACGCATGCCTTCTTCAAGGCATTGCTGTTCCTAACCGCCGGGTCTGTGATCCACGCGATGTCGGACGAGCAGGACATGCGCAAGATGGGCGGCATCTGGCGGCTGATCCCACTGACCTACACGATGATGTGGGTCGGCAACTTGGCCCTCGGCGGCATCCCGTTCTTTTCTGGCTACTATTCGAAGGACGCGATCATCGAGGCAGCCTGGGCCTCCTGCAGCCTCGTCGGGCATTACGGCTTCTGGTGTACGGTGATCGCGGCGTTCCTGACCGCGTTCTATTCCTGGCGCCTGATCATCCTGACGTTCCACGGCGCACCACGCGCCGACCATCATACCATGGAGCACGTCCACGAAAGCCCGGCGGTGATGACGGTTCCGCTGCTGCTGCTCGCGGTCGGCGCGGTGTTCGCCGGCTGGGCGTTCCACGACCAGATGATCGGCCCGGACTGGAAGGCGTTCTGGGGCGACGCAATCCAGATCGCCGCCAGCAACCATGTGCTGCACGACATGGAGGATGTGCCGGGCTGGGTCAGCCTCACGCCGCTGGTGGTCGGCCTCGCCGGCATCGCGACCGCATATGTGTTCTACATGTTCGTGCCCGGTATCCCGGGCGCGCTCGCGGCCGCGTTCCCGTGGGCCTATCGGTTCCTGCTCAACAAATGGTATTTCGACGAACTCTACGCAGCGGTCATCATCCGGCCGGTGCAATACCTCGCGCAGGGTCTGTGGCAGATCGGCGACGTGACCATCATCGACGGCATTCCGAACGGTATCGCCGCCTTGACCGAGGACGGCTCGTCGCAGGTCGTCAAAATCCAGAATGGCTCCATCGCCGTCTATGCCTTCGCCATGCTGATCGGCCTCGTTCTGCTGGTCAGCATCTTCCTGCTTTTCCTGCGGTGATCAGATGAACGCGGCCGGCTTTCCCCTCCTCTCGCTGATCACATGGCTGCCGCTGCTGGGCGGCCTGATCATCATGTACGTACGCGGCGACGAGGCGACCGTCGCCTCCAACGCTCGCTGGGCCGCACTGTGGACCAGCCTGATCGTGTTCGTACTGTCTCTGGTGCTCTGGGTGCGCTTCGATCCGGCCGACCCAGGCTTCCAGTTCATCGAGCAAGCCTCGTGGCTGCCGCAATGGGGCATCACCTACAAGCTGGGCGTGGACGGCATTTCGGTGCTGTTCGTCCTGCTCTCCACCGCGCTGACGCCGATCTGCATCCTGGCGAGTTGGGAGGCGATAAAGACCCGCGTGCGGGAATACATGCTGGCGTTCCTCATCCTCGAAACGATGATGGTCGGCATGTTCGCGGCGATGGATTTCGTCGTGTTCTACATGTTCTTCGAGGGCGTGCTGATCCCGATGTATCTGATCATCGGCATCTGGGGCGGCCCGCGCCGTGTCTATGCGGCGATGAAATTCTTCCTGTTCACGCTCGCCGGCTCCGTGCTGATGCTGCTGGCATTGCTGGCGATGTGGAATTTTGCCGGCACCACGGACATCCCGACGCTGCTGCACACGCAGTTTCCGGCGTCGATGCAGACATGGTTGTTCCTCGCCTTCCTCGCCTCCTTCGCCGTCAAAGTTCCGATGTGGCCGGTGCACACCTGGTTGCCGGACGCGCATGTGGAAGCGCCGACCGCCGGCTCCGTCATCCTGGCTGGCGTGTTGTTGAAGATGGGCGCTTACGGATTCCTGCGCTTCTCCGTCCCGATGCTGCCGCTCGCCTCCGCCCATCTCGCACCGCTGATGTTCGCGCTGTCGGTGGTCGCCGTGATCTACACGTCGCTGGTGGCGCTGGCGCAGACGGACATGAAGAAGCTGATCGCCTATTCCTCCGTCGCGCACATGGGTGTCGTGACGATCGGCATATTCACCATCAACGTGCAGGGCATCTCGGGCGCGATGTTCCAGATGCTATCGCACGGCATCGTCTCCGGCGCGCTGTTTCTCTGCGTCGGCGTCGTCTATGACCGAATCCATACCCGCGACATCGCGCGCTATGGCGGTTTGGCGGATCGGATGCCGGCCTACGCGCTGCTGTTCATGTTGTTCGCGATGGCGAGCATCGGCCTCCCGGGCACTTCTGGCTTTGTCGGCGAGTTTCTGGTTCTCGTCGGCGCATTCCAGGTGAATTTCTGGCTGGCGCTGCTCGGCAGCCTCGGCATGATTCTCGGGGCCGCCTACATGCTGTGGCTCTATCGCCGCATCATCTTCGGCCGCATCACGCGCGACGATCTGCGCGCCATCCTGGATCTGTCGCCGCGCGAAATGGCGGTGTTCGCCCCGCTGGTCGTGCTGACCCTGTGGATGGGCATCTACCCATCCAGCTTCAGCGTGTTTTGGGACGCGACCGTCAGCACGATGGTCGAGCACCATCAGGCGGCGCTGGCGGCAACGGTGAAGCTCGCGACGGTGATCCCGCAATGAACTGGACCCTTGCGCTTCCCGAAATCGTGTTGGCCGTCCTCGGCATGGCCATCCTGATGTTCGGTGTGCTGCAAAAGCGGCACAATCCGTTTCATCTGGCGAGCATGCTGACCGTCGGCGCCTTCCTGGTCGCCGGCATGCTGGTGATCGCGGGCCCCGAGGGCCTCGGCTACCACGGCCAGTTCACCAGCGATCCGTTCAGCCGATTCGTGCAGGTTCTGGTGCTCGTCGCCTCGTCGCTGACCGTGATTGCCTCGCTCGACTATAACGACCACGCCAATCTGCGCCGCTTCGAGTTCCCGGTGCTGATCCTGTTCGCAACCGTCGGCATGCTGGTCATGGCCGGCGCCAGCAATTTGATGACTCTGTATGTCGGGCTGGAGCTGCAATCGCTCAGCATCTACGTGCTCGCGGCGTTCGCGCGGGACGAACTGCGCTCGACCGAAGCCGGCCTGAAATATTTTGTCCTCGGCTCGCTCGCGTCCGGGCTCCTGCTGTACGGCATCTCGCTGGTGTACGGCTTTTCGGGCACGATGGAGTTCGACAAGCTGGCGATGACGCTGGCTGACCCGACAAAAGTGTCCGCCGGGCTGATCGTCGGGATCGTGTTCATTGTCGCCGGGCTGGCGTTCAAGGTCTCCGCCGTGCCGTTCCATATGTGGACGCCCGACGTGTACGAGGGTGCGCCGACGCCGGTGACGCTGCTGATGGGCACCGCACCCAAGGTCGCGGCCATGGCGCTCCTGGTGCGGGCGATGGCGACGCCGTTCGGGCACTTGCTCGGCCAATGGCAGCAATTGATCGTGCTGGTCTCCATCGCGTCGATGTTGCTGGGGGCGCTGGCCGCCATCGGGCAGAAGAATATCAAGCGGCTGATGGCCTACTCCTCCATCGGCCACATGGGCTACGTGCTGATCGGGCTGGCCGCCGGCACGCCGAACGGTATTCGCGGCGTGCTGATCTACCTCGTCACCTACGTGTTCATGAACGCCGGCACTTTCGCCTGCATCATCGCGATGCGCCGTCGCGGCCGTAGTCTGGAGAGGATTTCCGACCTCGGCGGCCTGGGCAAGACCGATCCGATGCTGGCGATGTGGTTGACCGTGTTCATGTTCAGCATGGCCGGAATTCCGCCGTTTGCCGGGTTCTGGGGCAAATACTTCATCTTCACCGCCGCCGTGCAAAGCGGCATGTGGGCGCTGGCGGTGATCGGCGTCCTGACCAGCGTGATCGGCGCGTTCTATTATATCCGCATCATCAAGGTGATGTATTTCGACACGGCAGAGGCCGCGTTCGATCCGCGATCGGCCTCGTTGTCCACGCTCGCGGCCGTCAGCGGCCTGTTCACCACCCTGTTCTTCGTCTTCCCCGCGCCGCTCGTGGGGGCGGCGGAGGCAGCGGCGAAAGTGTTGTTCGGATGACCACCGCCCGCTGGCGGTTGCAGATTCACGACGTTCTGCCCTCCACGTCCGACTTCTGCCGGGCGCGCGCCTCCGAGGGCGAGCCCGGCGGTTTGGCGGTCATGGCGCGGCGGCAAACGCTGGGTCGGGGCAGCCGGGGGCGGGACTGGGAGTCGCCGATCGGCAACATGTTTCTCTCGGTGCTGTTACGCCCGGCTGAGCGGGCGCGGGACGCGGCGCAATGGTCGCTGCTGGCCGGCGTCGCACTGGGCGACGCGCTGGCGTCGTATCTGCCCCCCAACGCTGCCCTGCGGCTGAAATGGCCCAACGACGTGCTTCTAAATGGCGGCAAGCTGGCGGGAATTTTGGTGGACAGCAACGCCGACCCGGCCGGCACGGTCGAGTGGTTGGTGATCGGAATGGGCGTGAATCTGGCAGTGGCGCCAAACGTGCCGGGCCGCGAGATCTCCTGTTTGGCCGATCATGTGCCCCCGCCGCTGCCCGAAAACTTTGCCGAGGCGGTGCTGGATCGGCTGGCGCATTGGCACACCGTTCGCGATGCAGACGGGTTCGCGCCCATCCGCGCCGCGTGGCTGGCACGTGCGCCAGAGCCGGGCAGTGCGGTGACACTGCGGCTAGGCGACCAGATGTTGGGCGGCGGCTTCGCGGGCCTTGGCGACGACGGGAGCCTGTTGCTGGCCACCGAGGGGCGCGTGCGGGCGTTCAGCACCGGCGAGGTGCTGCTATGATACCGTCCGGGCATGGAGGCTGAGCGATGCTGCTGGTCGTCGATGCGGGCAATACCAATGTGGTCGTCGCCGTCCACGACGGTCACGCCTGGCGTGGAAACTGGCGGATCGCCACCGAGCCGCAGCGTACTTCCGACGAATACGCGGTCTGGCTGCTGACTCTGCTGGGCCACTCCGGACTGAAGCGGGCGGACATCGGCGGCGCTGTGATCGGGACCGTGGTGCCGGCCGCGCTGTATCATCTGCGCCGCCTGTGCCGAGACTGGTTCGATGTCGAACCTTTGATCGCCCGCTCGTCGCTGGATTGGGGATTCGAGATCCGGATGGACAATCCGGAGGAAGTCGGCGCCGACCGGCTCCTGAACGCGCTGGCAGCCCATCGGCGCTACACCGGGCCGCTGGTGGTGATCGACTTCGGCACGGCGACGACGTTCGACGTGGTGGACAAGGATGGCGCCTATATCGGCGGAGTGATCGCGCCCGGGATCAATTTGTCGATCGAGGCGCTGCACCGCGCTGCGGCGCGGCTGCCCCGCATCGGCATCGGGCGCCCCAGATCGGTCATCGGCCGCGCGACGGTACCAGCTATGCAATCCGGCATCTACTGGGGCTATGTCGGCATGATCGAGGGACTGGTGGCCCGGATTCAGACGGAATTTGGCGGTAAGCTAAAGGTGATCGCCACGGGCGGCCTCGCCCCCTTGCTGGCCGAGGGCACCACGGTGATCGAGCGGATCGACGCCGATATTACCCTCGATGGCCTGCGCATGTTGGCGGAGCGGAACGCTGCTCCCACATTGAGCAGAGAACGCGGCCGTCTTTCCGACGGCGACTGATAGATGAACCACGCGCTGCGATCCCGCCGGCGGCATTTGCCGCCGGCGGGGCGGCGCATTGGCACAAGGCGAAGGATGGATTCGGTGAGTGGTGATCTCGCGTTCCTGCCGCTGGGCGGGACCGGAGAGATCGGGATGAACCTCAACCTGTACCGCTGCGGCGGCAAATGGTTGGCGGTGGACTGCGGCATCGGCTTCGGCGGCGCCGAGTTGCCGGAGGTCGATGTGATGATGCCCGACCCCAGCTTCATCGCGGAGCGGCGGGACCGTCTGCTCGGTCTGGTCATCACCCATGCGCACGAGGACCATATCGGCGCGGTGGCGTGGCTTTGGCCGCAACTGAAATGCCCGGTTTACGCCAGCCCGTTCGCGGCGGCGGTGCTGCGGCGCAAGCTGACGGAGGCAGGCCTGCTGAATCAGGTCAAGCTGCACGTCATCCCGGTCGGCGGGAGCTTCGACCTTTTGCCGTTTCGCCTCCAATTTCTGCGGGTTGCTCACTCCATCCCGGAGGCGCAGGCGCTTGTGATACGGACGCCTGCCGGGATCGTGCTGCACACCGGCGACTGGAAGCTCGACCCGCACCCGATGGTCGGGCCGCCGACCGACGAGGCGGCGCTGGCTGCGCTGGGCGACGAAGGCGTCCTGGCTATGGTCTGCGACTCGACCAATGCGATGGTCGAGGGGCATTCCGGGTCCGAGGGCGACGTGCGGCGCGGGCTTTCGACTCTGATCCGCGATCTGCGGGGGCGGGTGGCCGTGACCTGCTTTGCCTCCAACGTCGCGCGCGTCGAGTCGGTGGCGCTGGCGGCCATGGACGCGGGGCGTAGCGTGGCCGTCGTCGGCCGTTCGCTGCGCAATCTGGACGCGGCGGCGCGCGAGTGCGGATATCTCGCCAACATCCCACCGTTCGCCGGCGAAGACGACGCGAACGACATCCCGGACGAAAACCTGCTGATCCTGGTCACTGGCAGCCAGGGCGAGCCGCGCAGCGCCTTGGCGCGCATTGCGTCCGACACCCACCCGCGTATTGAACTCGGCGAGGGCGATACGGTGGTGTTCAGCAGCCGCGTGATTCCCGGCAACGAGCGCGCCATCGGCACGGTGCAGGACAATCTGGTGCGGCGTGGCGTGCGGCTGATGACCGACTCGGACCATATGATCCATTGCTCCGGCCACCCGGCGCGGGATGAATTGCGTAAGCTTTACAAGCTGGTGCGGCCGAAATTTGCCGTACCGGTGCATGGTGAGTGGCGCCACCTCGCGGCCCACGCGGCGCTGGCGCAGGAAATCGGCGTCAAGTCCATCATGATGGAGGACGGCGACATCCTGAGCCTCGCCCCGGGCGTGCCGGAGGTGGTGGACAGCGCGCCGGTCGGACGGCTGGTGCTCGACGGGGCGCGGCTGGTGCCGTTGCAGGGCGGCGTGATGGGTGCCAGGCGCAGGATGCTGTTCAACGGCGTGGCCGTCGCCAGCATCGCGGTGGACGAGGCCGGGCGGCTGCGCGGCACTCCGCGCGTGACGGCGCCGGGGCTGCTGGAACCGGAAGACCCCGATCTCGTTCGCGTTTCCAGTGAGCTGGCCGAGGCGTTGGCCGATCTGCCGGCGCCGCTGCGGCGGGACGACGCGGCGCTGGCGGATGCGGCCAAGACGGTGTTGCGCCGGGCGCTAGGCAAGCGGTTGCAGAAGCGGCCCCTCGTGGATGTGCATGTGCTGCGGGTCTGAAGATGAACTGGTTCACCGGTGTCGTGCTGTACGTTTTGATTTGGTGGACGTCTTTGTTCCTCGTGCTGCCGTTCGGCACGCAGCCGGTGGCGGAGCCGGACCCGGCGACCGGGTGGCGGGGTGCGCCGGCGAGGCCGCGCTTGTGGCTGAAAATCGGCGCAACCACGGTGCTTGCCGCCGTGGTTTGGGGGATCTGCTACGGGCTGATCGCGAGCGACTGGATCAGCTTCCGCTCGGGCTGGCTGGCGCTGCCGGCGGATTGAGCTTGGCTGCCTAGCGCGCGGGCAGGCGGCCCGGAAGCGGGGCATTTCCGGTCTGCGAGGGCGATTTTCTTTGCAATTCGTCCGCGTTTTCCATGGACGCCGCACCGCAGCGTGGGGAATCATCACGGACAGGAAGAGGAGTTCCTCATCCTGCCGTGTGACTGGCGTTTCCTCCCTAAACTTGGCCCGCTGCGCTCGTTCTCGTTGGCGCGCGGGCCTTTTTCTTCAATAAACCGCGCTTTCGTTCTTGTCACCTGCCTTGGTGCGCAGGTACTCCTCATCAAACGTTTTTCTTTCAAAAATCGCTTGTGCGACGCACAATTATTTCGGCGTCGAAGGGTGTCGGGCATCGATTTGCTCCGGATCGCTGAGTTAATGAGGGGCCATCCGACGCCCGCTGGCATGGTCGGGCGAGTGGCTGTAGGGTCCGGCCCCACGCCACTCCGATGGACCCGATCGCCATGCGCCTGTCCCGCAGCCTGATTCCAACGCTGAAGGAAACGCCCTCCGAGGCGCAGATCGTCTCGCACCGCCTTATGCTGCGGGCGGGGCTGGTGCGGCAAACGGCGTCCGGCATCTATGCGTGGCTGCCGGCGGGGTGGCGCGTGTTGCAAAATATCGCCCAGATCGTGCGCGAGGAGCAGGACCGGATCGGCGCACAGGAAATGCTGATGCCGACAATCCAATCCGCCGATCTCTGGCGTACCAGCGGGCGCTACGACGCCTACGGGCCGGAGATGCTGCGCCTCAAGGACCGACACGAGCGCGAATTGCTGTATGGCCCGACCAACGAGGAAATGCTGACCGACATTGTCCGGCAGACGATCAAATCGTACCGCGAGTTGCCGCAGGCGCTTTACCACATCCAGTGGAAGTTCCGCGACGAGGTGCGGCCGCGCTTCGGCGTGATGCGGGGCCGGGAGTTTTTGATGAAGGACGCCTACAGCTTCGATTTGGACTATGCCGGCGCCGTCCTCAGCTACCGTAAGATGATGCTGTCCTATATGCGGACGTTCCAGCGGCTCGGCGTGAAGGCCATTCCCATGGAGGCCGACAGCGGTCCCATCGGCGGCAACCTCAGCCACGAGTTCATCATCCTGGCCGCGACCGGCGAGAGCCAAGTGTGGTACGACGCCGCGTTCGAGGACATGGATTTTTCCGGCAGCAATTTTGCGCATACCTCGGAAGCCGATCTGGAACGGTTCTTCACGCAGATGACCACGCCGTATGCCGCGACCGACGAGAAGCACGATTCGGCGGCCTGGGAGCAGGTGGCCAACAAGCGGGAGGGGCGCGGCATCGAGGTTGGGCACATCTTCTATTTCGGGAACAAATACAGCGACCCTATGGGCCTGAAGGTCGCTGGCCCAGACGGCGCGCAGGTGGCGCCGCACATGGGCAGTTACGGCATTGGCGTGTCCCGGCTCGTCGGCGCCTTGATCGAGGCGTTCCACGACGAGGCTGGCATCAAGTGGCCGGATGCGGTGGCGCCGTTCAAGGCCGCGATCCTGAATTTGAAGGTGGGCGACATCGCCTGCGACCGGATCAGCGAGAGTCTGTACGCTCACTTCGCCGGCAACGCCCTGTACGACGACCGCGAGGACCGGGCGGGAGTCAAATTCAACGACGCCGACCTCATGGGTCATCCGTGGCAGATCGTCGTCGGCCCGCGTGGTGCGGCGGCGGGGACGGTGGAACTGAAGCGCCGCGCGACCGGCGAGAAGCAGGAACTGTCCGTCGAGGCGGCGCTGGCGCGCATCGGCTGATGTTCGGGCCGTTCGAGCGGACGGTGGCCGGGCGCTATCTGCGCGCCCGGAAAGGCGAGCGATTCGTCTCGGTGATCGCGATTTTTTCCCTCATTGGCATCGCGCTGGGTGTGGCGACGCTGATCGTCGTCACCTCGGTGATGAGCGGGTTTCAGACCGAGCTTGTCAGCCGCGTGCTGGGCGCCAGCGGGCATATCACCATCGAGGCGTACGCCGGCCAGAAGATCGGCGATTTTACGGCCATCGTGGCCAAGCTGCGGGCAACGCCTGGGATCGTCTCCGTCCTGCCGGTCGTGGATGGTCAGGTGCTGCTGACCTCCGAGGGCGGCGGCGTGCGCGGCGGACTGGTGCGCGGCGTCGAGCAGGCGGATTTGAAGGCGTTGCCGATCGTCAGCCAGCACATCGTCGCCGGCAGCCTGGATGCGTTCGACGGCGACGACGCCATCGCCATCGGCGTGTCGCTGGCCGAGAGTTTTCGGCTGCGCGTGGGCAGCGAGATTACGTTGATCTCCCCGAAAGGCTCGGCGACCGTCGTCGGCAGCGTGCCGCGCATTCGGGCCTATAAAATCGTGGCGATCTTCGATGCCGGACTCAGCGAATACAATTCCAGCGTCGTGTTCCTGCCGCTGCCGATGGCGCAAATCTTCTTCCAGGTGCGGGACGCCATCAACGGCATACAGTTGCGCGTGGCCGATCCCGACCATGTGGAAAACATGGTGCCGGCCATCCGCGCGGCGCTGGGCGGCCAACAGGTGCTGCTGCGCGACTGGCGGCACGCCAACGACCAGATCATCGGCGTGTTGCAGGTGCAGAAGGACACCATGTTCATCGTGCTGGGCATGATCGTGCTGGTCGCCGCGTTCAACGTGATCTCGTCCCTGATCATGCTGGTCAAGGACAAGCGGGCGGACATCGCCGTGCTGCGCACGCTGGGTGCCGGCAGCGGTGCCATTTTGCGCATCTTCGTGATGTGCGGTGCATTCGTCGGAATCTCCGGCACCGCCATCGGCACCCTGATCGGCGTGGTGTTCTGCCGCAACATCGTCGCGATCCAGCACGCGGTGGAGCGGATCAGCGGCGGCCAAGTGTTCGATTCGTCTGTGTTCATGCTGACGGAGTTGCCGAACACGATCGACTGGGGCGACGTGGCGCGCGTGGTGGCACTCGGGCTGGGGCTGTCCCTGCTGGCCACGCTGTACCCAAGCTGGCGCGCGGCGCGCACCGACCCGGTGGAGGCGTTGCGCAGTGGCTGACGCGGCGCTGGAGTTGCGGCGCGTCGGGCGGACCTATCGCAGCGAGGCGGGCGCCCTGCCGGTGCTGACCGGCGCCGATCTTGTGCTGGTGCCCGGCGAAATCGTGGCACTGGTCGCACCTTCCGGTAGCGGCAAATCGACGTTGCTGCACTTGGCCGGGCTGCTGGAAAAGCCGGATTCGGGCAAAGTGTTCGTGCGCGGGCGGGACGCGGGGGCGTTGGCGGATCGCGAACGCACGGCGATCCGTCGCGACTCGATTGGCTTCGTCTATCAGTTCCACCATCTGTTGGGCGAATTCACTGCCCTGGAGAACGTGGTGCTGCCGCAAATGATCGCCGGAACATCGAAACGCGAGGCGCAGGCAAGGGCGCGAAAACTGTTGGGTGCGTTCGGGCTGGCGGCGCGAGAAAGCCATCTGCCGGGCAAGCTTTCGGGCGGGGAACAACAGCGAGTCGCGATTGCCCGCGCGCTCGCCAACGCCCCCGCCGTGCTCCTGGCCGACGAACCGACCGGCAATCTGGACGTGGCGACGGCGGGCATCGTGTTCGAGGAATTGTTGGCCACCGTGCGCACGCATGGCGTGGCGGCCCTGATCGCCACCCACAACCCGGACCTCGCGGCCCGAATGGACCGCACCGTCACCTTGCGCGACGGTCGTGTGGTGCCGCTCTGATGGCCCACGCGGATTTCGTCCATCTGCGCGTCCACTCCAGTTATTCGCTGAGCGAAGGCGCGATCAAGGCGGAGAAAATTCCGGCGCTTGCGCGGGAGGCGGGGATGCCGGCGGTCGCCATCGCCGACACGGCGAACCTCTTCGGCTCGCTAGAATTCTCGCAGGCATGCGTGGCCAAGGGCGTGCAGCCGATCATGGGCTGTCAGGTGTCGCTGAGCCGCGCCGACGCGCCGCGCTTGGCGCCGGACCCTGTGGTGCTGCTGGCGCAGAACGCCGCAGGTTTTGCGAACTTGCAACGCCTGTCCTCGATTGGCTTTCTGGAGACCGAGCCGGGCCAGAAAGCGCAAGTCTCGTTCGCGCGATTGGCCGAACACGCGGAGGGCTTGCTGTTGCTGACCGGCGGCACGACCGGCCCGCTGGCGCGCTTGCTGTCCGAAGGGCAGCGCGACGCGGCGGAGGAGATGCTGGCCCGCATGACGGAGGTGTTCGGCGACCGTGTGGCGATGGAGTTGCATCGGCATGGGCTGCCAATCGAACGCGCGGTCGAACCCGGTCTGATTTCGCTGGCCGAGGCACGGGGCGTGCCGCTGGTGGCGACCAACGATTGCTTTTTCGCGACCCCGAAAATGCACGAAGCGCACGATGCTCTGTTGTGCATCGCGGAAGGCAAATTGCTGTCGGACCGTGAGCGGCGGCGGGCGACGCCGGAGCATTGGTTCAAACCTGCGGCAGCGATGCGCGCCTTGTTCGCCGATCTGCCCGATGCCTGCGACAACACGCTGGCGATCGCGCAGCGCTGCGCCGTGATGGCGGAAACCCGCAAACCTCTGCTGCCGATCTGCCCGAAAGTGCGGCCGGGCAGCAGCGAGGACGAGACGGTCCGTGCGATGGCGGCGGAAGGGCTGGAGCGCCGCCTGGACGCGATGAGTGCGGACGCCCCGACGCGCGCGGTGTACCGCGAGCGGTTGCAGTTCGAACTCGGCGTGATCGCGGGGATGGGCTTTCCCGGCTACTTCCTGATCGTCGCCGACTTCATCCAGTGGGCGAAGGCGCAGGGGATTCCGGTGGGGCCGGGGCGCGGCTCGGGTGCGGGTTCCGTGGCGGCCTGGGCGCTGACGATCACCGATCTCGATCCGCTGCGGTTCAATTTGTTGTTCGAGCGGTTCCTGAACCCCGAACGCGTGTCGATGCCCGACTTCGACATAGATTTCTGCCAGGACCGGCGCGACGAGGTGATCGATTATGTGCGGCGCGAATACGGCGCCGACCGCGTTGCGCAGATCATCACGTTCGGCAAGTTGCAGGCGCGCGCGGCGGTGCGTGACGTGGGGCGCGTGCTCGGGCTGCCGTTCGGGCAGGTCAACAAGGTTGCCGAGCTGATCCCCAACAATCCGGCCAAGCCCGTGACGCTGCAGCAGGCCGTGGACGGCGAGCCGAAATTGCAGCAGATGCGGGAGGAAGACGAATCCGTCCGCCGTTTACTCGAAATCGCGTTGCAGTTGGAGGGGTTGTACCGCCACGCCTCGACGCACGCAGCGGGCGTCGTCATCGGCGACCGCACGTTGACCGAACTGGTGCCGATCTATCGCGATCCCCGCTCGGACTTTCTCGTCACGCAATACTCGATGAAGTATGTCGAGCAGGCGGGACTGGTGAAATTCGATTTTCTCGGTCTGACGACGCTGACGATCTTGCAGCGCGGCGTCGCGTTCCTGAAGGCGCAGGGCATCGCGGTCGATCTGGACCGATTGCCGCTGGACGATGGCCCGACCTACGAGATGCTGCAAAAGGGCGATGCCGGCGGGGTGTTCCAGTTCGAAGGCCAGGGCATGCGCGACGTGCTGCGGCAAATGCGGCCCAACCGGTTCGAGGATTTGATTGCGGGTGTGGCGCTGTATCGGCCGGGGCCTATGGCGAACATCCCCGCCTACTGCCAGCGCAAGCATGGGGAAAAGTGGGAGCCGCCGCACCCGGAGTTGCAGGAGATCCTGGAAGAGACCTATGGCATCATGGTCTATCAGGAACAGGTCATGCAGATCGCGCAGAAGATGGCAGGGTACAGCCTGGGGTCTGCGGATTTGCTGCGGCGGGCGATGGGCAAGAAGATTCGCGCGGAGATGGAGGCGCAGCGCAAAACCTTCGTCGATGGCGCGACATCTCGGGGAATTCCGCCGGCGAAGGCGGAAGAAGTGTTCGACCTGATGGCCAAGTTCGCCGACTATGGCTTCAACAAGTCGCACGCTGCGGCCTACGCGCTGGTCGCGTACCAGACCGCTTGGATGAAGGCCAATCATCCGCAGGCGTTTCTGGCCGCGTGCATGAGTCTGGCCGTCGGCAACACGGATCGGCTGGCGGCGTTGCGGCAGGATGCGAGCCGGATGGATATTCGGCTGCTGCCGCCGGACATCAACAGGTCGGGCGCCGATTTCACGCTGGAACGCGATTCAGACGGTAAGCTCGCCGTGCGGTATGCGCTGGCGGCGGTGAAAAAAGTCGGCATGGCGGCGATGCAGGCGCTGGTCGCGGCGCGTGGCGACACGCCGTTCGCGGACCTCGCTGATCTCGCGGCGCGCGTCGATCCACGACAGATCAGCAAGATGCAGATCGAGAATCTGGCGCGGGCAGGGGCGTTCGACAAATTGGAGCGCAACCGGGCGCGCGTGTTTGCCGGCGCCGAAACCGTGTTGCGGCGGGCGCAGGCGAGTGCGGAGGAGCGGGGCAGTGGGCAGATTGGGCTGTTCTGCGGCACCGGCAAGCCCGAGTCGCTGCGACTGCCGGAGTTGCCCGCGTGGGCGCCGATGGACGAACTGGCGTTCGAGGCCGAGGCGGTGGGCTTCCATCTGACATCGCATCCGCTGGACGCCTACGCCCAATCGTTACGGCGCCTTGGCGTGGTGCCGAGCACGCAGTTGGAAGCGCGGGCGCAAATCGGTGCCGCGCGGGTGAAACTGGCCGGCTCCGTCGTGTCCTCCAAGGAACGGATCACCCGCACCGGCAGCCGCATGGCCTGGATTCGGCTGTCCGACTCGGGCGGCTCGTACGAAGTGACGTTCTTCTCCGAAGTATTGTCGCGCGCCCGCGAAATGTTGGCGACGGGCAATTCCGTCGTTGTCACCGCCGACATTCGCATCGAGGGTGAGGCGCTTCGCATCACCGCCAACGACGTTGTGCTACTCGATCAGGCGGCGGCACAGGCCGGCGCCGGAATGCGCGTGTGGCTGGAAAAGACGGAGGCCGTCGAGCATATTCGCGATCTGTTGGCCCGCGAGGGGCGCGGCAAAGGCCGTGTGGTGCTGATCCCCCGCCTGACCGACCAGCAGGATGTGGAAATCGCGCTGCCCGGCGGCTTCAACGTGTCGCCGCGCCTGTTGCAGGCGACGAAAGTGCTGCCGGGCGTCGAGCGCGTGGAAGATTTGTAGGAGGGACTGATGCCGCGCCCGTTGGTTGCCGACGATCCGTTGATTGCCGAGGCGCGCATCGCCGCGACGCGTGCGTACGTGCCGTACTCGAAATTTCGCGTCGGCGCCGCACTCTCCGGGCCGTTCGGTGTGATTCGCGGCTGCAACGTGGAAAATGCCAGCTACGGCGTCGGCATTTGCGCCGAGCGCACGGCCATTGTCAGCGCCGTCGCCGCCGGGCACCGGACATTCGACCGCATCGCCATCGCGCTGCCGGATTCGCCGCCCGGCTCACCGCCGACCGCTTTCATGCCGTGCGGCGCGTGCCGGCAATTCCTCGCTGAGTTCGTGGGCGCCGACTTCCCTGTGCTGATCGACGGTGTCGGCGAATTCCGCTTCGAAGAGATTTTTCCGTATCCGTTCGTTCTGCCGGACGCGCGCGCGAACTAATTCTGCTCCCTCTCCCACAAGGGGAGAGGGCTTTGCCTAACCCTGAAAAAACCGCTCGTTGAGCGTGTCGAAGGCTTTCTGAAACACGTTCGTATGAATGTCGGGGATCAGCAGCACATCGTCGTTCGCCGTCGCGGTCCAGTCGGCGGTCCAGATCGCGCACGTCGTGTTGCTCGCGGTGATCGGCAGGAAGCGGGCGGCGGCGTGGTAGTTGATCCACGGCATCGGGCTGTCCTCGATCGTATAGCGGAATTCGTGGTCGGCGTCGTTCAGGTAGGTCAGCCGCTCCAAAATGCGGCCCTCGCCGAACATGAAGTCCCGCACACCGGAAATCTTGTCGGAGCGGACACCGCCGATCATCTTCATGTCGCGGATGCCGGGGTGCCACGCCGCCATGCCGATGAAATCGCGCACGCGGTCCCACACCGCCGGCACCGGCGCATTGATCACCGACGAGCAGAATACCTTTGCGGGCCGCCAGCCGTCCCACCGCTTTGCGCCGGCCGGCGCCGTCGTGCCCGCCACTTTCGCCGCCAGCGCGGCCAACCCGGCCTCGAACACATGCTCCCGCATCGCCGGCGCGGTTTCGCCTTCGTGGCCGGGCAAATCCTCGAACGCGGCACTCCATTGCACGAACGTCCGCTCGCCGGACGTGACCGGAATCAGTTCGATGGTCGCGCGATGGTCGCTAATCGGGAACAGATGTTTTACGAACGAATAGCTGACGCGGTAGCGGGAATCGTCGAGCGCCACCAGCCGTTCGCTGCACGTGCGCCCGTCGCCGAGCACGATCAGGCGCACGCAACCCACCGTGTCCGCGTCGCGCCCACCTTCGATGCTGCTGCTGGTAATGCCTGACAGCCAGTTCGGCAGGCCGTTGAAGTCGCGCACGATCGGCCACACGGCTTCCACCGGCGCATCCAGCACGATGCTGGCATAGGCTTTCGCCATCGTTTCTCTCCCTGCTTTTTTAAGTCAGCGTCTTTTCCATGAACACGCTCAGCGGATCGGGGCCGTAGGCGCCGAACGGGCCTCGCTCGGCAAAACCCTCGCGGCGATACAGCCCCAGCGCCTCCGCATTGCGCGTGCCGCTTTCCAGCCGCAGCACGCCAATCCCGTCCGCCTTCGCGGCCGCTTCCAGCGCGTGCAGCAGCGCCCGCCCGGCACCGATCCCGCGCGCATGTTCCAGCACGAACATGCGTTTCACCTCGCCCTCGGCACCGTCGCGGACCAGCGCCGCGCAGCCCACGGCCACGCCATCGGCGCGCGCCACGAACACGCGCACATGCGCCGCCGCCAGATCCTCGGCACTCACCAGATGGTTGCTCTCTGGCGGATACAGCGACGCGGCATAGGCGTCCGACGCCGCGATCAGGCGCCTTATTTCGCCCTTGGTCGGGGCTTCCTCGTTGATCTCGACCACGGCCATGGCTCAGCCTCGCACGATTGCCTTGAAGCGTTTCGTCTGCTCCGTCAGCGCCACTTCGGTCGGCAGCCGTTCCATGCTGGAGGCGCCGTAGAACCCGTGGATGCCGGGGCAGTGGTCGAGGATGTATTGCGCGTCCTCCGGTTGCGCAATCGGCCCGCCGTGGCACAGCAGAATCACGTCCGGCCGGACGCGGCGAGCCGCCTCGGCAATGGCGTCGATGCGCGCCACGCAATCCGCGAGCGTCAGCCCCGTCGCGGCGCCGATGGAGCCACCGGTGGTCAGCCCCATGTGGGCGACGACGATGTCGGCACCCGCCTCGGTCATGGCCGTCGCTTCGTCCGGATTGAACACGTAAGGCGTGGTCAGCATCTCCTTTGCCCGGGCCATCCGCACCAGATCGACCTCCAGCCCGAACCCCATCCCGGTTTCCTCCAGCCCGATGCGGAACGTGCCGTCCATGATGCCGACCGTCGGGAAATTCTGGATGCCGGAAAAGCCGATGGCCTTCAGATGGTCCAAGAAATGGTCGAAATGGCAGAACGGATCGGTGCCGTTCACGCCGGCCAGCACCGGCGTGTGCTTCACCACCGGCAGCACCTCGCGCGCCATCTCCACCACGATCTCGTTCGCATTCCCGTAAGCCAGAAGCCCCGCCAGCGACCCGCGCCCCGCCATGCGATAGCGGCCGGAATTGTAGATCACGATCAAATCGATCCCGCCCGCCTCCTCGCATTTGGCCGACAGCCCGGTGCCCGCGCCGCCGCCGACGATCGGCACGCGGCGCGCCACCATGTCGTAAAAATGTTCCAGCAGTTTGGCGCGGGGAATGGCCGGCATTGTTCTAAGCCTCGGCAATCGCGTCGCGAAAATGCGCGACCAGGGCAGCGGCGAAGGTGGGGTCGTTGAGCGCGTGCGGCACGCGCAGCAATTGTCGGCGCGCGGTCTGCGTCACGGTCGCTTCCAGCGCCGCGAACAACGCAGCATCCGCCGCCGGATCGTGGAACTTTTGTCCCGGCGCGTCGAGCACCGAGACGCCGCCTTCCGGCAGCAGAAACCGCACCGGCCCCTCCATCCGGTTCAGCCGCTCGCCGATCCACCGCCCCATCGCCGCGTTTTCCTCCGGCGTCGTGCGCATCAGCGTGACGTAGGGGTTGTGGACATACAGGTTCCGCGCCCGGAACCGCTCCGGCACCGTCGCCAACGCGCCGAAATTTACCATGTCCAGCGCGCCGCAGGACCCGACATACGGCAGCCCGGTGCGCGCGATGGCGCCGAACCGGTCCTCCGTGCAGGGCAGCACGCCGCCGAACAGGTGGTCGGCCACTTCGGTCGTGGTCACGTCGATCACGCCGGCGAACAACAAACTGTCCGCCAGCTTCTCCATGGATTGCCCGCCGGTCCCGGTGGCGTGGAACACCAAACAATCGTAGTCGGCGCCCAGCAACTCCGTCACCGCCGTCACGCACGGCGTCGTCACGCCGAACATCGTCAGCCCGACGGCCGGCTTGTCCCCCGTCGCGACAGGCGGCTCGCCCAGTGCCATGCCTGCGATCGCGTGCGCCGCGTTGGCCAGCACCACGCGAGAAATCCGGTTCAGCCCGGCGATGTCGGTCACGGAATACATCATCGCGATGTCGCTCGGCCCCACATACGGCGCCACATTGCCGGACGCGACGGTCGAGACCATCAGCTTCGGCACGCCCACCGGGAGCGCGCGCATCGCCTGCGTCACCAGCGCCGTGTTGCCGGACCCCCCCAGCCCGACCAGCCCGGCAAGGTCCGCGCGCGTGCGAACGAACGCCGCGAACGCCACCGCCATCGCCGCGACCGCGCTGCCCCGGTCCCCGGTGAACACGGCGGCGGCCCCATCCGGGTGATGCGCCGCGATCTCGTGCGCCGAAATATCGCCGCCGTGCGGCGCATGCGTGGACAGGTCGGCCACGACGGCCGCAATTCCCCGCGCCTCCACCAGCGCCTTCACGTACGCCAGTTCCTGCCCCTTGGTATCGCACGTCCCCGCGACATAAACGCGCCTGGCCATCCCGTTCCCCCGTCCTCCCCCAAACGATAGCAACGGCGCGGGCGGCGCGATAGGCGAGGGGTGTTTTGTGCCTGCAAGCGAGGCCGGGGGGCGGACGGTCATGTCACATCCGCCGTCGTTGCCGGCACGGTCGTTGTTTCGCATCCTCCGGCAAGGCTATCGTTGCCGCCGGACCAAGTGCGCGCAAGAGGAATGACCATGACGGGAGCGTTGACCGAGGTACATTACGACTGGGCCGGACGGTTCTGTAACATGCCGGCGCTGACGACGGCTGCCGCGCCCGGCGGCGCCCCTGCGTCCGCGCCGGCACTCGACACCAAGAACATGCAGATCGTCGAGGCCAAACGGTTACAACAGCTCGACCGTGCGGTGCCGGCCGGGCTCGGCGCGATGATCGACCGCGCCGTGTCGGCCGCCGGCGACATCTACGGCGTTGCCGCGCTCGCCAAGGTCGATCCCGCCAAGCCGCGCGACGCCATCGCTGCCCTCGGCAAGGGCGGCGCACATTTGCCGGAGCAGGACCGGATCAACCTGCAAAACGCCCTGCACGCGATGAACGCGCAAGGCGACGTGCTGAAGCAGTCGTTCATCGACTTCAAAGCCACCGCCGGCGAACTCCTGCAAGCGCAGACCGACGGTGCCGCGCGGCCGCTCACCGGCACCGCCGAAGCGCTGCAATACGACGAGGAGCGTGACGACCTGGAGCATCTGCACGACGGCGTGGTGCAGGGCCTGAAATGCATCCTCGACATCGCGAGCTCCCCTGCCGCGATGCTGCTGGTCGGCACCGCCTCCGGCGCGCTCGAACTCGCCGGCACCGACCTGCTGAAAGACACGACCAAAGGCGGCAACACGAGCGAGTTGCTCGGTTCGCTCGCCGCCGCCGTCACCGACATCGAAACCCGCACCGACCGTCTGGTCAAGCAACTGAACAACACGGACAAGGAAAGGGAGAAGCGCCTCGCGCAGACGGCGCAACAGCTTTACAAGCTGATCGCGAGCGAGCAGCAGCACTACGTGAGTGCTTGCTCCACCTTCAACACGCTGGCGAAGCAGGCAGCGGCAAAACTCGCCGCCGCGCAAAAAGGCCAGCCGGACAATCCTGCGGCCAAGGCCGTGGTGCAGCTTTACCAGGCCATCAACGATGCGCACGAAGCCTGCCAAATCGTGGACGACCGCATCGCCGGCACCGTGCTCGTCACCGATCTGTCCTACTGGTCCTCGGTGCTGTCGCCGCTCGGCTCGCTCGTCTTCGACGGCAGCGATTCCGGCAAGGCGGGCGAGATCTCGGGCAACATCCAGGTGTACCAGCAGGGCGGCGGGCAGGTTGCTTTCTATCTGCCCGGCGGCGGTCTGAAGAACCCGCTCGCCACGCTCGCCGCCGCCGTCACGAAGGCGCAAGATTACGGCAAGGTGGACAGCGCCGGCATCGCCAAGATGTGCGAGGACTGGCGGTCGGCGTTTGCCGGAATCTGAGCGGACGGCCAGAACGGCGCTGTAAGAAAAGGAAGAGGCAGCGGTGTAAGTCGCCGAAGACGGTGACTTGGCGCTGGTCATCGACGGCCGCGTGCATCTTTGGGATGCGCCCTGGGGATCGCGCGTTGCCGTCCACATTCCCAATCACATAGGCTGGCGAGTCAGGTCCGTTCCATTGTACCCGCTATCGAAATCCGGCGTCAGCGCCTGTTCGAGGCGGGAAAACCAACCCATATCGCTCTCGTTGTGGCCCGGTAGCAGCAGCATCGCCAGCACGCCGAGGAACAGCGCGACAGCGAACCAGACGGCAATCCACCCCATTACGCCGTGCCGTCCCCGGCCCGCAAGGTCGGGTTCGGAACAGCGCGCGCCTGCCTCCTATCGCGACGATTGCCCATCGGTCGCCGTTTTACACCATTATATCGAAATGATCATACGGCCGTACCCGGCCACTGACAACCGGAAAGGGCCCAACACGAATGTTGTGATTCGTTTTTCTCTGTTGCCCGTTGAAAAAGAGAAGAGCGATGCAAAACCGTCGGCCGCTTTTGCGCCCGATGGGAGCACCATGCCGACGCAGCGTTCGGCCGGCAGAGGTTGCGTAATGAGCCTCGGCGATGGCGAGCCTGAACCGAAAGTGCGGCGCCGGCGGTGCCGCGCGTAGCTTTTCGGCTGCTTGCGTCCGGGCGACGGACGCCGGATGGTTGGGGCGATGCTCGCTAAGAAGAATAGGTATCTCTGCTACGCGTGCTTTGCAAAGCTGTGTTATCTCTATATGGCTTGTCAAGCGGTGGTGCGTATAATGGTCAATACGCTAAATGAGATCGCAGTTGAGGTTCTAGAAAAACCCGCGAAACTGAGATCCAATTCCGGAAATTTCTGCGACAGCCTAGCGTCAAAGTTCACGAAGGTGGTCGATTACATCGATAAATTCGAAATTTCCGATACTTTAGCGACTATATGCTAAAATAACGCGTCACAACCACTCGCCAAAAGCCTTGAGACAGAAAATAATATTACGAATGAAGGGGCGGCGGTGGCAATTTCCCATCATGGCGAAAAGGTTTTAGTGCAACAGTTTGTCCAATACTTGATATATCTTTCACATCCATGGTGCGGAATGACTCAGGAAACATTACTGATCCAAATTCGGGTTTAACCATCTTCGCCAACGCTGGAAAATTCTTCACAAACTTTACACGCGACCAATCGGGATCGTTGGGGTCGTAAGGAGCATTCGGTGGATTTTCCGAAATATACTGAGCGATCACCGAATTGCGGCCAATGCGTGCTATGGGTAAAGTACCGCTCGCAAGTGCCGTCACTTCCATATATAGATCAACGTGTGAACGTGGTATCATAACATACAAGCACTGCGCCGCCAGCGGACGCCTGGTCTTATCTCCATTTTTGACGCATAATCCCGAATAAAATTTCAAGTTGCGTTCAAGTTTCATACTAGTAAATCTATAGACAATACCTGTTTCCGTGTCATGCTGTAATATCGCACTCAAAATGTTCTCACGACTTATAAACATCGTCCCAATATATACACTCAACTCAGAAGTTATTACGATACACTCCATTTTTCGTGAATCGACGTAAACTAGCTTGCAAATAACACAGCGGTTTAATGGGTCCGTCCAGTCATAGCTATCGGACGGGACTGAACCGTTTGGAAATGGCGGAAGGTACTGACGAAAAAACTGATAAATCCCGCTTTTTAGTAATCCATTTCCGGAGATAGTTTTGCGTTTCCAGCTTTCGAAAATTCTTTCAGAATAGATGCCAGTAAGGTTGGGCCCGCCGTCGGACTTGGTCGGGTTCCTTTTGGCAAGCACTCCAAGCACGTGTTGCCAGCTCGAGATTTGTCCTGTAGATTCGTAATAAAAACGCACCGAATCAAAATTATCTGAGAGAATAAGGGCGGCAGCGGACGCAATTGCTGGTTTTGCGCCTTCTCTCACATGTTGTCTTCTCGAGTAGGCCAACGCGCTGGTCTTGTCTATAGTCGCATCAATTGCGGTGAGGGCGATTACGACGTCGCTGGCCTGACGTAACAAAATTCCCTGATAACTTAGCGTTGAGTGCACTTCAAGAAGGCACTCAAGCACAATTGCATCTTCAACCTTCGTCACTGAATCTCCCCCGAAGTGTTTGTAATTCTAATTTGGCAATCCCGTTCAAAGAAAAGTTTGCCATATTACAAACGTGTGTCAACCCCGCTGCGAAAGCGAGAGCGATACCGCAAAGAAACGGAATTACCCTCAAATCATGCCGGCTGGGGTCTCTAACTGCGTATGGCTGCGAGCGCTGTTGAGCGTGCGGCTTTGTTCCGCTCCCGGACGTCTTTGACGGCCTTGGTTACGCTGCCGGCGTGTTGCCGTACGACATCGGCATATTTGACCAACATAGCCAATGAATCACGCCGCGCGGAGGACTGGGCCTTCGGAGATCACTGTGGCATAGTCATCTTCCGGGACAGACGTCTGTAGTGACACACTCGCTAGTTGCGAGGAAAGCGGACCACTTAATGCCGCAGAGATGCAACGCAGTCGGTCGATGTGGGACATACCACGAAACTGCTCTGACTCGACGAAGACTGCATAGTGGTAGCCGTCACCCGAAAGATCTTCGGAGGAGACGAGCGCGTCGGGCAATGCGGACTGAATCCAGCATTGGATATCCGCCACAGATATTGGCATATTGGGTTTCTCCTTTGACAAAAAATCGCGTACTCAGTCAAATAGGCGAAAAATACTTTCTATTATTTCGTGTACTATTGCGTCTATGGCGAAGCGGCGAGCAGCATCCTGCAAGAAGGACGCAATTCGATCCTGCACGTCGCGGCTTTCTATGCTATCTTGTGTAAGGATAAATGCGATCCGCTGTGCAGTCTTGCGGTCGCAGATCACCCAGAGTTCGTAGTTACCCTGGTTTATACTGCGTATTTTGAGAAAATGGTCGTGAGTCTCGAGT
Organism: Solirubrobacterales bacterium 70-9; assembly: GCA_903970625.1. GTDB lineage: Bacteria > Pseudomonadota > Alphaproteobacteria > Acetobacterales > Acetobacteraceae > CAJCJG01. The sequence goes on along the minus strand of CAJCJG010000050.1, from coordinate 35,004 downwards.
TTCTTCCGGATCAGGGGGGTGAGTTCTCGCGTTCGCTTGTCTTGTGGTTTTCGCTTGCCCCGTGGTTTCTGCATGGGAGGCTCCTGTCATCTCCGCTGGCCTTCCCAGCGAGAGGCGCACATAATTGAGCGGATTTAAGAAATCCATCAAAGAGGGAAATCGCAATGGTGTCGTCTTTTCGTGGGTGAGTGGCAAAAATGCCAGTTTATTAAACGAAGTTTTATGAGCGTAGGACTTTTTGATAGGCGATTGAGACTCGTCGTCGAACGGAGCCACGCAGTTTTGTGTTGACGATTAAAAAGAATCCTGAAATTTTGCGACGTCACGGGCTACGGGAAGGCCCATGGTGGTGCGACTTGCGGGCTGGACTCGCAGAAAGGAGAAATCCGATGTGCAGATATGTTTATGCGTTCCATCGAGAGGTTCGTGGTGAGAAGGTGTTTTTCAAATTCCCGAAACTGCCAGCTATTGTCTGGTATGCTTCGATAGATCAAGTTGCTGCAATGACCGAGGATCAGCTTCGGTTTCAGATGGCGATCCTTGTGGTCGCGGCATTGCAGGAGCTTATCGCGGCGCGAGATGACATCCCGGCGGGCGACAACGAGAAGCTCGTGAAGGCAGATGGCTTCGTCAGTTTGTCTGTTCAGCAAGCGATGAAGCTGGAACTCTTCAAGGTTTATAAGGAGAACTGCAAGTCTGTAGCGGCCTTCGCGAGGCTAATAAACAAAGAGGAGACCTCTGCGCGTAGGCTGCTTAATTTGCGGCATCCGTCGGTTGTAACGGAAATTGAGACCTCGATGGAGGCGCTCGGGAAGCGAATTGTCCACAGTTGGAACGTCGAAGTAGCGGGCGCGCCCAATCATTCAGCTCTGGTGGCGATGCTTTCCGTTGGCCAAAGGGGTTCCATGTGATTTTTATATTTCACTCGGCTATTGGGTCAGGCTGGAGCCGCAAAACATGACGGTCATTTTGGTTTACGACGATTGTTATGAAGGATAGTCTGCCCCTGCATATGTTCGCGCCCGTTCTACCTCGCCACGTTCCGCTCGCGAGGAAGACCGACGAAAGCCTGGCTTTCCCTTCGCGCGCTCTCCTAGGCCGCCCGCATAAAGCCCCAGCCGCCAATCCACTCCCCCCAACCCCGTTGCAAAACGGCCGCAGCCACGCCACTCCCCGAAATTTCCACTTGCCTAAAATCGTCAAATTGAATAACATGTTGACATGCCTCCCGCACCCCCCACCCCGGCAGAAAGACTGACCGAGTTGAGCTCCCTGCTCAGCCGGGGCGCGGAGGCGTGCGACAACGGCTGGTGGCTGGCGGCGCCGCTGATGGCGATGATCGCCACTTGGCTCCGCGATATGGCCGAGAGTCTGGCTCACCTCGCCGCCCTGCTCCAGGCCGGCAAGCTCCTCCTGCAACCTGCCGCCCCAAACCAAGGCACCAGCCGCCCGGCCGGCAAGCCGAGCGCCCCGCTCCCGAAGCCGGAGAAGCCGGAACGGCCAGCCGCAACGCCCGGCCGGGCACGGCGGACCCTGCGACCCCTTGCCGGGGCGCCGGAGGGCGAGCGGCCAGCCGCCCAGCCCCCACCCGAGCCACCGAACGCGGAACCGGCCGCCGAGAGGCTGGCACCGCCGCGCCCGCCGCCGTCGAACGTGCTGCCCGGCCAACCAGCGCCACCGCCGGTCGGCTCCGCCCGAGGGCCGCCTTTTTCGGCCCGAGCGGACCACACGCCGAATCGCGTCAATTTTATTACGATTACAAAACGTTGTGTTCGATAAGCTCGAACGCGGCTAAACCGGGTCGCTTTGCGCGGCGGGTTCCGCTCCCCGCCCCGCCACCGTCCGCACCATCCGCCGCACCCCCGCCGCTTGCTGTGCCGCGTAGCTGCCGGTGGCCAGCACTTCCTCCGCCGAGGGGTCGCCGGTCGGCACGTAATCGTGGCCGAAATCGGCGGTGCGGAACAGCATGTCCCACCAGGGCAGTACGCCGCCGTAGTTCACGCTCGCCAGCCCCGCCGCCATCAGCCCGTGATGCGCGCGGTGAAAACGCGGCGACACCACCAGCCGCTCGCCCAGCCACCCGAACCACAACCGCACGTTGGCATGCGACAGGCTTTCCACGAACCGCAGCAGCAGCACCAGCAGCGGGAACTGCATCGGCGGAATACCGATCAGCAGGGCCACCGCCATGAACCAGACGAACCCGATCGTGTCGTCAAGCAAATGGTTGCGGTCGTCCGACCAGAACGTCATCTGCCGCTGCGCGTGGTGCAGCGAATGCAGCGAGTACCACCAGTCGAACAGATGGCTCAGCCGATGCCGCCAATACTCGGAAAAATCCAGGATCACGACATAGATCGCGAACGTCAGCACCGGCTGCCCGAGCAAAAACGGAAACACCCTTTCTATCGTCGGCGGCACCCAGCCATTGTCCGTCACCCACCCGGTCAGAAACACCTGGACGCGATAGAACAGCACGAACGTCATCAGCGGCAGCAGGCCCACGCGCGACAGCAGCGTGTAGAAAATATCGACGGTCACGGCGCGGCTGTCCGGCCATCGCTCCACCGGGCGCCACCGTTCCAGCGGCAGGCAGATCGCGTAGGTCACCACCACCTGCGTCGCGCCATAGACGGCGAACAGCGCCCAGCCGTACGCCACTTCCTCCCAGTTCATCAGCCCGAGCGCATACAGCGCCGGCAGGATGGCGTGCTCCTGCAACCAGCCGGCCGCCAGATCGAACGGATAGGTCAGGCTGTCCATTGCCGCGCGCTCAGTTGCTGGCGGACAGGGTCGCGGCCGTCGCGGCCGGGTTCAGGAAGATGCCGTGCGGCTGCCGCCCGACGGCGATGGTCTCGATGCCCCCGCTCGCCGGGTCTAGCACCGCGACCGTGCGCGCGAACCGCTGCGTGATCCACAATTTGCCGTCCGGCGCGAACGCGATATCGTCCGGCCCGCCGGTGATCCGATAGCTGCGAATCTCCGCAAACGTCTCCGAGTCCAGCGCCACCGTCGTCCCGGCCACCCGATTGTTCACCCACAGGACTTTCTTGTCGGGCGACAGGAATAATTGATGCGCGCCCGCGCCGGTATGCACCCGCCGCTCGACCCGCCCGGTCGCCGGATCGACCACCACAAACCCCTCGTCGTTCATCAGCGCCACCAGCACGCGATTGTTCAGCCACAGCACGCCCGCCGGCACCCGTCCCACTTTCTGAACCCATGCCACTGCCATCGTCCGCAAGTCGATGGCTGCCAGCTCGTCGGTGTCCTGCAAGGAGACAAAAACGCGAGAACTGTCGGGCGCGTAGGCCAGATGGCTCGGCGTGCGCGGCAGCGGGAAGCGTTTGGCCAGCTTCAGCGTCGCCGCGTCGTAGATATCCACCTGATTGCGGCCGTTGCCGTTCACCGTCAGGAATTTGCCGTCCGGGCTGAAGCCGAGTTGATACGGGTCGGCCACCGGCACCCGCCGCCGCAGCGCGAACGTCGCGGGATCGAGGTCCAGCAACTCGTTGCCCGCCGTATCCCCCACCAGCAGATCGCGCCCATCCGGCGTTAGCGCCCAGTGGTGCGGTTCGCGCAGGACCGGGATGCGGCGCACTTCGCGATGCGTGTCCATGTCCACGACGCTCAGCGACGCCTCGCCGGAGTTCATCACCAGCACCAGGCCATGCGCCCAGGCGGGGGAGGGGGCGCCGGCACCGCTGCTCAGCATGGCGAGCAGTACCACAATCGACAAACGACGGAACATGGACGCCTCGCAGGGCCGCGACAACGCGGACCGGATAGATGTTTCAATCGGATCGCGGCGCATCTTCTAGCACGCTGTCGGCGTCGCGGGAGAGCGTCGCGACGCGGCGACCCCGCGAATTGCTTGCGTGCGCAACGGCGCGCCAAACCCTCCAAGAGTCTGCGCAATTTCAGGGCATGCGGAAACCGGGGGACGGGCCGATAGCGTCATAGCGTGGATGGCATGACGATTGCGTGACCGGATTGCGGGCGGCTAACCGAATGACGACGGCTGCCCCACGAACCGAAGACAGAAAATCGCAGGGACCACATGAAGGCTTCATATCGCGCTTTGGTTTCGACGTGCCGCGTGGGATGCCTCTGTGCTGGCGTGACCTGATCGAACCGCGCAACGATTCCCCCTGCCCCGGCGTGCCCGGTGGAGGGGTTTCGGTGGCCATGGGCCGCCCTGGCAACCCGAGGCCCGCATGAAGCTGCTCCGCTGCCTGCTTGTTCTGCTCGCGCTTGTTCCGTTCGCGGCGCGCGCGCAAGACGATCCGTACGCCGGTTTTTCGGGCGGATACGAGGATATCAGCCACGCCATTGAGGCGCTGGCCCTGTCCGGCGACAAGCGCGCCGTGCCGATCATCACGGCGCTGCAAAACGGCAAGCTGTACGTCGCCCCTGACCAGTCGCTGTGGATCAGGCAGGACGACGACCTGCTCAACGCCCGTACCGGCGAGAAGGTGGCGGAGGAGCCGGAGGATTTGAAGCAGGTCCGCGTCAACAACGCGGTCCGCCGCGCCGCCGAAGCCGCGATGGGCAGCCTGGACCTGTTCTCCCCGGACCCCGCCACGCGCGCGAAAGCCGCCGAAGCCGTGTTCACCGCGCGCGACCCGGCCGCCCTGCCGGCCCTGAACCGCGCGCTGGCGCAAGAGAAAGACAGCAGCGTCCGCACCGTCATGGAACAGGCCCGCGCCGCCGTCGTGCTCGCCGTGCCGGACAGTTCCGACACCGACAAGCTGGCGGCCATCGCCATAATGGCGGCGCGCGGCGATCTGGAAGCGCAGTCGCAGCTTCAGACGCTCAGCCAGGCCAGCCAGTCGCCTGCGGTGACGAAGGCCGCGTCCGACGCGGTGGCGGCGATGGCGCGCATGCAACAGATTTGGGCACTGGCGCAGGGCGTGTTCTACGGCCTGTCGCTTGGCTCCGTCCTGCTGCTGGCCGCCGCCGGCCTCGCCATCACCTTCGGGGTTATGGGTGTCATCAACATGGCGCATGGCGAGATGGTCATGCTGGGCGCCTACACCACCTACGTGGTGCAGCAGGTGTTGCAGGCCTACGCGCCGGGCCTGTTGGGCGCCAGCCTGATCATCGCGATCCCGCTATCGTTCCTCGTCTCCGGCGCCGTGGGTGTGGCTATCGAGCGGACGCTGATCCGCTTCCTGTACGGGCGCCCGCTGGAAACGCTCTTGGCCACCTGGGGCCTGTCGCTGGTGTTGCAGCAAGCGATCCGCAGCATCTTCGGCGCCAACAACCAGGAAGTCTCGACCCCCGGCTGGATGAGCGGTGCGACGCAGTGGGGCGGCGTCACGATCACGTATAACCGGCTCTACATCATCGTCTTCGCCGTGATCGTGGTCGGCGCGTTGATGGCCTCGCTGCGCTTCACCTCCCTCGGCCTGCAAATGCGCGCGGTCACGCAGAACCGCCGCATGGCCGCCGCCATGGGCATCCGCACACCCTGGATCGACGCGCTGACCTTTGGCCTCGGCTCCGGCGTCGCGGGCCTCGCGGGCGTGGCGCTCAGCCAGATCGACAATGTCAGCCCCAATCTCGGCCAGGGCTACATCATCGACAGTTTCATGGTTGTGGTGTTCGGCGGTGTCGGCAATCTGTGGGGCACGGTGGTCAGCGCGCTCACGCTGGGCATCGTGAACAAGTTCCTCGAACCGGTCGCGGGTGCCGTGCTGGGCAAAATCGTCGTTCTCGTGTTGCTGATCCTGTTCATCCAGCGCAAGCCGCGCGGACTGTTCCCGCTCAAGGGCCGGGCGGTGGAAGCATGAGCCCCTGGACCTTCCGCCTGTGCCTCGTCGCCGTGCTCGGGGGCGCGGCGTTGCTGAGCGTGCTGAACTTGGCGCTGCCCGAGACGGCGGCCTTCCATGTGCCGACCTACGCCATCTCGCTTGCCGGCAAGTATCTGAGCTTTGCGATGCTGGCGCTGGCGGTCGATCTGGTGTGGGGCTTCGCTGGCATCCTGACGTTGGGCCACGCCGCGTTCTTCGCCCTCGGCGGCTATGCGATGGGCATGTACCTGATGCGCCAGATCGGCACGCGCGGCGTCTATGGCAACGCGATCCTGCCCGACTTCATGGTGTTCCTGAACTACAAGGAACTGCCCTGGTTCTGGCACGGCTTCGACAACCCGGCGTTCGCCATCGCCATGGTGATCCTGGTGCCGGCGGTGCTGGCGCTGATCTTCGGGTGGTTGGCGTTCCGCAGCCGCGTCTCCGGCGTGTATCTCTCGATCATCACCCAGGCGCTGACCTACGCGCTGTTGCTGGCGTTCTTCCGCAACGACATGGGTTTTGGCGGCAACAATGGCCTGACCGACTTCAAGGACATTTTCGGCATCCCGTTGCAGGAGAGTTCCACACGCTGCGGCATGCTGATCGTGACCGCGATCTTCCTCGCGGCGGCACTGCTGGTAGCGCGCTATCTGGTCACGTCGCGCTTCGGCAAGGTTCTGATTGCGGTTCGCGACACCGAAAGCCGCACCCGCTTCCTCGGCTACCGGCCCGAGCGATACAAGCTGTTCGTCTGGGTGCTCTCGGCCGTGATCGCCGGCATCGGCGGTGCATTGTATGTGCCGCAGGTCGGCATCATCAACCCGGGTGAGTTCTCGCCGGCCAACTCGATCGAAAGCGTGATCTGGGTCGCCGTCGGCGGGCGCGGCACCCTGGTCGGCGCGGTGCTGGGCGCAGTGCTGGTCAATCTCGGCAAGACGGTGTTCACCGGAGCGCTGCCGGAATTGTGGCTGTTCGCGCTGGGCGCCCTGTTCATCCTGGTCACGCTGCTGCTGCCCGGCGGGATCCTGGGCCTGCTCGGGCGTCCCCCGCGCCGCCCGAAAAACGTCACCCCGGCGGCGGAGCCCGCCGAATGAGCGGCAATCGTGAAACCCTGCTGTATCTGGACGGCGTCAGCGTCACATTCGACGGATTTCGGGCGCTGAACTCCCTCAGCCTTGTCCTCGCCGAGGGAGAAATGCGCGCGGTCATCGGCCCCAACGGCGCCGGGAAGACGACGATGATGGATGTGATCACCGGCAAGACCCGGCCGGACACCGGCAAGGTCGTGTTCGGCAAGGACACTGACCTAACGAAGATGGACGAGCCGGCCATCGCCGACCTCGGCATCGGCCGTAAATTCCAGAAGCCGACGGTGTTCGAGCCGCACACGGTGTGGGACAATCTGCTACTGGCGCTGGCCGGCGACCGACGCCCGCGCTTTACGCTCTGGGCACGGCAAACCAGCGAGGAAAGCGACCGGATCGATGCCATTCTGAAAACCATCCGCCTGCGCGAACACCGCGACCGGCGCTCCGGCGACCTGTCGCACGGCCAGAAGCAGTGGCTGGAAATCGGCATGCTGCTGGCGCAGGAGCCGCAATTGCTGCTGGTGGACGAGCCTGTCGCCGGCATGACGGACGCCGAAACCGAACAAACGGCCGAACTGCTGCGCGAAATCAACCGCACTCGCAGCGTCGTGGTGGTGGAGCACGACATGGCGTTCGTCCGTGCCCTCGGGGTCAAAGTCACGGTGCTGCACGAAGGCTCGGTGCTCTCGGAAGGCAGCATCGACCATGTCAGCAACGATCCGCGCGTGATCGAAGTGTATTTGGGGCGCTGACCGATGTTGGAAGTCAAGCAGGTCAGCCTGCACTACGGCGCCGCCATTGCGCTGCGCAAGGTGTCGATCCAGGCCAAGCAGGGCGAGGTGACATGCATCCTCGGCCGCAACGGCGTCGGCAAAACCAGCATGCTGCGCGCCATCACTGGCGCCCATCCAATCAGCGGCGGCGAAATCGTCTGGAACGGCGAGAACATCTCCCGCCTGCCGCTGTATGACCGCGCGCGGCGCGGCATCGCCTGGGTGCCGCAGGGCCGCGATGTGTTTCCGCTGCTGACCGTCCGCGAAAACCTGGAAACCGGCTTCGCCGTGCTGCCGCGCGGCAAGCGGACGTTTCCGGACGATATGTACGATCTGTTCCCGATCCTGAAGACCATGCAGCGCCGGCGCGGCGGCGACCTCTCCGGCGGCCAGCAGCAGCAATTGGCCATCGCCCGCGCGCTGGTCACGCGCCCGAAGCTGCTGGTGCTCGACGAGCCGACCGAGGGCATCCAGCCCTCGATCATCAAGGACATAGGCCGCGTCATCGACCTGCTGCGCAGCCGTGGCGAGATGGCGATTGTCTTGGTGGAACAGTATTTCGACTTTGCCCGCGACCTCGCGCAAACCATCGCGGTGATGGACCGTGGCGACATCGTGCTGTACGGTCGCCGCGAGGATCTTGACGAGGACGATGTTCGCCGCCGCCTCTCTGTCTGATCACCAGCGCGCCATCGGCTCTCTCCATGTCGCGGTCAAGCGGCGGGGCGTTGCCAGCGTGCTCGCCGATCTGCGCCAGGACGGCTGCCTGAAGGCCCGCTTTCCGCGCCCGGTCGATTGGATTGAGGTGGTGACGCTGAATTCCTCCGGCGGGGTTGCCGGCGGCGATCGGTTGGCGAGCACGTTCGATGTGCGCGCCCGCGCCCGCGCAACCTTCGCCTCGCAGGCCGCCGAGCGGTTCTACCGCGCCCTTCCCGGCGATCCCCGCGCTCATGTGCGGACGAATCTGACGGTGGCCGATGGCGCCGCCGCCGAGTGGCTGCCGCAGGAGGCCATTCTGTTCGATCGCGCAGCCGTGGATCGCGCGCTGACGGTCGATCTCGCGCCTGACGCCTGGTTCCTCGGCGTGGAGTCAATCGTGTTCGGCCGAACGGCTATGGGCGAGCGGGTCGCCACCGCCCGTCTGGCCGACACGATCCAACTCCGCCGCGACGGACGGCTGATACTGCACGACGCCATCCGCCTGTCCGGCGAAGTCGCCGCCGTGCTGGAGGGCGTCGCCACCGGGCGCGGCGGCGCCGCTATTGCCACGATTCTCCACGTCGCCCCAGACGCCGAATCTCGCCTCGATGCCTTTCGCGCCGCCGTCGCCGAGGCCCCCGCCGAGGTCGGCGCCAGCGCCTGGGACGGCATGCTGATCGCCCGCCTCGTTGCCCGCGACGGCGCCGCCCTCCGCGCCACCGTCATCGCCGGCCTCGCGGCCCTGCGCGGCGGACGGGCATTGCCGCGCGTGTGGATGTGCTGATGAGCGCATTTGTTGCGGGTGGGACTATGCCGCCCTATCTTATCGGTGCATCAGCGACAATCGGATCACGGCCATGCCGGACGGTGACAGGGTAAACGTGACGCTAAAGATGTCGGGCGGCGGCGACGTCACCCTGCCAAAAGCCGTGTGCGACCGCCACGGCTGGACGGCCGCGACGGTACTGGAGATCAACGACGGGCCGGGCGGTATTATGCTCCAGTCGCAGCAGGCGCGGCTGTTTCCGCCGACAAGGGCGGAGGACGTATTTGGCATGCTCGGTAAATACTACTCCGGTCCACCTAAGACCATTGAGGAAATGAACGCGGGGATCGAGGCGGAAGTTCTGGCACGGCATGCACGCGGTCGATACTAACATCGTCGTGCGCTATCTGATGAACGATGATGCCGTGCAAGCTGGGCGCGCACGACAGTTCGTGGATGAAGCCGACATCTTCGTGCCTGCAACGGTTATCCTGGAGACCGAGTGGATTCTTCGCAGCGTCTATCGCCTGTCACCGAATGCCGTCGGTCGCGCAATACGACAGTTCATCGGCCTTCCGACAGCGCATCAGGAACAACCAGCCGCCGTCGCGCAGGCCCTCGACTGGTTCGAACAAGGCATGGACTTTGCCGACGCCCTGCACCTCGCCACCGCCCAGAACTGCACCGGCCTCGCCACCTTCGACCGCGATTTCATAAAAGCCGCCACCCGCCTCGGCCTCGCCACCGTTGCCGAGCCGTAGCCGCCAACTGGCGCGCGCGCAATGATGCCGCTATCGTGAGGCAACGGCCCGCAAAGAGACACTCATGAACCTGACGCCGCGCGAGAAAGACAAGCTGCTGATCTCAATGGCCGCCATCGTCGCGCGACGACGGCTGGAGCGGGGGGTCAAGCTGAACCACCCTGAAGCCATCGCTTTGATCACCGATTTCGTCATCGAAGGCGCGCGGGACGGCCGCACCGTCGCCGATCTCATGCAAGCCGGCGCCCACGTCCTGACCCGCGAACAGGTCATGGAGGGCATCGCCGACATGATCGCCGATGTGCAGGTGGAGGCGACTTTCCCCGACGGCACCAAGCTCGTCACCGTCCACGAACCGATCCGCTGATAAGGGCGCCCGATGACCCCGGACCAGATCGCTGCCGTCAAAAATAGCTTCGCCCTCGTCGCCCCGATCGCCGACAAGGCCGGCCTGATGTTCTACGCAAAACTGTTCGAGCTCGATCCGTCACTGCGCCCGATGTTTGCGGATAATGTCGAAGAGCAGGCTGGCAAGCTGATGCATGTGCTGGCCTTCGCGGTCGCCAATCTCGACAAAGCGGACACGCTGATCCCCGCCGTCCAGGCCCTTGGCGCGCGCCACGGCGGCTACGGCGTCAAGCCGGAGCATTACGGCACGGTCGCGACGGCGTTGCTCGACACGCTGGCAACCGGTCTCGGCCCGGCCTTCACGCCCGAGGTCAAAGACGCCTGGATTGCCGCCTACACCACGCTGTCCGGCGCGATGATCGCCGCCGCCGCCAAGGCCTGATCACGACCGCCCGCGATCCAAGAAGGACACAGGATGATTCCCGGAGAGATCGAGACCGTCGCTGGCGACATCGAGCTGAACGTCGGCCTGGAACGCACCACGCTGACCGTCGCCAACACCGGCGACCGCCCGATCCAGGTCGGCAGCCATTACCATTTTGCCGAAACCAACCCGGCGCTGCAGTTCGACCGCGCCGCCGCGCGCGGACAGCGGCTCGACATCGCCGCCGGCACCGCCGTCCGCTTCGAACCGGGCCAGAGCCGCGACGTGACTCTCGTGCCGTATCAGGGCAAACGCGAAATCTACGGCTTTCGCGGCGACGTGATGGGAGCGCTGTAATGGCCCGCATTTCCCGTCGCGCCTATGCCGACATGTTCGGCCCCACCACCGGCGACCGCGTGCGCCTCGCCGACACCGATCTGTGGGTCGAAGTCGAGAAAGACTTCACCGTCTACGGCGACGAAGTGAAGTTCGGCGGCGGCAAGGTCATCCGCGACGGCATGGGGCAGTCGCAGGCGACGCACGCGGAAGGCGCCGTCGATACCGTCATCACCAACGCGCTGATCATCGACCATTGGGGCATCGTCAAGGCGGACGTCGCCATCACGAACGGCCGCATCAGCGGCATCGGCAAGGCAGGCAACCCGGACGTGCAGCCCGGTGTGACGATCATCGTCGGTCCCGGCACCGAAGTCATCGCCGGCGAAGGCAAGATTCTGACAGCCGGCGGCATCGACAGCCACATCCATTTCATCTGTCCGCAGCAGGTGGAGGAAGCCATCGCGTCCGGCATTACCACGCTGGTCGGCGGTGGCACTGGCCCGGCGACCGGCACGTCGGCGACCACCTGCACGCCCGGCCCGTGGCACATGGCGCGCATGCTGCAAGCCGCCGAAGGTCTCGCCGTCAACTTGGCCTTTGCCGGCAAGGGCAATGCGTCCAAGGCGGCAGCGCTGGAGGAAATGGTTCTCGCCGGCGCCTCCAGCCTCAAACTGCACGAAGACTGGGGCACCACTCCCGCCGCCATCGATTGCTGCCTGTCCGTCGCGGAAAAATATGACATCCAGGTGATGATCCACACGGACACGCTGAATGAATCCGGTTTTGTCGAGGACACGATTGCAGCCTTCAAGGGCCGCACCATCCACGCCTTCCACACCGAGGGCGCCGGCGGCGGCCACGCGCCGGACATTATCCGCGTTGCCGGCCTGCCGAACGTGCTGCCAAGCTCGACCAATCCGACCCGCCCGTACACGGCGAACACGCTGGACGAGCATTTGGATATGCTCATGGTCTGCCATCATCTCGATCCCGCGATTTCCGAGGACGTGGCCTTCGCCGAAAGCCGCATCCGCAAGGAAACCATCGCGGCCGAGGACATTTTGCACGATCTCGGCGCGCTCTCGATGATCTCCTCGGACAGTCAAGCGATGGGCCGCGTCGGCGAGGTCGCCATCCGCACATGGCAGACAGCGCACAAGATGAAGCAGCAGCGCGGCTCGTTGCCCGGCGACGACGGCAAGCGGGACAATATCCGAGTCAAGCGCTACATCGCCAAATACACGATCAACCCCGCCATCGCCCAAGGCATGGCGCACGAAATCGGCAGCGTCGAGGTCGGCAAACTGGCAGACCTCGTGCTGTGGACGCCGTCTTTCTTCGGCGTCAAACCGGACCTCGTCATCAAAGGCGGCACCATTGCCGTGGCCCTGATGGGCGATCCCAACGCCTCGATCCCGACGCCGCAGCCGGTGCATTACCGCCCGATGTTCGGCTCCTATGGCGGCGCGATGGCGGCAAGCTGCATCACCTTCGTCAGCGGTGCCGCGCTGGAGACCGACCTCGGCACCCGCCTCGGCCTGCGCCGCACGCTGTCGGCCGTGCGGAACAACCGCAACATCGGCAAGCGCGACATGATCCACAACGACGCCACGCCGAACATCGAAGTCGATCCGGAAACCTACGAAGTCCGCGCCGACGGCGTGCTGCTGACCTGCCAGCCAGCGACGATTTTGCCGATGGCCCAACGCTATTTCCTGTTCTGATGCACGCGAGCCAGATCCTCGTCGCCGGGACCTGGGACGCGACCCGCGAGGTGGATTGCGTCTTGCTGGACTACGACCGCCGCTTCCGCCGCCGCATCCTGCTGACCACGGAGAGCGCAAAAGAAGTCCTGCTCGACCTGCCGCAAGCCGTCCGCCTGCGCCACGGCGACGGCATTCTGCTGGACGACGGCAGCATCGTCCGCGTCGCGGCGCGCGCGGAGGCGCTGCTCGACATTCACGCCCACAGCGACGCCGACTTGGTCCGCATAGCGTGGCATCTCGGCAACCGCCATCTGCCGGTGCAATTGTTGCGCGATCATATCCGCATCCGCGCCGACCACGTCATCGAAGAAATGGTCGAACTGCTCGGCGGCCATGTGGAGCACGTCGACGCACCGTTCGACCCGGAAGCCGGCGCCTACGCCGGGGGCCACCACCACCATCACGACGACGATGACGGGCACGCCCACCCCCATGGGCACGGGCATGAGTACCACCAGGAATGAACTTCCTTGCGACGCCGACCAGCCGAAGCGCGGCGCCCGCCTTGTTGCGCCTCCTCGCCTGGCTCTCCCCGGCCTTCCCCACCGGCGGCTATGCGTGGTCGCACGGGATCGAGTGGGCCGTGGACACGACCGAAATCCGCGACGGCGCTACGCTGCAAGCCTGGGTCGCGGACGTGCTGCGGCATGGCAGCGGCCACAACGATTCTATCCTACTGCGACATGCCCACCGCGCCGCCGACAATCAAACTGCTCTTGAAGCCATCACAGAACTGGCGCTCGCCGCCCAGCCCAGCCGCGAGCGAAGGGCGGAGACCGTGGGCCAGGGCAACGCCTTCCTCGCCGCGGCTGCTGCGTGGCAGCCGACCGCACTGCGCGAGCTTGCCGATAAAGTCGGCGATCTGCCCTATCCGGTCGCCGTTGGCGCGCTCGCGGGCGCTCAGCACATTGCCGAGGACGACGCGGCCCTCGGCTTCCTCCAGTCGTTCGCCGCCAACCTGATCTCCGCCGCCGTGCGGTTGGTCCCGCTCGGCCAGTCCACCGGCCTCGCGGTGCTGGCCGCGCTGGAACCGACGATCCTTGCCGTCGCCGACGCCACGGCCACGAAATCGCTGGACGATCTCGGCGGCGCCTGCTTTCGCTCCGACATCGCCGCCATGCGGCACGAAACCCAATACACGAGGCTGTTCAGATCATGACCAACACCCATGGCCCGCTCCGCGTCGGCGTCGGCGGCCCCGTCGGCACCGGCAAGACCGCGTTGATGGACGCACTGTGCAAGACCTTCCGGGAACACTACGACGTTGCCGCCATCACGAACGACATCTACACGAAGGAGGACGCGGAGTTCCTGACCCGGGCCGGTTCGCTGACACCGGACCGCATTCTCGGCATCGAGACCGGCGGCTGCCCGCACACCGCCATCCGCGAGGATGCCAGCATCAACCTCGCCGGCGTCGCCGAACTGAACAAACGCTTTCCCAATCTCGACCTGCTGTTGATCGAGAGCGGCGGCGACAATCTGTCGGCCACCTTCTCGCCTGAACTCGCGGACCTGACGATCTACGTCATCGACGTGAGCGCGGGCGACAAGATACCCCGCAAGGGCGGCCCCGGCATCACTCGCAGCGACCTGCTGGTGATCAACAAGATCGACCTCGCACCGTTCGTCGGCGCCAGCCTGGAGGTGATGGACCGCGACAGCAAGCGGATGCGCGGCGAGCGTCCGTTCCTCTTTGCCAACATCCGTGCCGGCAAGGGCGTCTCCGAGATCGCGGCCTTCATCGAACGCCAGGGCGGACTGCGGCGGCCGGCAGCGGCGGAGTAAGCTGCGCGCCGGGCAGCATCCGCGCCATCACGCCGTCGCGCCGCACCACCAGATGGAACAGGGCGGCTGCCACGTGCAGCCCGACGACGGCGCTGCTGTCGACGGCTTTGCCCTCGGGAAACAGCCACGCCAGCACCACCACCGTCACGATCGAGCCGGCGGTCAGCCAGTGAACAACGATCATGGCGGCGTGGTAACGGCGCGGCGCGAAACGGATGGCAGGCATGTGCTGATCTTTGAACGGAGATGCTGCATTGCACAATGGACCAACGCAGATCGGCGACACGTGGGACGCTCATTACCGTCCCGCCACGAATGGCGACCGCTTACGGGCAAAAAAAGGCGGCGCACGAAGCGCCGCCAAGTTTAGGGAGGAAACGTCCAAGAAGCAGGGCGGCAAAGCCACCTTGCTGCAACGCACAATGGGTAGGTACAAAGGCGATTGCAAGAGCAAACCGCAGCGGCAATGCTGCGCTGCAAACACCGACCTGGACCGTGCTAAAAATGTGACTGTCCCCCCCTCACCGGAAGCTGCCCGTAACCGCCATCAGATCAGCTGCGGTATCGACATCCCGCAGCGTCTGCAGCAACGCTACGTGCCGCCTGCCGAAATTCGCCAGTGTGTCGGCCAGCGCGTGCGGCGACGACCATCGCACGCCCCCGAATGGCCGCGCCGGCCGCCGCGCCCCCAGCGCTACCAACCAATATCCGCCATCCTCCGCCGGCCCGAAACAGGCGTGCGCCGCGCGCAGGCGGCGGAACGCGGCGGCCACGTCGGATGCCCGCAAGCCCGGAATGTCCGCACCCACGATTGCCACCCGTTGGCCCCGGTGCCGCCGTGCCACCCGGTCCATCCGCGCGCCCAGATCGCCGCCGCGCTGCGGCACCACCGGCAGCCCCAGCCGCCAAGGTCCACGCGCCCGATCCGGCGTGACCGCCACGACCGTGCGAAACCGCCGGTCGGCCGCCAGCCGCCGCAACGTCGCGGCCAGCGTCGCCCGATAGAACGCCATCGCCGCCATCGCCCCGATGCAGGCCGCCAACCGCCGTTTCACCGTCCCCAGCCGCGGTGCCCGCGCGAACACATAAACCGTATCGGTCACGCGTACACCCGCGCGATCCACGCCGGTGGCATGCCGGCAAGATACAGTGACAGGCAGATCACATTTCGCGCGGAGCGCCGCCACCACCCGTCCCGCTCCCACCGCGCCGCCGACGTGACGGCGTCCACCTCCAGCGCCGCCAGCTGCGCGCGCCCCAATCGCCGCGCCAGATCGACATCCTCCATCAACGGCAACTGCCGCACCCCGCCGACCGCCGCCAGCAGGCCGCGCGGCACCAGCAACCCTTGATCGCCATACGGCAGCCCGAGTGTCCGGCAGCGCCACGCCACCAGCCGCTCCAGCCGCCGCGCCCTCGGGTCGCCGGAGGCGAGCGCAAAGCGGAAATACGCAGCACACGGCGTGCCGACCCCCATCACCCGCCGCGCCGCATCCGCCCAGCCGTCGGCCAGCACGGTGTCCGCGTGCAACAGCAGCAGCCAATCGCCCCGCGCCGCAGCGATACCGGCCGCCAGTTGTCCCCCGCGTCCACGGGCCGCCGAGACGACGCGGGCGCCCAGCGCCTCCGCCGTCCGGACCGTACCGTCTGTGCTGCCGCCGTCGCTCACCACGACTTCGTCGCACCCGGCACCCAAGGCCGCGATCGTTGCCGGCAACGTCGCCGACGCATTCAAAGTTGGAATGACGACCGAAAGCAAGGTCAAAAGTTCCCTTTATGTTCTTGACGGCTTTCCGCGCCGGTGGCACGGTAGCACACGAACGGACAGGGAACATAGTTATGGACGGCGGTCAGTTCCACAGCAGGTTCGACAGCGACTTGGTGCGCGAAATCGATCCGGAGGCGTTGGAGGCGCTGGCGCGCGCCGGCACGCCGGACCCGTTGCCGCCCTTGTCCGGCCGCACCCGCCGCGTCCGCATCATGCCGCAGCCGAACGTGGCGTTTGTCGAGGCACCGCCGCCCGAGCCGCCAATGCCGACGCACAAGGGAAGGGGCGCGGCGATCAACCCGCCGAATCGGTTCGA
This sequence comes from Solirubrobacterales bacterium 70-9, assembly GCA_903970625.1. GTDB lineage: Bacteria > Pseudomonadota > Alphaproteobacteria > Acetobacterales > Acetobacteraceae > CAJCJG01. Next base: position 18,370 of record CAJCJG010000050.1, on the reverse strand, counting down.
GCAGCAGCAACAGGCCCCGTTCGACGATGGCTGGGCCACGCTGGAGGCCGACTTCGCCGATTTGCCGCCGCTGCCCACCACGCTGATCCGCGACGCCTCGCGCAGCGTGATCAGCTACAACCAAAGCCCGGACATCGGCTTCGACCGCGCGGTCAATCCCTATCGCGGCTGCGAGCATGGCTGCGTCTATTGCTATGCGCGGCCGACGCACGCCTATCTCGGCTACTCGCCGGGCCTCGATTTCGAGACCAAGCTGCTGTTCAAGCCCGAAGTCGCAGAGTTGCTGGAAAAGGAACTGCGCAAGCCCGGCTACGTCGCGCGACCGCTGGCACTCGGCTCCAACACGGACCCGTATCAGCCGGTGGAGCGCACGCTGAAACTGACTCGCTCCGTCCTGACCGTGCTGGATCGGTTCAGCCACCCGCTCAGCATCGTCACCAAATCCGCCGGCGTCGTCCGCGACATCGACATTCTGCGCGACCTCGCCGCCCGCAAGCTGGTGCGCGTCTGGATCTCGATCACCACGCTCGATGCCAACCTGGCCCGCCGCATGGAGCCGCGCGCTGCCACCCCCGCGCGTCGCTTGCAGGCCGTCGAAAATCTTGCTCGCGCCGGCATCCCGGTCGGCGTACTGGCCGCGCCGATGATTCCGGGCCTGAACGACGCCGAACTGGAGAAGATTCTGGAAGCCTCGGCCAAAGCTGGCGCGCAGACGGCCGGCTACGTGCTGCTGCGCCTGCCGCACGAACTGAAGTTGATCTTCGAGGACTGGCTGCACCGCCATTTTCCAGACCGCGCCCGACATGTCCTGGAACTGGTCCGCGAGACGCGCGCCGGCGCGCTCAACGACGCCACCTACGGCCAGCGCATGAGCGGCACGGGCGCCTACGCGGATCTGCTGGCCCGAAGGTTCGAGCGAGCCGCACGGCAGTTGAAATTGCAGGACCGCCCGGAGCTCGACTGCACCCAATTCGCCCCACCGGCCGACGCGCACGCCCGAAGAGGCTTCGCCGAGGCGCAGCTATCTCTGTTCTAAAAAATGCCCGTCCAACGGCATTCTTTACCGTTGCGGCATCGCCTCCGGAACCACGGTCCTGACGATGGACGCGTCCAGCGCCTCGTAGTCGGCGTAGCCGATGGTCGCGTAAAGCTGGGTCCGGGTCTGCATCCGCTCGATCATGTTGTGCGCGCCGCCGTCGCGCCGGATGGCGGCAAACAACTCTTCCTGCGCCTTGTTCGCGACGCGCAGGGCGCTGACCGGCCAGATCACCATTTTATAGCCCATCGCCTCGAACTCGGCCGCCGTGAAGAACGGTGTACGGCCGAACTCGGTCATGTTGGCCAGCAACGGCGCCTCCACGCGCCGCGCGAACTCGCGGAACATGTCGGCATTTGTCATCGCCTCGGGAAAAATCGCGTCGGCGCCAGCCTGCAAATACAGCTTTGCCCGCGCCACCGCGCCGTCCATCCCCTCGCTCGCCGCCGCGTCTGTCCGCGCGACGATATACAGTTGCCGCCGCGCCTTGCGCGCCGCAGCCACCTTGGCTGCCATGTCGTGCGCATCCGCCAGCTTCTTGTCGTTCAGATGGCCGCATTTCTTCGGCAGCAACTGGTCCTCGATATGCACGGCACCGGCGCCCGCATCCTCGAACGTGCGCACCATGTGCATCACGTTCAGCGCCTCGCCATATCCGGTGTCGCCATCGACCAAAACCGGCAGGCCGGAGGCGCGCGCCACCTGCCTGATGAAGAAAGCGACCTCGTCCACCGTGATGACCCCGAGATCCGGCAGCCCCATACTGGCCGTCATCGCGGCACCCGACAGATACAGCGCCTCGAATCCCGCCGCCCGGGCCTGCAACGCCGCCTGTCCATTGTGTGTGCCGGGCATTTGCACGATGCCATCACGTTCGATCAGCTTGCGAAATCGCACGCCCGCCGGTTCGGCCGGAACATCGTCGCCCACGAGATAGGTCATTGCCGGGTCCCCTCAGCCGCGCTCGGCGATCGGCACGAACGTCAGATTCTCCGGCCCCGTATAATTTGCATTCGGCCGGATGATCTTGCCGTCGATCCGCTGTTCGATGACATGCGCGCTCCAGCCGGACGTGCGCGAAATCACGAACAGCGGCGTGAACAGCGCCGTCGGCACGCCCATCATGTGGTACGATGCCGCACTGAACCAGTCGAGATTCGGAAACATGCGCTTGGTTTGCGCCATCACGGTCTCGATCCGCTCCGCGACGGCAAACATTTTCATGTAGCCGGCTTCCTCGGACAATTCGCGCGCCACCCGCTTGATCATCACGTTGCGCGGATCGGCGATCGTATAGACTGGGTGCCCGAATCCGATGACGACCTCCTTCGCCTCGACGCGACGGCGAATATCCGCCTCGGCCTCGTCAGCGCTGGCATAGCGTTTCTGGATGTCGAACGCCGCCTCGTTGGCGCCGCCATGCTTCGGCCCGCGCAACGCGCCGATGCCGGCGGTGATCGCCGAATAAAAATCGGCGCCGGTGCCCGCGACCACCCGGCAGGCGAAGGTGGATGCATTGAACTCGTGTTCGGCATAAAGAATCAGTGACGTGTGCATCGCCCGCACCCAGGATGGCTTTGGCGCCGCCCCGTGCAGGAGGTGCAGGATATGTCCGCCGATGCTGTCGTCGTCTGTCTCCACCTCGATTCGCCTGCCGTTGGTCGCGTAATGATGCCAATACAGCAGCATCGAGCCGAGGCTCGCCATCAGCCGGTCGGCGATGTCCCGTGCGCCAGGATGGTTGTGGTCGTCCTTCTCCGGCAGCATACAGCCGAGAACGGAGACGGCGGTGCGCATCACGTCCATCGGATGAGTCGCCGCAGGCAGCGTCTCCAGCACGGATTTGACCGCCGCCGGAATGCCGCGCAGCGACTTCAGTTTCGTCTTGTACGCCGCCAGTTCCGCCGCGTTCGGGAGCGTTTCATGCACCAGAAGATGCGCGATCTCCTCGAACTCGCAGCTTTCCGCCACGTCCAGAATATCGTAACCGCGATAATGCAGATCGTTACCTGTGCGCCCTACGGTACACAATGCCGTGTTGCCCGCGACCACGCCGGAGAGAGCGACGGATTTCTTCGGTTTCGGTTGACTCGCTGTCTCGTTCATCGCCGTCGCTCCCTTCCCGGACAGACGTTAGCCACCCCACCCGAAAATCCCCGCCCGCTCGCTTGCCGCCAGCGTTCCCGCCGGCAGCGCGACCGTCAGGCCGGCCAGTTCGTCCGCCTTCAAGGTGGGCAACCGCTGCGCCACGTCCAGGAAACGCGCGGCCTCGGCCGGCGCCAAAATTCCCTCCGTCAGCGTGGTGAACTTGCGCACATAATCGGCCCGCTGCCACGGCGTTGCCCCCAGCGTGTGCGCGTTGGCCACCGCCATCTCGTCGGCGATCGTGGTTCCGTCCTTCAACGCGATGACGATGCGCCCGCCGAACGCTTTGACCGCCGGATCGTCCGAGTGGTACCGCCGCGTCCATTTCGGGTCTTCGACGGTTCGAATCTTCTTCCACAGCGCCACGGTGTCCGGCCGCTGCGCCCGTGCCGGCAGATAGCTGCGCACATGGTGCCACGCGCCATCCTGCAACGCGACCGCAACGATATACATGATCGAGTGATCCAGTGTCTCGCGCGATGCAGTCGGATCGAATTTCTGTGGGTCATTGGCGCCGGTGCCGATCACGAAATGGGTGTGATGGCTGGTTTCGATCAGTACGTCCGCCACGTCGTCCCAGTTCTTCACCAGCTTGCCCATGCGGAACGACAAGTCGATCAGCGCCTGGCTCTGATACTCGGCCGAGTGTTCCTTGGTGTAGGTATCCAGAATCGCCCGCTTCGGCTCTCCGGCACCCGGCAGAGGCACGCGATAATGGGCGTTCGCCCCATCCAGCATCCAGGCGATCACGCTGTCCTCGCCCTCGTAGATCGGGCTCGGCGCGCCCTCCCCCAGCATCGCCCGGTCCACCGCCTCAATGGCCAGCTTGCCCGCATGGGAGGGCGCGAACGCCTTCCAGGAACTGATCTCGCCCTTCCGGCTCTGCCGCGTGGACGTGGTGACATGCAGGGCCTGCTGCACAGCCTGATAGATCGTCTCGGCCGGCAGCCCCAGCAGCGTCCCGATCCCGGCGGCAGCGGATGGTCCCAGGTGTGCCACATGGTCGATCTTGTGCTTGTGCAGGCAGATCGCGCGGACGAGATTCACCTGAATTTCGTAGCCGGTCGCGATGCCCCGCAGCAGCGCCGCGCCGTCGTGCCCGGTTTGCTGGGCCACGGCCAGGAGCGGCGGAATATTGTCGCCTGGGTGGCTGTAGTCGGCAGCCAGAAACGTGTCGTGATAGTCCAGTTCGCGCACCGCCGTCCCATTTGCCCACGCGGCCCACTCGGCATGAACGCGAACGTCCGGCCCGAGGCCAAACACGGTTGCCCCCCCCGGCCGCGCGTGCGCCAGCGCCTGCGTCCGCGCGGACGTGACCGGATGGCGGTTGATCGCGGCGATCGCCACCGAGGCATTGTCGATCACGCGATTGACGATCATGTCCGCGACGTCCGGTGCCACCGGCACGGGGTCGGCCGCGACCTCGGCGATCTTCCATGCAAGCTGCCCGGCGCGCGGCAGACGGTCTTTCTCCGGATGCACCCGGACATCATGCGTGATCATGCGCTTGCGGACCCTGAACGTTAGCTGCGAGGAAAGCGAACGTGGCGGCAAAAGGAAAGCTCTATGGCGCCGCGTCAGCCCACCGACCAACGCAATGGTGCCGCCGTGCGCCTGCACGTCCTCGACCTCGGCCGTCTGAGCATGGACGCCTCGCTCCTCGTCGCGGGCGATCCGCCTGGCGTGGCCGTGCAAACCCCTGTCGCCGCCTATGTGATCGAGCACCCTGGCGGAAACATCCTGTTCGACACCGGCTGCCACCCGCGCGCGATGGGCGAGAACGGCCTGTGGCCGCCCGAGTACCAGCGCGATTTCCCCTGGAGCGGCCGACCGGAGAACCTGTTGCCGGCGCGATTGGCCGTGCTCGGACTCGATATTGCGACCGTCGTGCTGTCGCACCTGCACAACGACCATTCCGGTGGCGTCGAATTCTTTCCGGGTACGCCCCTGATCGTCCACGCCGACGAACTGGCTGCCGCTTTCGCGGCCACCGACGACAGCAGCTACGTGCGCGCCGAAACCGCGATCTGGCGTGCCAAAAACCTCAACTGGCAGCCGATCCGGTCCGGCCTGCGGCTAAACGATGCCGTGACCATCCTGGACTGGGGACCGGGCCACGCCGCCGGCATGCTCGGATTACACATTCGCCTGCCGAACAGCGGCGACATCATTCTGGCGTCGGACGCACTCTATTGCGCCGCCAACTACGCACCGAATTTCCGCTTGCCCGGCCTGCTGGTCGATGAAGCCGGATGCGCCGCCACCGCCCGCCGCATCGCGGCGCTGGCCGGGCGGTTTCAGGCCGAAGTCTGGTTCGGGCATGACGGCGCGCAGTTTGCCTCTTTGGAAGCCTGTTACGACTAACCTTCAAACCGCCCGTTCTCGCCAAACGGACTCCGCCTCCGCGTCGGATCGGCCGAGCGCCAGCAGCGCCAGCCCCAGCGTCGCCCGGATGGTCGCCAGCGGCCGGGCGGGCAATGCCTCGCCCCGCCACACGGCGGCAAATGTGTCGATCGTTTCGAGGTATGGATCGGGCGGCGGCAAATCCTCGCCGGCTAGCGCCAGCTCCTGCCGGGCTGCGCCGTCCCATACATAAGCGGTCCCCGGCTTGCCCGGCGTCCGCTCCGCCTCGCCGCCGGCACCCTTGACCACCAGCAGCCGGGGCCGCCCCAACCGCTCGGCCACGCCGAGATGCACGGCGATGTAGGGCGGGTGGAACACTCCGTCCACGCCCGCGCCGGCGCGTGCCGGGTCCAGCAGCCGCGCCACCGTGTTCACCGGCGAGCGCAGCCCGAACAGCTTTCGCAGCTCCAACAGTGCATCGAGTTCCGGCACCAGACACCGCAACGGCAAATACGAGAACCCCAACACATCAAGTTGCCTGCCAGCCTCATCGACGCTCAGTGCCGGGGAAAGCCCCAGCGCCGGCAGGGCGTGCTCTACCGGGATTCCGCCGGAAAAACTGTTGGAGCCATGCATCAGCACCCGCACGCCGGAGCGCGCCAGCGCCAGCGCCGCCAACAGGAACCAAGGCGCGGCGCGTGTCTTGCCCGAGCCATAGGAGGGCCAGTCCAGGTCGGCGGAAAATTCCGCCTGCGGCAGTCCAGCCGCATCCCGAGCGGCCTCGACGAGCCCGGCGATCTCATCGGGGTCCTCGCCCCGATAGCGCAGCAGCATCAGGAAGGCGCCGACCTGATGCGGGTCCGCCTGCCCCGCCAGCACCATCGCCATCGCCTCGCGCGCTTCCGCCCGCGTCAGCGCCCGCGAGCGGCCGGGGCCGCGCCCGAGCGTGGCCACGAAGCCTGCGAATGCCGCACTCATGCGACCCGGTACTTTTCGACAACCCGTTCGTCCACCACGATCCCCAATCCCGGCCCGGCCGGCGGGGTCGCATAGCCGCCCTCGTGCCAGATCGGCGTTCGCACCAGTTCGTGCTGCATCGGCGAGGGATGCGGCTTGATCTCAAAAATCCGGCTGGCCGTGGTCGCCGCCGACAGATGCAGGCTCGCGGCCGTGGTGATCGCGGTGCTGAAGGCATGCGCGTTCACCTGCCGGTGCGCCGCCTCGACCAGCCGCGTCACCGCGCGAAACCCTGTCACACCCTCGGCGCGCCCGGGGTCGATGCCGAACACGTCCACCGTCTCGGTCGCCAGCAGCCGCTTGTAGCCCTCAATGGTCCATTCCCGCTCGCCCGACGCGATGGTCAGCGTGGTCGCCGCCCGCAGCCTCCGGTAGCCCTCGATGTCGGCCGGATACAGCGGCTCCTCGATCCAGCCGATTTCCAGCGGTTCCAACGCTCTGGCCACGCGAATGGCGGTCGGCGGGTCCCACCTTATGCCGTTGCCGATGTCCACCATGATCCCCGGCCCTGGCCCCAGCGCGGCCCGCAGCGCGGTGATGAACGCCAAAACGCTCTCGGGCTCCGGCCCGATATTGGCCAGCCCGCGCTTGCCCAATCCCAGCTTGACCGACCGAAAACCGGCCGAAATGTGCCCGGCAATCTCGGCGATGTTCTCCTCAAGCGTGGCTTTGTTGACATGCATCGTCGCGTTCGCTGGCAGTTTCGGTTGCACCACGCCGCCCAGCAACGTGCCGACGGACTGGCCGATCTCCGCGCCGAACGCATCCCACAACGCCATATCGACTGCCGACAGGGCGAACGACGCGATGCCGCCCTCGCCGTACCACCATGCGTGCCGCTTCATTTTCCACCATGCGGCCTCGATCTCGCCCACCGGATGGCCGACCAGCAGGGGCGCGAACCCGTCGGCGATGATCGCGGCGCTCGCTTTGCAGGCTTCCGGCCACATGGCGATGCCCTCGCCCCAGCCGACGCCACCGGCCGAGGTCGTCAACCGCACCAGCATGGTCATCCGCATATTGTTGAAATCGTTCGGTTCCGGGTAGCGCAGAACGATCGGCTCGATGGAACGCACGGTGCCGGACATGCTTGCCTCCCCTGGCCGCCGCAGCCTACACGGGGGAGAGGCGAGGGAGGAACGCGTGGCCGCACAAATCGGCATTTTGGGCGCCGGCTGGTGGGCCGCGTTCAGTCATATCCCGGTCCTGCAAGCGCACCCGGACGCGACGCTCGCCGCCGTCAGCCGCCTCGGCGCCGCCGAACTGGCCAGCCTGCTCGACAAATTCGGCATCCCCTACGGCACGGAAAACGTCGAGCAAATGCTGGCGGAGGTGAAGCTGGACGGTGTCATCGTCGCCTCGCCGCACACGCTGCATGCCCGGCATGCGATGCAGGCGCTCGCCGCCGGCTGTCACGTCATGGTCGAAAACCCCGCCGCCACCAACGCCGCCGACGCGCGCATGATGCAGGCGGCGGCGGAAAAGCGCGGCCTCGGGTTCATGGTGCCACATGCCTGGAACCATAAATCCTACGCCGCAACCGCCCGCGCCTGGGTCCGCGACGGCCGCATCGGCGACATCCGCCACGCCATCTGCCAAATGGCTTCCCCTCTGACCGACCTGTTCGCCGGCGAGCCGATGGCCGAGACCACCGATCATTTCTTCCGCCCCCCTGCCTCCACCTGGGCCACGCCCGGCGCCGCCGGCGGCTACGGCTGGGGCCAGTTGACGCATGCGCTCGGGCTGTTCGCGTTCATCACCAACGAGCTAAAGCCCGCCGAAGTCACCGCGCTCACCGGTCTCTCGCCCGCTAGCGTGGACTATTACGATGCGGCGATTCTCCGCTTCGCCAACGGTGCGACCGGCGTCCTGTCCGGCTCGGCGACCGTCCCGAAAGGAAGCGGCTTCCAGTTGGACATCCGCCTGTTCGGCACCGAAGGGATGATTTTGCTGGACATCGAGCGGGAACGGCTCGTGCTGCGCCGCCACGACGGCACGGGCGAAACCGTGGACATCGCGGCCGGCGACGGCATCCCGGAGGCCGTCAAGCCCGTCCATCGCTTCGTCGATCTGTGCCTCGGCCGCCTGTCGCCCGCCGAGGTGCGCCCTTGGGGGGCGGTGACGGATATCGAAATTCTGGATGCCCTGTATCGCTCGGCGGCGAGCGGGCGGGCGGAGGCAGTCGCATGAAAATCGGCCTGACATCCTGGTCGCTCCGCGCTTGTTCGACGGCGGAAGCGGTGGGCCTTGCCAAGACCCTCGGGTTCGGCGGCCTGGACCTCGGCTATTTCTACGGCCCGGCCCTGTCCAAAGCCGCGATCCTGGCCGATCCGGAGGGGATGGCCAAACAGGTCAGGGCGCTCGGCATCACCGTGCCGAATTTCTACCATCTATTCGGCGAGACGCTGGCGGACCGCAATCTGGCCGACCCCCACAACCTCGACCGCAACGCCGAGGATTTTACGAAGATCGCAAGATTCTGCGCAGCGGCCGGCATAGCGACCGTGTTCGTGCTGCCCGGCGTCTGCAACCCCGGTCAGGGCCGCCGCGAGGCGCTGGCCCAATCGGCTGCGTCATTGGCCACGCTGCTGCCCGTCGCCGAGCGCGAGGGCGTCACGCTGACCATCGAGCCGCACACCCATTCCTTTGCGGAGAGCCCGGCAATCGTGCTGGATCTGCTGGCCAAAGTACCCGGCTTAAAACTGACGCTGGACTACGCTCACTTCGTCTGCCTCGGCCACACGCAGGATTCTATCGACGTGCTGGCGCCGCACGCGGCCCACGTCCATGTGCGGCAGGCCAAGCCGGGTGCGTTGCAGACGAAATTGTCCAAGGGCACGATCAATATGGAGGCGATGCTCGGCACCCTGCGGGATGCGGGGTACGACGGTTGGCTCGCCGTCGAGTGGGTGCATCAGGACTATATGGACACGCTGTACGACGACGTGCTGACCGAAACCATCGCCTGCCGCGACCTGCTGCGCGCGTGGCTATGAGCGGCGTCGCCATCGTCACCGGGGCTGCCGGCGGCATCGGCCGCGCCATCGCCGCTCGGCTCAAGCACGACGGCTATGTCGTGGTCGGCGCGGACCTTTCGCCGGCCGGCTGCGACCAGGATATCGCCACCGACATCGCCGACAGCGCCTCCGTCGATGCCATGGTCGGCGCGGTGATGGAGACGCACGGCCGCATCGACGTGCTGGTCAACACCGCCGGCATCCACATGCAGAAGCTGGTGATCGACACGACCGACGCCGAGTGGGACCGCATCCAGGCCGTCAACATGCGCGGCCCCTTCGCCGCCTGCCGCGCCGTGGCCCCGCACATGATGCGGGCGGACACCGGCCGTATTGTCAACGTCGTCACCCGGCTGAATTTCGGCAACCCCTACTCGTCCGCCTACATGGCGTCGAAGAACGCGCTGTGGGGCTTTTCTCAGTGCCTCGCGATGGAACTGGCCGCCTACAACATCACCGTCAACGCCGTCGCCCCCGGCCATGTGGGGCCGGGCACCGGAATGGAAGCCGCGTTTCGCGCGAAAGCGGATAAGATGGGCCTGACCTGGGAGGCGTTCGAGGCGCAGGTGCTGCGCACCATCCCGGTCGGCCGCTGGTGCCGGCCAGCGGACGTGGCCGCCGCCGTTGCCTATCTGGTCTCCCCCGAAGCCGCCTTCGTCACCGCCGAGTGCATCAACGTCACCGGCGGCTTCGTCGGCTACGGCACCACGCCGCCGAAAGTGCCGGTATGACGCTCCGCCGCCCGACGCTGGACGACATCGCTCGCGGTGGTTTTGCCACGCCCTGGGGCGCCCCCAGCGCGCCGCCGTTTCCCTTCAGCTTCCGCAATGCCGAGATTCTTACCCTGGCGTGGCGCACCGATCCGGCCGCCATCGAAGCCCTGCTGCCGCCGCCGCTGGAGCCGCTCGGCGACGTGGTTTTGGCCCACATCTACAAGATGACGGACGTGGACTGGCTCGGCCCGTACGGTGAATCCAACGTCATGGTCGGCGCCCGCCTGCCCGGGACGGCGAATATCGGCTCCTATTCGCCGTTCCTGTTCCTGTCGTCGGACGGCGGCGTCATCCAGGGGCGCGAGGTGCATGGGCAACCGAAAAAGTTCGGCGAACCGCGCCTGGAAGCGCGGGGAGACCTTTTCGTCGGCACGGTGTCGCGCAACGGGATCGACGTGCTGACCGGAACGCTCGCCTACAAGCAGCGCCGCGACACGCTGGACTCTCTCGCAGCCCTCGTCCCGTTCGCCGTGAACATGAATCTGAAGGCGGTCGATCATATCGACGGCACCCCCGCCATCCGGCAGTTGACCAGCCGCAAGCTGGCCGACGTGACCGTTCACGAATGCTGGTCCGGGCCTTGCAGCGTCGAACTGCGCGCCAACGTGCAGGCCCCGGTGTTCCGCCTGCCGGTCCGCGAGATGCTGGACGGGTTTTATTGGCGCGCAGATTTCACTCTCGTCGCGGGCACGATCATTCACGATTATTTGGAACGCACATGACATTGCAGGGCAAAACCATCGTCGTGACCGGCGCCAGCCGGGGCATCGGGGCTGCGACGGCGGAGGCGCTGTCCGCGCTGGGCGCCAATCTGGTCCTGGCCGCCCGCAGCGATGACGCTATTTCGGCATTGGCCGAGCGCCTGCCCAGTGCCCTGGCCATCGCGACCGATGTCGCCAACCTGGAAGACGTGCAAACCCTGTTCACCCGTGGCCGCGCCCGGTTCGGCCGCATCGATGCGCTGGTCAACAACGCGGCCACGCTTGGCCCCATCGGCCGCATCGCCGACGCGGACCCGGTTGAGTGGGCCGACAGCCTGCAAGCCAACATCGCCGGCCAGTTTTTCTGCGCCCGCGCGGCGTTGGCCGACTTGCCGCTGACAATCGTCAATGTCAGCTCCGGCGCCGCGGACCGGCCGCAGGAGGGATGGAGCGCCTATTGCGCCGGCAAGGCGGGCCTCGCGATGCTGACGCAAAGCTTGCACCTGGAATACGGCGCCCTCGGCCTGCGCGCGTACGGCTTCCGGCCGGGCGTGGTGGACACGGAAATGCATGTGCTGATCCGCGCCTCCGGCCTGAATCCGATCAGCCAGTTGCCCCGTGAGTCCCTGGCCCCGGTGGCGCTGCCCGCGCAGGCCATCGCATGGTTGTGCGCCAACGACGCGCCCGACCTTGCGGGCCAGGAAGTCGATATCCGCGATCCCGCCTTTCGCGCCCGCGTCGGGTTGGCGCCGCCGTAGCGGTTGCGCCGGCCGACCGCCTGCGGCACGGTCGGGTCGCAGTTTCGGAGCGGACCATGGCGCGGAAAATCATTCTGGATGTCGATACCGGGACCGACGACGCGGTCGCCGTCATGCTCGCGGCGCTGCACCCGGCGCTCGATCTGGTGGGCTGCACCACCGTCAACGGCAACATCCGGGTGGAATCCTGCACCGACAACACCTTGCGGGTGCTGGACCATATCGGCCGCAGCAGCATCCCTGTGTACGAGGGCCTGACGCGCCCGATCGCCCGCGTGGATTTCCCGATCCCGCGCGGGGAGAAGGACCATTCCGGCAAATACCACCCGGACACCCTGCCGATCCCGCCGCCGACCAGCCGCAAGCAGGATGCCGGGGCGATAGAATTTCTGATCGAGATGTTCCGCGCGGCGACCGAGGAAATCGTGCTGGTGCCGGTCGGCCCGCTGACCAATATCGCCACGGCCTTGCTGCTGGACCCGAAATTTGCCAAGCGAGTGCCGGAAATCGTCATCATGGGCGGCGGACACGAACTGGGCAACGTCACCCCGTCGGCCGAGTTCAACGTCTGGGCCGACCCGGAAGCCGCCGCGATGGTGTTCGCCGCCGGGTTCGAGAAGATCACGCTGGTCCCGCTGGACGCCACCCACCGCGCCCTGATCACGCAGGCGCAATGCGAGGAGCTGGAGGCGCTGGGCACCTCGGCTGGGCAGGCGGCGGCGGCGTTCATCGGCCACCGTATCGTCGTCCACGACACGCACCAACGGCAGGACGTGCCGCATTCCACGCCGGTTCACGACGCGCTGGCGGTGGGCGCGGTGATCGACCCGTCGCTGATCGTGACGCGGAAACTGCATGTGGCGGTGGAAACCGACGGCCCGCTGACTGTCGGCCGGACCGTGATCGACACACATTTTCGCGGAGGGAAGGCGCCGAACGCCGAGGTGGCATTCGACGCGGACGCGTCGCGGTTTTTCGACCTGCTGCTGCGGACGTTTGCGGCGAAGGCGTAGGCCGGATCAAACCCGCGCCCGCAACTCCTCCGTCAACGCTGCCGGCACGAATGCCCATTCCGGGCGGGCCAGATGCGCCCGTAGGCGGTCGATGTGCGGACCGTCCTTGCCCAAAAACTTCCGGCGCGCGCGCTCGGCAAAATCTGCTGCCGTCACGACCGGGTGCAGCATGGCGACATTTTCCGTCACCAGCCCGACCGCCTCGATCGGCAGACCGAGCATGTCGCCCGGGCCTTTCATCTTGATCGACTTGCCGTATGCGTCCGAGACGTAGTGCTTCAGGTCGCGCAGCCGCATGCCGGCCGAAAATGCCAGCGACGGGACGAAGAACTCGCCGTTGACGAGGTCCATGTGCGTCGGGTGCTGCGTCTCGTGCAATTGCCGCTGGCTGTACACCAGTGCCAGCAGTGGGCGCGATAGGACGACGAACGGGAAATAGGCGTAGTGGCACGCCGCCTGCGGGAAAATCTTGCGGGCGGCCGGATACCATGGCGCGGTCGTGTTGTGCTGGAGTTGCAGGCCAACGAAATCCGCCGGATCGGCCGCCAGTTTCGCGAACAATTCGGCCACCATCGCCTCCCGGCCAGGACGGAAATACACGTCCCAGTCCAGCATCGCGTAGAAGCGGTACGAGGGCACATGACGCATCGCGTGGCACAGCGCGATGTCCCCGCAATGATAGAAAATCTGCCCTGGGCCTTTGTAGAAGCCGGCCTCGGCGCACAGGGGCTCGCTGGTCTGGACCACCCGGCCGGCCGGCACGCCCGCCTGCGACAGATCGGCCCATGGCGGCGGCGCCTTGCCCACGTCGTACAGCACATAGAAGTCGAAATTGCTGGCCGAGGCCGCCAGCCGCGTCACCAGCTCGGCGACTTTCGCGTCCCATTTGTGGGTGCGGACGAAGCACGCGGAGTCGTGCGTGCGGGGGATCGTCACCTGCTCCGGTGCGAACAGGAAGGCCGGCACCGACTCAGCCCTGGCGTGCCGGCTCGGCGGCGATGCGCGCGGCCTTCGCTTCGAGCTGCCGGCGGCAGTCGGCGAGCAGCGCGGGATCGACGTGGGCGTAGGTTGGGCCGGTCAGCCGCGCGATAAACTTGGAAATCTCCTCCGGCGTCGCCAGACGGGCGACGGCGCGGGCGAGATGATCGGCTGCGCCGTACACGGGGTGAACCATTTCGATCTTCGGGCCGACATCGAACCGGGCGCCGAGGGGCATCCCGAGCGGATGGAACCGCATGCTGGAGTCCCGCGCGCGCGATTCGTAGCTGCCGGGCAGGATTTCGTTCAGATCGACGCAGTGGAAGCCGGCCGGGTGCAGATGGCCGGGCACGAATGCCTCGCAGATCACCACCTCCCCGCTGCCCTGCCGCTCCAGCCGCCGTTGGGCGTGCAAATAGGCGAGGGCGCGGCGCGACAGCGCGACGAACGGGAAATAGAAGAACCGCACGTCGCCGAACGCGCGCGCCGCCGCCGCGTGGTACGGCCAGGAGGGGCCGACGATGGAATATTGCAGGCCGATGGCGTCGATCTCCGGCAGGCCCGGTTCGCGCAGCCGGGCCACGACCGCATTCAGCATGGCGGGGCCGGAGCGGACGAATTCCACGTCGTAGTCGATCATCACGAAATGGGTGTAATCCGGCAGGGCGCGGTAGGCGAAAAACAGGGCCACGTCGCCGCACAGCCAGAACAGACGGGGCGTGGCGTACTCCAGTCCCAATTCGGCGCATCGCGGGAGGGAGAATGTCACCGATTTGGCGAGCCCGGTCGCCAGTGCGCCGTTGGTCTCGTCGAGCAGCAGGAACAGGTCGTAGGTCGCGGCGTCGCTTTGCAGATGGCGGTGCAGATCGAGCAGTTTCTCGTCGATCTTGTGGCCGCGAATCAGCACGGCGACGCGGACGGGCGGGGGTGCGGCCATCATGATTCCTCAATCGCCGGTTTGCCCGGTCGGGGCGGGGCAAGGATATCACGCACGCCCGAGCTGCCCCCGCGCCATCGCGATCTCCTTCTGTAATTTCTGCCGCATCGCCTCGGCAAAGCCCGCGTAGTCCTGGCATTGCAGCGCGAACGCGCCTGGGCCGCCGATGACCTCGCGCGTGTAGCTCTCCACCAGATCCGACTCCTCGTGCAGCACGCAGAGGCCGTTGATGGTCACGTCCGCATCGGCCAGCCGGTCGCGGATCGGGGCAGGGGAGGGGCCGTCGTTGGCCCGACCGTCTCCGGCCACGTCGATCACCCGGCGGGGCACCGTATCGGGTAGCCGGGCCAGCATCGCCTCCGCCACCAGCAGGGCAGATCCGATGGCCGTCAGGCCGGAGAAGCCGAAGCGCGGGGTCTCCTCCACGTCGCGGGCGAACTGCGCGGCCGAGTCCGGGCTGTCCACCCGCGTCCAATCGACCGAGATTTCGTGTTCCGTGGCCCCCGACCAGAGCAGCAGCGCGCAATAGCTGGCGCGGCGCGGGCCGGCGAGCAGCCCCGCCACCACCTCCGGATCGCGCAGCGCCGCCGCACAGCCGCCGGCCATCAGGTTGAACTCGTCGAAGGTCACGCTCGCCGAGCAGTCGAGGGCAACGATCAGGGCGAGGTCGGCTGGGTCCATGGGGCGTCCGATAGCGGCTTGCTGACCGGGCGTCCTAGATTGTTATGATATCGTAACATTACGGGCGTGCCAAGGCGCGGGCTTGTCTTGGGCTGAAATTTTTTGGGGGGACCGGTGGCTGGCTTTGAGCCGTCTCTCGTTTTGGGAGGGGGTTGGATTCGGAGTGTTTGCGGCGCCGGTTTCCGGGCGGGGCGACCCCTGTCCCCGCTGCTTTCCCGGAGGGGGAGAGCGGGTTTTTCGGCCACGTTGGGCGAAAGCCCGGTCCGGCGCTCCCGGCGGCTCGGGAGATGTTCCCCTTTCTCGACGCTGGCGGCGAGGCGGGCGAAGTCTTCGCCCATGCGGCGGAACTGCGCCTCGATCATCGCGACCAGCGGCGCCGGGAGTTTGCCCCCGGACTGGGCGACGATGGCCTGGATCAGCATCAACAGGAAGGCGTTGAACCGATCTGCCGGGGAGAGGGTGGGGATGTTTTTCACGCCATAATGTTAATATAACTGACTTGAACTGGGCAAGTGAAATTTTGGGCGGCGGCGCCCCTGCCTTGAAAGCCGGCCGGGTGCGGCGGATGATCCGGTGTTGCCAGGGGAGGCGGAATGCCAGCCACGCCGGACCACGCCACCACGCTGCCGCTGTCGCGCATCACCGTGCTCGACCTGACCTTGGCGCGTGCGGGCCCGACCTGCGTGCGGCATCTGGCGGATTGGGGTGCGAATGTCATCCGCATCGAACCGCCCTCGACCGGCGGCGAGGACATTGGCGGGCCGCGCGACGGCCCCGACTTTCAGAACCTGCACCGCAACAAGCGGGCGATTCGACTGGATCTGAAGGCGCCCGAGGGCCGGAAAGCGTTCATGCGGCTGGCCGTTCGCGCGGATGTGATCGTGGAAAACATGCGCGCCTCGGTCAAGCACCGGCTGCGCATCGCCTACGACGACGTGCGCGGCATCAACCCGCGCATCGTCTATGGCAGCATCAGCGGCTTCGGGCAGGACGGCCCCTATTCCGGGCGGCCGGGCGTGGACCAGATTGCGCAGGGCCTCGGCGGCCTGATGTCGATCACCGGGCTGCCGGGCCAGGGGCCGGTGCGCGTCGGCATCCCGATTGCGGACCTGACGGCCGGCAATTTGCTGGCGTTCGGCATCATGACGGCGCTGTTCGAGCGCGAGACAACCGGTCTCGGCCGCTGGGTGCAGACCAGCCTGCTGGAAGCGCAGGTGTTCATGCTGGATTTCCAGGCCGCGCGCTGGCTGATGGCGGGCGAAGTGGCCGGGCAAGCCGGCAACGACCATCCGACCGCGATTCCGACCGGCGTGTTCCCGGCCAGCGACGCCCCTATCAATCTCGCCGCCAGTTCCGGCCGCCAATGGGAGCGGTTCTGCGAGGCGGTCGAACGCCCGGACTGGCTCGCGCGACCGGACTGGCAGACGCAAAAGGGCCGCAGCGAGGACCGCGTGGCGCTGAACGCCGCCATCGCCGACGTGACCCGCACCCGGCCGGCAGCCGTGTGGATCGAGTTGCTGACCGAGGCCGGCATTCCCTGCGGGCCGGTCAACGACATCGAACATGTCTTTGCCGACCCACAAGTCAAACATCTCGGCATCGCGCGCCCGGTGACGCACCCGAGGCTCGGCGAGCAGCAGGTGGTCGCCTCGCCGCTGAATTTTTCCGGCGTTGCCAAGGACATCCGTATGGCCGCGCCCGACATCTCGGCCGATACCGAGGCGGTGCTGGCGGAGGTGGGCTACTCTGCGGCCGACATCGCCGCGCTGCGCGAACGCGGAGTGATATGATGCAATACGCCGACGGGAAAATGCTGGCCGAGATTGCGGACGGAATCGGCACGATCATTTTCAACAACCCGGACAAACGCAACGCCATGTCGCTGGAGATGTGGCGCGGGCTGGTGGAGATCCTGGACCGATTCGAGGCGGACCCGACCGTGCGCGCGGTGGTGCTGACCGGCGCCGGCCCCAAAGCCTTCGTCTCCGGTGCCGATATCAGCCAGTTCGACAGTCAGCGGGCGAGTGCCAGTGCGCAGGAAGAGTACGACGCCCTGACCAGCGCCGGCCGCGCGCGGCTGCTGGCGTTCCCGTATCCGGTGATCGCGCGCATTCGCGGATTCTGCCTGGGCGGCGGCATCGGCATCGCGCTCCAGGCCGATCTGCGCATCGCCGCCGAGGACGCCGAGTTCGGCATTCCGGCCGCCCGCCTCGGCCTGGCCTACGGCGCCGGCATGGTGCGGCAACTCGTGGCGCTGGTCGGACCTGCCCACGCACGAATGTTGCTTTACACGGGCGCCCGCATCGATGCGCGGGAGGCCGAGCGGATCGGGCTGGTCAACCAAACCGTTCGCGCCGAGGATTTGGCGGGCACGGTGGCAGACCTGGCCCGGACCATTGCCGCGAACGCACCGCTGTCGGTGCGCGCCGCGAAACTGACCGTCGCTGCCGCCGAAGCGCCCGGCCGCGTCGCGGACGACGCCGCCGAGGCAGCCATCGCCGCTTGCTTCGACAGCAACGACTACCGCGAGGGGCGCGCAGCGTTCCAGGAAAAGCGGCCGCCAAAATTTTTGGGAATGTAACTTTTGACCCAAAGCGACCGCTGAGCGGTTGCGGCGGACCGAATTATCGCGGTCACGGCAATAATATCGCCGAAAGCAGATTGGCAGACGATTAATCTCAGTGCTACAGAACTACTCGGCCAATCGATTCGGCGATTCGTGCTGGGTACGCGCGCATTCCGCCGGAGCCACTGGCCCGTACAGCCCTTCAGCAGCCATCGCAACGGGGCTTGGGACTGACCGACGGCCCGGCCGGCCGCAACCAAAAGATCATTTCGAGACACATGTCGCCGCCACGCAATACAGACAACACCGGGCCGAATAGTATGACCAACGAAGAAGCCCGCATGCGGCAGGCCCTCGGCCTGCGCAACGGCCCGTCCGCCGGTGGCCAGGTGCCGCAGCGGCGGG
>CAJCJG010000049.1 GCA_903970625.1 Solirubrobacterales bacterium 70-9 | reverse complement strand
GGCGCCGACCGCCGTGTCCCAGCGCGCGGCGGCAAAATGCTCCGGCCGCAGGCGGCGGTCGGCGATGGCGGACTGCTGATAGAAGATCATCCACGGCATGACGACCGAGCCGATATTGGCCGCCACCAGAAAGCGAAAGGCCGGGTCGTGCCAGGGAACGCTGGTCGCGTCCGCGGCGATGGCGGAGAGATCGGGCCGCGCCGCCCAGGCGACGCCCAGGAACGACAATTCGAACAAGCCGATGACGAGCGCCACATGTTCGACGCGGCGATATGTCCCGGTCATCACGATCGCCAGCAGCGCCGCCACCGCAAGCGGCAGCGTGACGGCCCGCGAGACCCCGAACAGGTCGCCGACGCCCGCGACGCCGGAAAATTCTGCCAGCAGCGCGCCGCCGGTTGCCAGGGCCAGCGCCAAGGCGGACAGCCACGCCCAGCGGACCCCGAACATCTCGCGGATCAGCTCGCCATGTCCGCGCCCGGTGAAGATGCCGAGGCGGACCGCAAGTTCCTGCACCATATAGAGGACGGGAATCAGCAGTATTTGCAGCGGCAGCAGACGAAAACCCCATTGCGCGCCGCTCTGCCCGGCGGTGACGACGCTGCCAACGTCGGAATCGGCCAGCATGACGACCAGTCCGGGGCCGAAGACGGCGAGGAAGCGACCAACCTGCATCTGCGCCCCGACCCGTCCCCAAACGCCTGCCGGCGCGCCGCCGATTGATTCGCGCCCCGCGCTGGCGGACAAAGGCCCTCCACAAGCGAACGCTGCCCCATGCCCGATCTGCGCCTGCATAACAGCCTGACCCGCCGCCGCGAACCGGTCGTCCCGCTCGATCCGGGCAATGTCCGGCTGTACCTGTGCGGGCCGACCGTGTACGATCTGGCCCACGTCGGCAACGCGCGGCCTGTCGTTGTGTTCGACGTGCTGGTGCGGCTGCTGCGGCGGCTGTATCCGCGCGTGACGTATGTGCGCAACATCACCGACGTGGACGACAAGATTAATGCCCGCGCCGCCGAATCGGGCGAGCCGATTGCGGCCATCACGGCGCGAACGACGGCCGACTTCCATGCCGACGTGGCCGCCCTCGCCGCCCTGCCGCCGGACGTGGAGCCGCGCGCGACCGAGCATATCCCGGAGATGATCGCCATTATCGAACGGCTGATCGCGAACGGGCACGCCTACGCAGCCGAAGGGCATGTGCTGTTCTCCGTGGCGAGCGACCCGCACTACGGCGTCTTGTCCGGCAGGTCCACCGACGAACTGATCGCGGGGGCGCGGATCGACGTGGCACCTTACAAGCGCGATGCCGGCGATTTCGTGCTGTGGAAGCCGTCCACGCCGGATTTGCCGGGGTGGGAGTCGCCCTGGGGTCGCGGCCGGCCGGGCTGGCATATCGAGTGCAGCGCGATGTCGTGGCGGTATTTGGGGGAAACGTTCGACATCCATGGCGGCGGGCAGGATTTGATCTTTCCGCACCACGAGAACGAACTGGCGCAATCCTGCTGCGCCTTCCCCGGCAGCGGGTTTGCGCGGACGTGGTTGCACAACGGGATGCTGCTGGTCGATGGGCAGAAAATGTCCAAGAGCCTGGGGAATTTTCTGACCATCCGGGACACGCTGGCGCGCGCGCCCGGCGAGGTGGTGCGGCTGCTGCTGCTGCGGTCGCATTACCGCGCCGAACTGGATTTTTCCGAGGCGGGGTTGGCGGAAGCGCGGAAGGATTTGGACCGCTGGTATCGGGCGCTGGAACGCAGGCCGGCGGCGGCGGGCGATGTGCCGACGTCCGTCATCGATGCACTCTGCGACGACCTGAACACGCCGCTGGCGATCGCCGAGTTGCACCGTCTGGCGGATGCGGCGATGGCAGGCGACGCGGCGGCAGCGTCCGGGCTGCGCGCGGCCGGCGATCTGCTGGGACTGCTGCAACAGGACTCTGCGGCGTGGTTCCATGGCGGCGACGATGCCTCGGATATCGAGGCCGCCATTGCCGAGCGGATCGCCGCCCGCAAGGCGAAGGATTTTGCGCGCGCCGACGTGATCCGCAAGGATTTGGCGGCGCGCGGCATTCTGCTGGAGGACGGGCCGGGCGGGACGACGTGGCGGCGGGCGTGAGGGTGCGCCCATGACCGGCCGCGACGGCGGGGCCGACCTGTTTCCGGTCGGCAATACCCCTGTGGTGGTGCTGGTGCGCCCGCAACTGGCCGACAATGTCGGGGCGGTCGCGCGCGCGATGGCCAATGGTGGGCTGTTCCATTTGCGGCTCGTCGCGCCTCGGGACGGATGGCCGCAGGAGAAGGCGTGGCGCAATTCCTCGGGCGCCGACCGGCTGCTGGATGCGGCGACCGTCCACGAGACGGTGGCCGACGCGGTGGCCGACCTGCATCGGGTGTTCGCGACCTGCCCGCGCCCGCGCCATATCGTCAAGCCGGTGCTGACCGCGCGCGGGGCGGCGGCCGAGTTGCGGGAGATTTGCGGGCGCGGCCTGCGCGCGGGCCTGCTGTTCGGGCCGGAGCGGGCGGGGCTGGACAACGACGACATGGCATGCGCCGACGCGCTGGTGCGCTACCCGCTGAACCCGGCCTTTATGAGCCTGAATCTGGCGCAGGCTGTCATGGTCATGGCCTACGAATGGTGGACGGCCGCCGACCAGACGGTGCCGAAAACGCTGATGACCAACGAAACGCAGGTGGCGACCAAGGGGCGGCTGGAGAATTTCTTGGCGCATCTGGTGGACCAGCTCGACGCCAGCGGCTTCCTGCGCAATGCGCCGAAACGCCCCGGCATGATCCGCAACATCCGCCATCTGTTCGAGCGCGGCGAGGTCACGGAGCAGGAACTTCGCACCCTGCACGGCGTGGTGACGGAACTGGCCATCGGCCGGCGGCAGCGCGGGCGGTTGGAGAAGGACGCGGAGTAATCGGCGGGTCGGGAATTTTTGTCAGCGGACCGAGACGATATTCACCCCGGCGGACACGGTGCGGATGGCGCAGGCATCCTATATTGTTGCGATAATGGAACAATATGGGCGTGCCAAGGTGCGGGCTTGTATCGGGCCGGAATTTTGGGAGGGCCGGTGGCTTCCTTTGGGCCGTCTCGCTGTGTGGGAGAGAGTCCGGTGAGGGGGGTTTCCGGCTCCGGTTTC
>CAJCJG010000048.1 GCA_903970625.1 Solirubrobacterales bacterium 70-9 | reverse complement strand
CCACTGCACCGGCGACGGCGCCTCCTGCGCCGCCGCCGCACTCGTCGCGGCCTGCGCCACCACCGTCGGCGCCACCAGTTTCAATGACGCCTTAGCGCCCGGCCGTACCGGTGGCGGCGGCTCGCGGGAGGCGACCGGCCCCGGCGGCTTCGCGCCGGGGATCAGTCGCACGGACGCACCGCCCTCGGCCGAGACCGAGCCGGGCGGCGCCGTCGTGGCCGGGTGGGACGCGACATGTTGCTTCAGGGGCGGCAAGGGTTTCGGTTCGGCCGGCTCCGCCGCAGTCTCGGGTTGCCCAGGGGGCGCAGCGGTCGCCGGTGCTGCCGCCGCTTCGGCCGCAGCCTGTTCCGCCTTCAACGCCTGCGGTGCCGGCGTCTCCGGCCCCGGTGCCACGGTTTCCTTGCCGTCGCCCTCGCCGGAGAGGATCGATTCGTTGGCGCCCGCCACCTGCAATCCGCCCGGATTGGCCGGTTTGGTCTTTACCGGCCCGCTCGCCGCCTCGATCACCGGCACGCCGCTGCGATGGTGCCCGGTGAACGCCCACGCCGCCACCAATCCCAGCAGACACGCGCCGATCACTGACGCGAAGATCGCCAACCGCTTGGTCGCCGGGTCCATCGTGTCCCGCCGGCGGACCGAGGGACGATAGCTCGGTGCCATCGCCGGCAACGGGATATCCAGTTCGTCTCGCACGGCCAAGGCACTGCCCTTCCCTACCAGCAGCCCCCCGATCTGCAATCTGTGTCGGGGGTCAGCGCATCTCTTCGACGGGGGTGACGCCCATCACGCCCAAACCGGACCGAATCACGACCGCTGTGGCCGCCACAAGAGCGACCCGGGCCAGCGACTCGGCGGGGCGGTCGGCCTGGATAAAACGCAGCGCAGCATCTTCGTTGCCCCGGTTCCACAGCATATTAAAGTCACCCGCTAAATCATAGAGGAAAAACGCTATTCTGTGCGGCTCGCGGGCCAAAGCGGCGGCTTCCACGGTCCTCGGCCACGTCGATAGCCGCCGGATCAGTCCCAGTTCCGCCGCATCTTGCAGGCTGGCGAGGTCGCCCCCCGCCAGTGCCGTGGCAGATATTTTCTCGTCACCGAACTGATCGGCCGCCTTGCGCAGCACGCTGCGGCAGCGCGCGTGGGCATATTGCACGTAAAACACAGGGTTTTCGCGCGTTTGCGCCACGGCGGCGGCGATATCGAACTCCATCTGCGCGTCGGACTTGCGCATCAGCATGGTGAACCGCACCGCGTCGCGGCCAACCTCCTCGATCAGATCGCGCAGGGTGATGTAGGTGCCCGCGCGCTTGGACATGCGCACCGGCTGCCCGTCCTTCAACACATGGACAATCTGGCATAGCACGACTTCAAGATTGCCGCCCAGCGCCCGCGCCGCCGACTGCATGCGGGAGACGTAGCCGCCATGATCTGCGCCCCACACGTCGATCATGTTCTTCGCACCACGCCGCATCTTGTCGGCGTGGTACGAGATGTCGTTGGCGAAATACGTGGCGCTACCGTCGGATTTCCGCAACGGCCGATCAACGTCGTCGCCGAATTGCGTCGCGCGGAACAAGGTCTGCTCGCGTGGCTCCCAATCCTCCGGCGTCTTTCCCTTCGGCGGTTCCAGCACGCCTTCGTAGATCAGTCCCTTGTCGCGCAGCGTCCCAATCACCTTGTCCGTGGCTCCGGTTTCCGCAAGCGCCCGTTCGCTGCTGAACACGTCCTGAGTCACGCCGAGCAGCGCCAGATCTTCCCGGATGCTCACCATCATCATGTTCACGGCGACGGTCCGCACCAGATCGAGCCACGTTTCCGGTGCCGCGATCGTCAGCCTATCGCCCGCCAAAGATGAACCATGATCGCGTGCGAGCGCGTCGCCGACCGGCACGAGATAGTCACCACGATATTGCAAACCTCCAGGCACGGCCTCGGAGAATTCCTCCTCTGTCATGGCGGTGCCGAGAGCTTGCAGGTAGCGAAAATACGCGGCCCACGCGAGCGCTACCACCTGATTGCCGGCGTCGTTGATCAGATATTCTTTGGTGACGGCAAAGCCCACCTTCGCCAGCAGATTCGCCAGCGCATCGCCCACCACCGCGCCGCGACAATGCCCGACATGCATCGGCCCGGTCGGATTGGCCGAGACGTATTCCACGTTCGTCGGCACCGCGCCGCCAATCGTGCTATCGCCATACGCTTCCCCGGCCAGCAGCACCGTCGGCAGTTGCGCGCGGATCACCGCTTCCTTGACGGATATATTGACGAACCCGGGTCCCGCCGCCTCGACGCTCTCGATCCATTCGTGCGCGCGCAGTGTGGGGAGCAGTTTTTGCGCGAGATCGGCCGGTTTGCTGCGTGCGGCTTTGGCCGCGACCATCGCCGCGTTGGTGGCCGCGAATCCGTGCGCCGGGTCGCGCGAGGGCGTCACGTCCACGCGTGCGGCCACATCGTCCGGCAGATCGGGCACCGCCTCGCGCAGCGCCGCCAGCACCGCGTCTCGCAGATCGGCAAAGATGTTATGCGTCATCACTACCATCCAATATCGCTTCTCCCTCTCCTCCCAGCTTTGCGAGGAGAGGGCCGGGGTGAGGAGGGTCGCGCCGCCACTCCGGCCAACGAGCGTCGCTTCCAATTCCGAGCGGGCGAGACGACCCACCTCTCCCCGACCCTCTCCCCCCGCGAAGGGCGGGCGGTGAGGGAGAAGGAAGCGCCGCTCATCCCGGCACCGACAGGTCGGTCAGCCGGCGGTGTTCCTCGCGCGCGAAGCGGTCCGTCATGCCCGCCACATAGTCCGCCACCGTCACCGCCGCGCGCGGAGACCCCGGTTCGCCCGCCCTTCCGCGCCAATGGTCCGGCAGCAACGTGGTGTCCGCGTGCAACAGCGCGAAAATCTCGCCGGTCAAGCGTCGCGCCTTGGACGTCATGCGGTTCACCCGCCAGTTGCGATACATGCGGGCGAACAGAAAATCCTTGATCGCCCGGTTCGCCTCCGCCATCGGCGGGCTGAACGCGACGACAGGTGCCTTCGCGCCCCGGATCGCCGCCGCGTCCTTCGGCGCCAACGCAGTGATCCGCTTGCGCGTTTCGGCCACCAGATCGGTTACGAGGTGGTTGATGACCCGCCTGATGGTCTCGTGCCGCAGCCGTGCAGGCGGCACGTCCAGCCCACATACCCGTGCTTCCGCCAGCGCCTCGCCCACCACAGGCAGATGCGACAGGTCGGTCTGGCTGAACAGTTGCGCGCGCCAGCCGTCGTCCAGATCGTGGCTGTGGTAGGCGATATCGTCGGCCAGCGCCGCAACCTGCGCCTCCGCCGAGGCGAACGTGGTCAGTTCCAGATCGTGTTTCGCCGTGTATTCCAACACGTACGGCGGCGGCTTGCGCAGCGGGCCGTTGTGCTTGGCCAGCCCCTCCAGCGTTTCCCACGTCAGGTTCAGCCCGTCGAACGCCGCATATCGAGCTTCCAGCAGCGTCACGACCCGCAAGCTCTGCGCGTTATGATCGAACCCGCCGATCGCCTTCGTCGCTGCCGACAACGCATCCTCCCCCGCATGCCCGAACGGCGGATGCCCGAGGGCGTGCGCCAGCGCCTCTGCCAGATCCTCGTCCAGACCCAGTTCGCGGGCCACCGAGCGAGCGATTTGCGCCACTTCCAGGCTGTGCGTCAGTCGCGTGCGGTAGAAATCGCCCTCGTGGTTGACGAACACCTGCGTCTTGTATTGTAGCCGGCGAAACGCGGTGCTGTGGATGATCCGGTCGCGGTCGCGCTGCCATGGGCTGCGCGTGGCGCTCTCCGGCTCGGCATGCAGCCGGCCGCGCGCCGCGTCGGGTCGCACGGCCCAGGGGGCGCGCGCAGGGGCAGAATACGTCACCGCCGCGCCTTACACCCTCGTCCCCCTTCTATCCAGTGCGGGCATCGCCTATGTTGCGTGCATGGACAGCGCCCCACCATTCCGCCTGACCGACCGTGCCGCCGCGCGTATCGCCGAAATCGGCGCCTCGAAAGGCGATGCCGCGCTCCGCGTGGCCGTGCTGGCCGGCGGATGCAGCGGGTTTCAGTACCGTTTCGATCTCGACCGCGAACGCGCGGCCGACGACGTGGTGCTCGAACAGGCCGGGGCAAAAGTGTTTATCGACCCCGCCAGCCTCGACCTGTTGGCAGGCGCGGAACTGGACTACACGGACGCGCTGATGGGCAGCCATTTCGCCGTACGCAACCCGAACGCCACCTCCTCCTGCGGCTGCGGCACCAGCTTTTCCGTCGATTAAACCGCCGTGAAGCTGGCGACCTGGAACGTCAACTCGATTCGCCAGCGCGAAAACCACGTCGTGCGGTGGCTGGAGCGGGTTCAGCCGGACATCTTGTTCCTGCAAGAGATCAAGTGCGAGGCGCCGCAGTTCCCGGCCTCCCGGTTCGAGGCTTTGGGCTACAAAGCCGATGTCGTCGGCCAAAAGGCGTATAACGGAGTGGCCGCGCTGTCGCGCGTGCCGGTCGAGGTGGTCCACACCGCGCTGCCCGGCGTGCCGGCGGACGATGCGCAGGCGCGTTACATCGAGATCCGCACGGGCGGGACGACTTGCATCGGCATCTATTTGCCGAACGGGAATTCCGGCGCCGATGCCGGCTACGCCTACAAGTTGGCCTGGATGGAGGCTTTGCGCCAACGCGCCGCCACCTTGCTGGACGCCGACGAGCCGCTCGCGATCCTCGGCGATTTCAACGTCTGCCCGACCGACGAGGACCTTTCTCCAGGCGCCTTGCCGCCGACGGATGCGCTCGTCTGTCCCGCAACTCGCGCCGCCTACCGCGCTCTGCTCTGGATCGGCCTGACAGACGCGCTGCGCGCCCTGCACCCGCGCGGCAAGTTGTGGACGTTCTGGGACTATCAGGCCGCCGCCTGGCCGCGCGATATCGGGCTCCGGATCGACCATGCGCTGCTGTCGCCGACGCTGGCCGAACGGCTGACATCCGCCCTGCCCGACCGCAAGGAACGGGGGGAGGAACAGCCGTCCGACCATGTGCCGGTGGTCGTCGAGATCGACTGACGACGGCGAGCCTTCATCTTAGCCCCCTCCCACAAGGGGAGGGAGAGCAGGCGCTTATCCGGCCAGTGCGATGGCCGGGATGGAGTTCCGCCAGTAACGGCCGGTCATCGCGACGGAAAAGCTGAGGGCGCAGGCACCCGCGACCGCGATCCGGCCGTCGCCGTCCGTCCAGCGCAACCCCGGCTCTGCCGCATGCCAGCCGGCACACAGGCCCGGGCTGTCCAGCGCGACCTGCCGCCCATCCAGCCACATCCGGCCGATGGCGATTCCCAGCGTTCGCGTGTCCGACTCGGTGGGGCGCATGTGCGCCGGCACCCAAATGTTCGACAGGAGGCGCACGTCCCGCGTGCCCGCCGGCAGTCGGACGCCGAACATGCGGCCGTCACGATGAGCGGCCACCGGCACGCCGTCAGCCAGCACGCGCATCCCGGCATCGCGTGTCGGGAAAAACCCCAGGGCCGTGGCACGCCGCTGCACGGACTTGCGCGCCGCGACCAGCGCGGGGCCATTCAGCACCAGCGGGGCGCACGCCTCCGCGTCCCAAATGTCCAACGCCCGACGCGAAAAATCCGGGTGCAATTCGACGGCTTGCCCGTTCTCGAACGCTCTCCGATTGCCGGTGTCCAAAAAACTTTCGCACGGCAGACCCTCGGCCAGCACCACATCGTGCCGATCGAGTTCGACGTGCCAGTAGGTCACGGACTCCGCCATTTCCTGCGTGATGGTCGCGCCGTTCAGCAGATACCGCACCGGAATCAGGACTCCGCGCCAAAACACCGCATGGTCCGGCGACAAGACCAAGTCGCGCGCCGGCCGCCCCACCCCCAGCGCGCCCGCCCGCACCCGCACGGGCAGCACATCGTGCGGCTTCGGATGCAGGGTGCAGCGCACGCGGCGATGGCCCAGCCAGCGAATCCGCGCCTCGCCGCCGCGTGCCAGCCGCATGAGGTCGCCCACCCGCAGCGCCTCGACCGCCGTCTCGCCCTCCGGAGTCGCGATCCGCGTGCCCTGCGCGAAGCAGGAAGGAGCGTCTTCGCTGCCGTACAACGTGACTCCGTAGGGCGCGCTGGAAACGAGGTTGAAGCTCTGCGCCTGTCCGGTCAGCCCGATATGCAATGTCTCGCCGTTGGCGAACGTCAGCAGGTCTCCCACGTAGCTCTGCACGGTGCTGTTCACGCTCGGCAGATAGATATCGTTGTCCTGGCTGATGATCACCGTCCCCTGGAATGTGGACAGGTCCGAGATCGTGATGCCGCCTTCGGACGTGTGGTTCAGGTTGGGCTGATTGACGAACTCGATCGTCTGGCCGGCGCCGACCGGGCCGCTGAACTGCGCACCGTTGTCGCCGCCGCCGCTGATCTCGATCAGGCCGCTACCGGCCAGCGTCACGCCGTTGTCGATGTTGAAGATGCCGGTCACGTCGATGGTCGAATTGTTGATGAAGGTTCCGGGCGCGGTGGTATCGCCGGCCGTCACGGTCAGGCCGTCGCCAAAGATCGCGCCGTCGTCGATGAATGTGCCGGCGCCGGAGCCGCCGACGCCCGCGAGTTCGATTGTCAGCGGGCCGACGGTCGTGTCGATCTCGCCGGCTTTCGGTGTCAGATTCGGGGTGGTGTGGCTACCGTCCAAGGTGCCGGTGCCGAGGATTTCCAACGTATCGAGTGCGAAGCCACCACCGTTCAGACTGGCGATTTGCAGCAGGAAATTGTCGCCGAAATCGACGTTCGTGGCTGCCAGCACCAGACTGCCGGTCGGTTGCGGCATCAGAAGCGTGATGTCGTAGAGCGACTGCTCCAGGTCGATGGTGCCGCCAAGGATCGCGGTATCGCCGGGGGCGGGCGGGCCGGCGGGGGGCGGCGTGGTGCCCATCTCCCAGTCAAGAGTATCGGTCCAAGCGTAGGGGGTTTGTTCTCCGGTCCATGTCAGTGTCGTCACAAAAACCTCCCTGGGTCGTAGCGTTTCTTGGTGGCATGGCGGGCGCGGGCGGCGCGAAAGTCAACGAAGGTTACCGAATTTGTGCCAATTGACAATGCTTCGCACCGGGCGCAAATACGTGAGGGGTTGCGGCGGG
>CAJCJG010000047.1 GCA_903970625.1 Solirubrobacterales bacterium 70-9 | reverse complement strand
ACGCGCCGCGCCTTTCGCTCGCCACGCTCTGCGACGCCGCCGGCGCCGCCGCAGCGCATCGGGCCGGCCTTGGGTCAACCGTGTCGCTCCGGCTCGGCCACAGCCTCACGTCCGGCTCTCCCATAGCCGTCACGGCGACGGTCGAAAACCTCTCCGATGGCCACTACGTGATGCAGGACAAGGGCACCGAAGGGCTCGCGATCCGCATGGGCCCGACGGCGGTGCTCGGCATCGGCGCGATCCGACTCCTCGTGCGCAGCAATCCATCCACCGAGTGGGACACGGCGATGTACCTGTCGCAGGGTCTCGACCCGCGGGAGGCAGCACTCGTGTTCGTGAAATCGCCCTCGCACTTCCGCGCCTCGTTCGGGCCGTTTGCCGCGCGCATCCTGCTTGCCGACACGCCCGGACCGACATGCGCCGACATGCGCCGGATTCCCTTCCGCCATGTGACGCGCCCGCTCTACCCACTCGACGAGGTCTGACGCGGGGGCAGGACGATGGTGCATCCGAGCGGCAAATACGTGATCGCGCCCGTCGTCGGAACGTTCGACGTGCTGGAGTTCGTGCTCGCGAGCGCCCGGCCGGTCTCGGTCGCCGAGATCGGACGCGGCTGCGAGCGCGACAAGACGACTGTGTACCGCTACGTGCAGACGCTGCTTTTCCTCGGCTACCTGCAAGTCACCGAACGAGGCCTGTACGAGATCGGCCCGGCGATCTATGCGTTGCAGACCGACGATGCGCGCGACCGCACCATCCGCGCGGTCGCCGAGCCGCTGATCCGGGAGCTGAATGGTGCCCTGCACGAGACCGTCAATCTCGGCGTACCGAAAGGGCGCCGTGTTTACTACCTCGCCATCGTCGCCGGTGCCGAGGACAGCGGCTGCATCGCACAGGTGGGCGATGGCGATTATTTCCACTGCACCGCGCTCGGCAAGGCGATCCTCGCGTTCCAGAATCCGGAGATCCGCGCTGCCCATCTGCGCGCCGAGTTGCTGCGGCTCACCGATCACACGATCCTCGACAAGCGCCGCCTGTTCGCCGAGTTGAGCGAGGTGCGGCGTCGCGGCTATGCAGTTGACCGCGACGAGAACGAGGCGGGCTATAGCTGCTTTGGCGCCCCGGTGCGGGATTGGCGTGGCCTGCCTGTCGCCGCAATCAGCGTCTCGTTGCGGTCGGCCCACGTGACCCGAACGCGCGAGTTCGAAGTCAGCGAATGCGTGATTGCCGCGGCGCGGCGAATCGAGGCCAAGCTCGCACGCCGTCACGACGGCGTGCTGGCGCGCACCAGCCGCGATGGGTGATATGAAATCCCTGAGGCGCTGCCGCAAATTGTTTGGCGCGAGCGACTGTCCCGTGCTGTGCCATGTGGGCTTCAGGCATCAAGCACTCCGTTCCAGACTCACCCCAACGTGGCCGCAGAAACGGGCTCAATGCCCAAAATACGTGCGTCAATAGAGCAAAAAACAGTCGTATTAGCCCAATTTATGGGCCAAATAGTAATTTCTGATTTGCTGAACGCCCGCAGAAATAGCCAACCTGTCCCCAAGTCGCTGGCAATACACGCGGTAATGCCGCGCCGGGACACGAGTTATTCGGCAACCACGATCGGGAGTGCGGACTGATGACTGACGATCAAACGCCAAAGCCGTCTGCGTCGCCGACGCGGCGCGCGCTGCTGAGAGGCGCGGCAGCCGCAGTGGGTGCTGCGGCAGGGTCCGGTGCGATCACCGGGTTCCCGACCATCTGGGCGCAGGAGATCAAAGACATCACGCTGCGCCACATCGGCGTGTCGTATTCGGTGGTGCAGGCCATCGGCGACCAGGCGGCCAAAGACCTGGGCTTCAAGGTCTCGATGCAGAATCTCGACACCTCGACGGCGATTACCCGCTTCATCACCCAGCCCACCAGCGTCGATATCCCCGATCTTGAAGGCTGGCAGAGCAAAGTTGCGGTCGCGCGGGGCATTTTGCAGGGCATTGACGTCAAGAAGATCAAAGAATTCGACAACATCCTGCCGATCTTCACCAAGGGCGAATACGACGGTAAGAAGGTTTCCCGCCAGGGCATCTCGCCGTACGAGGCGATGTACATCGACAGCAAGGACTCGACCAAGATCGTCGAGGGCGTACACGATTGGATGACCTTTCTGCCTCAAGTGTACAACGCGGACTCCATCGGCTACCGCCCTGACCTCGTCGGGGATCCGATCACGCAATGGAAGATGCTGCTGGACCCGAAGTTCAAGGGCAAGTCGGCGATTCTCGACGTGCCGAACATCGGCATCATGGACGCGGCGCTCGCGCTCGAATCGCGCGGCGACATCGTCTACAAGAACAAGGGCAACATGACGCGCGCCGAGATCGACGTGACGATCAACGCGCTGATCGACGCGAAGAAAAAGGGCCAATTCCGCGCCACCTGGACGACGTTCGAGCAGTCGGTGGAACTGATGGCGGCCGGCGAAGTGACCGTGCAGTCGATGTGGTCGCCGGCGGTGACGGCGGTGCTGGCCAAGGGCATTCCCTGTACCTACGCGCCGGTGAACGTCCGCCCGGACGGCAAGGAAGGCTATCGCGGTTGGTGCAACGGCATGGGGCTGATGCGCCATCTGTCCGGCAAGAAGCTGGATGCCGCCTACGAATATCTGAACTGGTACTATGGCGGCTGGCAAGGTGCTTTCGTGGCGCGCCACGGCTACTACAGCCCGGTGCCCTCCACTGCCGAAAAATTCATGTCGGCCAACGAATACGCCTACTGGTACTCGGGCAAGCCGGCCACCGATGTGATCAAGGACCCGTACGGCGCACCGATTGCCAAGGCCGGATCCGTGCGCGACGGCGGCTCGCTGGTCGAGCGGTTCACCAACATCTCATGCTGGAACACCGTGATGGACGAGAACCAATACATGATCCAACGCTGGAACGAGTTTAAGTCGGCCTGAGCGGGGGAGTACGCCAGTGGCAGCGACAGTGCGAAAGCCGGGTCTCTCGCCGATCATGTCGGCGCGCCTGAAATCCTTCGCGCTGGTGCTGCCGCTGGCGCTCGTATTGCTGGTGTTCGTGGTGGTGCCGCTCGCGGTCGTGCTGGCCGTGAGCGTGTTTCGCTACGACAATTTCGAGGTGATCCCCGCCTTCACCTTCGAAAATTACCAAAGCGTGCTCTCGTCGCATCTAACCTTGTCGCTGTATCTGACGATGCTGAAACTGGCGGCGATGACGTGGATCTGCACACTGCTGATCGGCTACTCCGTGGCGGCTTTCCTGGTCTTCCACGTCCGCAGCAGGTTGGTGGCCATCGGCCTGTTCCTGCTCTGCACGGTGCCGTTCTGGACCTCTAACGTCATTCGCATGATCTCGTGGCTGCCGCTGCTCGGCAAGCAGGGTGTGATCAATCAGGCGCTGATGGCGTCCGGGCTGATCCAGGAGCCGTTGCAATTCCTGCTGTTCTCGGATTTCTCCGTCGTCGTCTCCTATGTGCATCTGTTCACGATCTTCATGATCGTGCCGATCTTTAACGCCATGAGCCGTATCGACCGCTCGCTCTTCGAAGCGGCACACGATGCGGGGGCGGCGCGCTGGCAGACGGTGCTGTGGGTGGTGCTGCCGCTGACCAAAAGCGGCATCGTGCTCGGCTCGATCTTCGTCGTCACGCTGGTGATGGGCGACTTCTACGTTGTGAAAGTGATGAGTGGTGGCACCGATGCCTCCGTCGTGTCGGCCATGTACGACGACATTTCGACACTTCTGTTTCCACACGCGGCGGCAAGCGCGGCGGTGCTGATGATCATTCTGACCGCCATGGTCGCGGCGATCCTGCGCCTCGTCGATGTGCGCAAAGAACTGGTGAGCGGACGCTGATGGCCCAATCAAAACTCTCCGCCGACCGGCGCGGCTGGCCGTTTTACGCCCTGGGTGCGGTGTTCGTGGCCTACGTCGTTTTCCTCTATGGCCCGATGGTCTGCATCTATCTGCTGTCGTTCCAAGGACCCCAGGGCGGCCTGTCGTTCCCGATGCGCGGCGTCAGCTTGCACTGGTTCGACCAGTTGATCGAACAGGGCGACACCGGCGACCTGATGGGCGCGCTGTCGCGTTCGATTCCGCTGGCACTGATCGTGATGGCGCTGACGGTGCTGATCTCGCTGGCCGGCGGCCTCGCCTTCCGCAGCCGGTTTCCCGGCAGCGGCACGCTGTTCTATCTGGTGATCGCGAGTCTCGTCGCCCCCGGCTACGTGCTGAGCATCGGCATCGGCCTGATGTTCCAGATGTTCGGGTTCGAGACCAACTGGTACACCTCCGCGCTGGGCGCGCAATTGTCATGGACGCTGCCGTTCGGCCTGCTGATCATGTTCGCGATCTTCGGCCGCTTCAGCCGGTCTTATGAGGAAGCCTCGCGCGATCTCGGCGCAAACCAGTTGCAGACGATGTGGCTGGTGGTGGTGCCGATCCTGCTGCCAGGCATGATCGCGGTGGCCTTGTTCGGCTTCACGCTGTCCTACGACGAATTTGCCCGCACGTTGCAAACCACCGGGTCCACCAACACCGTGCCGATCGAGATCTGGAGCATGACGCAGAACGTGACCTCACCCTCCATCTATGCCCTCGGCACGTTGACGACGGGCCTGTCGTTCGTGGTGATCGGTGTGTCACTCGGGGCCATCGCGTTGATCCAGCGCCGTCGCCTTGGCAGCGTCGCGGGCCAAGAGTGATGGACATCGAAACCCTCGTCCCCATGAACGCCAGCACGGCCACCGGACGCGGCGCCGTCGAACTCGCTGGTATCGTCAAACGATATGCCGACGGTACCTTGGCCGTGGACGGCATCAACCTCCGCATCGCCAGCGGCACCTATTGCTGCCTGCTCGGCCCCAGCGGCTGCGGCAAGACCACGATGCTGCGCATGATCGCCGGCCATGAAACACCAAGCGACGGCGAAATCCTGATCGACGGCGGCAATGTCGTCGGCCTGTCGCCACGCGAACGCGGCACGGCGATGATGTTCCAAAGCTACGCGCTGTTCCCGCACCTGAACGTGCGCGACAACGTCGCCTTCACGCTGCGGGTGCGCGGCATCGGCAAGGCGGAGCGGTATCGCGAGGCGGATCGCGTCATCGAACAAGTGCAGCTCACGGAACTCGCCCAACGCCTGCCGGCGCAACTGTCCGGTGGCCAGCAGCAGCGCGTCGCACTCGCGCGCGCCATCATTACCCGCCCGCGCGTGCTGCTGCTGGACGAGCCGCTGTCGGCTCTTGACGAATTCCTGCGGCTGCAAATGCGCAGCGAGTTGCGCGAGTTGCAGCGCCAGTTGGGCATCACTTTCATCCACGTCACCCACACGCAACTGGAAGCCGTGGCCGTTGCCGATCAGGTGGTGGTGATGGATCGCGGTCATGTGGTGCAGTCCGATCCGGCGCGCACCGTCTATGCGGAGCCGCGCAGCGCCTATGTTGCCCGCTTCATGGGCGGCCAGAACGTGCTGGCCGGCAAACTGGAAAGCGTGGCCGACGGGCTCGCGACGTTGCGCGACGCCGCAGGGCGCGGCTTTGCGCTCCGCGTCGGCGGCGCGGTGCGCGCCACAGGACAACGCTTGCAATTCTCCGTGCGGCGCGACCATGTGCGCATCGCCAAGCTGGCCGGTGCCACAGTCCCGCCCCTCAACGCCGTCGTGGGACTCGTGCGCGCCGTCGAATACCAGGGCACCTTCGTCAAAGTTACTCTCACCCTCGA
The DNA here is from genome assembly GCA_903970625.1 of Solirubrobacterales bacterium 70-9. Lineage (GTDB taxonomy): Bacteria > Pseudomonadota > Alphaproteobacteria > Acetobacterales > Acetobacteraceae > CAJCJG01. Next base: position 13,325 of record CAJCJG010000047.1, on the reverse strand, counting down.
CGCTGCCGCTGCAGAGGACGACCCGTTCGTCGCTTACGTCGAAGAAGGAGACTATTTTGCCGGACCCATCGGCATCGCCGACCGCGCCGTCGCGTGGTGGGAGATGGACGAAATGCACGCGCTCGCCGCCGAGTAACGGGCGCACAGGATGGAGACGACTTGTATGGAACTGAAGCTCAACGTCAATGGCCGCAATATCAAGGCCGATGTTCCCACGGAGATGCTTCTCGTGGAATTGCTGCGCGAACGACTGGGTCTGACCGGCACCCACATCGGCTGCGACACCAGCCAGTGCGGCGCGTGCGTCGTACATGTCGACGGCGTCTCGGTCAAAAGCTGCACCATGCTCGCGGTCGCTGCCGAAGGCACGCGCGTCGTGTCCATCGAAGGTCTGTCCGGCCCTGGCGGCGGGAATGCGCTGCATCCGATGCAGGTTGCGTTTCACGAAAATCATGGCCTGCAATGCGGGTTCTGCACGCCGGGTATGATCATGAGTGCCATCGACTTCGCCGGCCGCCACACCGCGCCGACGGAAGCCGAGGTGCGGCATTGGCTGGAGGGCAACATGTGCCGTTGCACCGGCTATCAGAACATCGTCGCGTCCATCCTGGCTGGCACCGCCGCGATTCACGCCGAAACGTCCACCAGTAGCATGGAAGCGGCCTGACCCATGGGCAACGTCACCGGCATCGGCGCCTCGATCCTGCGGAAAGAAGACCTCCGCTTCATCACCGGTCGCGGCAACTACGTCGCCGACATCAAGCTGCCGGGGATGACATTCGCCGTCTTCGTTCGTTCGCCGCACGCGCACGCCAAACTGCTCGGCATCGATGCCACGGCGGCGCTGGCAATGGAGGGTGTGGTCGCGGTGCTGACCGGGGCCGACATGAAGGCCGACAATGTCGGCGGTATTCCGTGCGGCTGGGGCATCACCGGCAAGGACGGATTGCCGATGAAGGAGCCGCCGCATCCGGCGATGGCCTACGAAAAAGTGCGCCATGTCGGCGACCCGGTGGCACTCGTGATCGCGGAGACGGTGGACCTCGCGCGCCTCGCGGCCGACTCCGTAGTTGTGGACTACGAGAGTCTCCCGGCCGTGGTCGGCGTGCTGGAGGCGCTGCGCCCCGGTGCGCCCGCGGTGTTCGAGGATATTCCCGACAATCTCTGCTGCGACTGGGAGATCGGCGACCGCGCGGCAACGGACAAGGCGTTTGCCGGTGCGGCGCATGTTGCAAAAATTAGCCTTGTCAACAACCGCCTCGTCGGCAACCCCATGGAACCGCGCGCCGCCATCGCGCAGTACGAGCGAGCGACGGACCGCACGACCTTGTGGTCCACCAGCCAGTTTCCGCATGTGGTCAAACTGCTGATGGGCAATTTTGTTCTCGGCATTCCGCAGCATAAATTGCGTGTCGTCGCGCCGGATGTCGGCGGCGGCTTCGGCGTCAAGCAGTTCCACTATGCTGAGGAAGCCGTCGTCACCTGGGCTGCGCGCCGGCTTGGCGTGCCGGTCAAATGGGTCAGCGAGCGCAGCGAAGGTTTCGTGTCCGACGCGCAGGGCCGCGACCATGTCAGCGAGGCTGAACTGGCGCTTGACGAAACCGGCAAGTTCCTGGGTTTGCGTGTCCGCACGCTCGCCAACATGGGCGGCTATCTGTCCACGTTCGGCCCCAACATTCCGACCAATCTGTACGGCCCGCTGCTGGCCGGCGTTTACACGACGCCCGCGATCTACTGCGAGGTCAAAGTCGTGTTCACCAACACCGTGCCGGTGGACGCCTATCGCGGTGCCGGTCGGCCGGAGGCGACATTCCTGCTGGAGCGGTTGGTCGATGTGGCCGCGTCCGACATGGGCATGGATCGCGTCGCCATCCGTCGCCACAATATGATCCAGACCAGCGCCTATCCCTATCAGACGCCGGTGATGATGGAATACGACAGCGGTGATCCCAGCGGCTGTCTGGATCGCGCACTGGCGCTGGGCGACTGGGACGGGTTTGCGGCCCGCCGCGCCGAAAGCGCCAAACGCGGCAAATATCGTGGCATCGGGCTGGCCACCTACGTCGAGGCGTGCGGCCTCGCCCCCTCGCGCATCGCCGGCCGCCTCGGGGCACGCGGCGGACTGTATGAAAGTGCCACCGTCCGCGTTCATGCCACCGGCGACGTCACCGTGCTGATTGGCACGCACTGCCACGGTCAGGGCCACGAAACCACCTTCGCGCAAATCGTCTCCGACAAGCTTGGCATCCCGGCCGACAAGATCGAAGTGGTGTTCGGCGATACTGACAAGGTGCAATTCGGCATGGGCACCTACGGTTCGCGCTCGCTCTCGGTCGGCGGTTCGGCGCTGGCCAAGTCGGTGGACAAAGTCATCCTGAAAGGCCGCAAGATCGCCGCGCATCTGCTGGAAGCCGGCGAGCCGGACATCGTGTTCGAGGACGGCAAGTTCAGCGTCGCCGGCACCGACCGCTCGCTGCGCTTCGACGAGATTTGCCTCGCCGCCTACATCCCGCACAACTACCCGCTGGAAGTGCTGGAGCCGGGGCTGGAGGAGCAGTCGTTCTACGATCCAATCAACTTCACCTTCCCGGGTGGCGCGCATGTGGCCGAGGTCGAGATCGACCCGGACACCGGCACGGTGGATTTGCTGTCTTACGTCGCGGTGGACGATATCGGCACCGTCATCAACCCGATGATCGTCGCCGGCCAGTTGCACGGCGGCATCACGCAGGGTGCCGGGCAGGCGCTGTGCGAGTCGGCTGTGTACGACGATGCCAGCGGCCAGTTGCTGTCCGGTTCGTTCATGGACTACGCGATGCCGCGCGCGGACATCATGCCGAACATGAAGATCCTCACGCACAGTACCCGCTGCACGCACAACGATCTCGGCGTGAAGGGCTGCGGCGAGGTCGGCACCATCGGATCGCCCGCCACCGTCATCAACGCGGTCGTCGATGCGCTGTCGCCGCTCGGGATCACCCATGTCGATATGCCGGCCGCCCCCAACCGCATCTGGCGGCTGATCCAGGCGGCCGGCCTGCCCAAAGCGGCGGAGTAGGACAATGCAGGGTTTCACCTATCACCGGCCGACGAGCGTGGCGGACGCGGTTGTGCTGTTGCAGTCCGAAGGTGCTTCCGGCATTGCCGGCGGCATGACGCTGCTGCCGGTGATGAAGCACCGGCTGGCCACGCCCTTGGCCCTGGTCGATCTGTCGGGCATTGCGGCACTCGGCGGCATCGAGGTGGACGGCGAGACGCTGACCATCGGGGCAATGGTCCGCCACGTCGCGGTGGCGGACTCGCCCGTGGTCGCGGCGGCGATTCCCGCGCTGGCGGCACTCGCGGCGGGCATCGGCGACCCGGCGGTGCGCAATCGCGGCACCATCGGCGGCGTGCTCGCCAACGCCGACCCCTCGGCCGACTATCCGGCGGCGGTCGCCGGCCTGGGTGCGACCATCGTGACCGACCGGCGGGAGATTGCGGCCGAAGCCATGTTCACCGGCCTGTTCGCCACCGTGCTGGCGCCCGGCGAACTGATCGTCGCGGTCAAATTTCCGGTGCCGCTGGCTGCCGCCTACGCGAAGTTCCGAAGCCCGGCCTCGCGCTACGCCATCGTCGGGGTGTTCGTGGCACGTTTTGCGGCTGGCGTGCGCGTGGCCGTCACCGGGGCCAGGCCGAGCGTGTTCCGCGTGCCGGAGATGGAAGCCGCATTGTCGGCGCGGTTCGATCCGGCCGCCCTAGCCGGCATCGCCATTCCGCCGGACGGGCTGAATGGCGACATCCACGCCGAACCGGCCTTCCGCGCCCATCTGGTCGGCGTGATGGCGGCCCGGGCGGTCGCAGCGGCCGGCAGCGGCGCGGCATGACCCGACCTGTGGCCCGCCTACTCCGGCTCCCCCTCCCGCCGCGCGGCGGGAGGCGGGGTCTCGGCGCGCAATCCCAGATAGTGTTGCAAGTAGTCGTGCAGCGCCTTCGCCGCCGGCTTGGGGGCGCCGGCTGCCTGATAGAGCAGCAGATCGACCTTCGGCAGGGCAGGGAACTCGGGGCTCGGTGGCAACTCCCGCAGTCCGGCAATCAGGGTGCTGCGGCCCAGCACCGTCACTGCCATGCCGGCGAGGACTGCCGCCTGCAACCCGCTGATGCTCTCGCTGGTGCAGGCGATGCGCCAGCGCCGCCCAGCGCTCTCCAACCCCGCCACGGCGTGGTCGCGGTAGAGATTACCGGTCGGCAGCAGCGCCAGCGGCAACGGCGTTTCGTGATGCACGTCGGAATCGGTGGCCGTGATCCACACAAGCGGCTCCTGATGCACGACGAGGCCGCCGGTGAAATCGTTCATCCGCGTCACCAATGCGATGTCCACCTCGCCGCGTTTGACGAGTCCGACCAAGGGCGTGGACAGCACGCAGCGCAGTTCCACCTGAATGCGCGGAAAAGCGCGGCGAAAGATACTCAGGATCGGCGGCAGCATATAGGCGGCATACAGGTCGGGTGTGCCAAGGATCACATGGCCCTCGATCTCCGGCGCCGATAGGCGCGATAGCAACTCGTCATGCATTTGCAGGATCGACTTGGCATACGACAGCACCATCAGGCCGTCTTCGGTCGGTTTGACCCGTCGGCTGTCGGGCGACAGCAGGATGCGCCCCGTCAGTTCTTCGAGGCGCTGCACCTGCAACGTAATGGCCGGCTGCGTCCGGCCGAGCCGGCGGGCGGCTTCGGTGATGCTGCCGGTCTCGACGACCGTGAGCAGCGACCGGAGCATCCGGATATCGAGGCTGATCAGATTCATATGCGTCGTGTCGGTCCGTTCTGGGTCGGGGCGGCGACGATAGGACGTTTCATGCAAGAAGCGCGCGAAGGGGGGGCGGGATGACCGGCGTCATGGGTTCTGGCACGGAATGGGGCGGCGAGTTCGGCGCGGGATGGGCGACCGACTGGGGCGCGCTGAGCCGTGCGGCCCGCGACGCTGCCTACAATAACACCGCTGCCGTCTCCGACGTCGCGGCGATTCACGCGGCGCGGACGCGCGATTCGCTTGCGGCACGGGCGGCTTGCCCCGCAGCACTCGATCTGCCTTACGGGCGCGGCGAGCGGCACCGCATCGACATTTTTCCCGCCACCGTCGCGCACGCGCCATGCTTCGTGTTCATCCACGGCGGCTATTGGCAGACCAACAGCAAGGAAAGCTTCGCCTGCCTCGGCGACGGCGTGCGTGCGCACGGCTGGTCGGCCGCGTTCTTGGGCTATTCCCTCGCACCCGAGGCAACGCTGGCCCAGATCGTGGGCGAAATTCACGCGGCGCTCGACTGGCTGGCGGCGCACGGCCGAGATTACGGCGCGGGCGGCCCGCTCGTCGTGTCGGGCTGGTCGGCGGGCGGCCATCTGGCCGCGCTGGCACTCGACCACGCCGCTGTCGTCGCGGGCCTCGGTATCTCCGGTGTCTACGAATTGGGGCCGTTGCGCGATACCTATCTGAACGAAAAGCTCGCACTGTCCGACGAACAGGTTGCCACGCTGTCGCCCCTGCGCAGGCCCGTCGTGCCCAAGCCTATGGCGTTGACCTACGGCACCAACGAATTGCCGACATTGATCGCCAACAGCCGCCGGCTCCACGCCTACCGCGCCGCTGCCAACGCCCCGGGCGCGCTGCTGCCGGCGCCGGGCCGCAACCATTTCACCATTCTCGATGACCTTCGCCAACCCGACGGATTCCTGACGCGACAAATCCTGGTGTTACAGAATTAGGGGGCACGCCCGTGGCGCCCAGCACCGCGTCATGCGGGGCAGCGCGCCGCCTGCTCGACCGCCGGAACTGCCAGCGAAGGTGTTGGCCAAGCTTGAGCATGTGGCCGCACGGAGTTTCGGGACTCGGTCCGCCCGCCACTGGCAGAAGATAGTACAACACCGCTGCGGCGATGTCGGAGGTCCCGTTCGACTCACACAGGAGTCCAGTGCCGGGTTTCGTGCGCACGCACGCAGGCATCGACGACGTGCTGACTGCGGGGCCATGCACTGACTGGATCGGGGTAACCGTTCCCGGCCAATGCGGCCCGCTTGCTTGCCGCACGAGGCCACCGCATAGTCATCTCCGGCCGTATCGCTGTACTCAACGCAAAACAAACGGCTGGAGGAGCACCAAGATGAATATGACACGACGGACCCTCACGGTCGGCGCGCTGATGGCTGCGGCTGCGGGCTTGCCGATCATGGTCAAGGCCGAGGGGACCAAGACCGTTGCTCTGCTGTTCGACAGCCTCGTCTCGCCCTTCTGGGTCTCGGGCATCGAGATCATGCGCCAGAAGGCCAAGGCCAAGGGCTGGACGACGTTGGAGAACATCTCGAACTTCGACGACAACAAGCAGTTCGAGCAGGTCAAGGCGATGATTTCCCGCAAGGTGGACGGGATCCTGATCATCCAGACCGACGCCAAGGCGGTGATCCCGGCGATCCGGGCGGCCAACGAGGCCAACATCCCGATGGTTCACTTCAACCGGCCGCCGGCGAAAAGCGACGCCTACTCGGTGGCCATCCAAGCGGATAACCGCAAGATCATGCAGGACACCGTGTCCTTCCTGGTTGACGAAGCCAAGAAACAGGGCGGCAAGTACAAGGCGGTGATCCTGATCGGCGACCTGGGCGACGTGAACGCCATCCAGCGCCGTGACGGGTTTTTCGACGTGGTCAACAAGAACAAGGACATCATCGACGTGGTGGGGCGCGTGGCCACCGAATGGAATGCCGACAAGGCGTTCGCGGGGCTAACAAACGCGATCCAGGCCAATCCGGACGTCAACTTCCTGGTGACATCCTCCGACTTCCTGCATCCGCAAATCGAGCAGGTGCTGAAGTCCGCCGACAAGTGGCACAAGCGGGGCGAGCCGGGCCATGTGCTGTTCGGCGGCTTCGATGGCGACGAAGGCGCATACGCGCGCTTGCAGGACGGCTACCTCGACGCCTGTGGTGTGCAGAACCTGTTCCTGGAAGTCGATATGGCCTTCGGCGCGTTCGAGGATCTGTGGGCCGGCAAGAAGCCGGACAAGCTGCTGCTTGACCCGGGCTTCGTGATCACCCAAGCCAGCCTCGCCGACAAGCGCGAGGACATGTGGGGCTACACCGTCTGGAAGAAGATGCAGAAGGCCGGCTGACGGGCATGGCCGCCGCGCCCTGATGTCGCGGCGGCCGCGTTGCTTCGGCCACTCCCATGAGCACGACGACACTCCCAACCGAGCGTGCGGCCGAACCGGCGCGACGCCGGCCCCGCATCGCCGAACGGCTGTTGATGAGCGAGTACCTGGTACTCGCCCTGACCGTCCTTTACGTCTTGATTCTGTGGCCGATCGTGCCGTCGATCGCCACACGCGCAACGATGCTGGATGTGCTGGCGGCGATGATGCCGCTGCTGGTCGTGGCCATCGGCCAGACGTTCGTTCTGATCGTCGCCGGCATCGACCTTTCGGCGCCCTCGATCCTCGCGACGGCCAGCGTGGTCGGCGCGTCGATGATGACGGACGACGGCGGTTTCGCGCTGGCCAGCGGCATACCGATCCTGGCTGGGATCGTCGCGTTCGTGGCTGTGGGATTGTTGATCGGGCTGTTCAATGGCCTCTGCACGACGCGGCTGGGCATGCCGGCGTTCATCGTGACGCTGACGACAATGATGTTCTTCTCGGGTTTCGCGCTGTTCTACACGGCCGCCCTGACCGACGACGGCAGCAGCTTTGGCGACCTGCCTGCTTCGTTCGTCGCCATCGGGCAGGGCACCGTCGCCGGCGTGCCGTATTCGCTGGGTGTGGCGGCGGTGGTGATGGGTGTGGCGCATCTCGTGCTCAGCCGGACCGTGTTCGGCCGCTGGCTGTATGCCATCGGGCGCAACCCTCGCGCGGCGGCGATCTCCGGCGTGCCGGTGCGGCGTGCGGTGACGTGGGCGTTCGTCATCTCCGGCCTGTGCGCGGCCATCGCCTCGGTGCTCTACACCGGACGGCTGGAGACCGGCACCCCGGTGCTCGGACAGCGCATCCTGCTCGACATCGTCGGCTCGGCGGTGATCGGCGGCGTCAGCCTGTTCGGGGGCACCGGCAAGGTGACGCAGACGCTGTACGGAGTGCTGTTCCTCAGCGTCGTGGACAAGGGGCTGCAACTGCTGGGCCTCGACCTCGCCTCGGTCTTCGCGATCAAGGGGCTGGTGATCTTGCTCGCGGCGGTCTTGGATGCGCTGCGCCGCCGGCTGATCCTGCGCGCATGAACGACACCGAAGCGCAGCCAGCGTTCTTCGCGGCCGAAGGGCTCTGCAAGAGTTTCTTCGGCGTGCAGGTGCTGCACGACATGACTTTTTCGCTGCACCCTGGCCAAGTGCTCGGGCTGGTCGGCGAGAACGGCTCGGGCAAGTCCACGACCATGAACATCATGGGCGGCGTGCTGCCGATGGATGCCGGTCGCATGACGTTGGACGGGGCCGACTACCGCCCGCGCGGCCCGCGCGATGCTGAGTCGCGGGGAATCGCCTTCATCCATCAGGAACTCAATCTGTTCCGCAATCTGACAGTGGCGGAGAACCTGTTCATCGCAGGCTTTCCCAAACTTGCACGCGGGCTGCCGTTCATCGACCGTGCGAAGGTGCGTGTGCGCACGCAGGAATTGCTCTCGTCGGTCGATCTGGACGTGGCGCCGAATACACCGGTCAGCCGGCTGTCGCAGGGCGAGCGGCAACTGGTCGAGATCGCCAAGGCGCTGGGCAGCAACGCCCGCATTATTATCTTCGACGAGCCGACGACGTCGTTGACCACGCGCGAGATCGAACGGCTGTTCGACATCATCGGGCGGCTGCGGCGCCAGGGCATCGCCATCATCTATATCAGCCATATCCTCGGCGACGTACTGCGCCTGTGCGACGACATCGTGGTGCTGCGCGACGGGCATCGGGTGGGCCGGGCACCGCGCGCGGAGATGACGGTGGAGCGGATGATCTCGCTGATGGTCGGGCGCACCATCGACCAGATCTACCCGCCGCGCGACCCGCCGATGTCGCCCGGCGCGCCGGTGCTAGAGGTGAGGGGGCTGAGCCAACGGGGTATCGTCAAGAATATCGGCTTCGATCTGCGCGCGGGCGAGGTGCTCGGCCTGTCCGGCCTGATGGGGGCCGGCCGCTCGGAACTGGCGCGCATCCTGTTCGGCATGGACCCGCACGAGACTGGCCAGGTGCGCGTCGGCAGCACGGCGATGACGACGCTGTCGCCCGCGAACTGCATGGCGCACGGCATGGCGTTTCTGACGGAGGATCGCCGCGCCGAAGGACTGATGATGGAAGCTTCGATCGCCGACAACGTGGCCCTGGCGTCGCTGCCGCAGTTCGGTCGCACCTGGATGCGCCTGATCGACCGCACGCGCCTGGGTGACGAAGTGGCGCGAGTCTCGGCCTCGGTCCAGATCAAGGCACCCGATCTGCAACGGACGCTGGTGAAGAACCTGTCGGGCGGCAATCAGCAGAAGGCCGTGATCGGCAAGTGGCTGCTGCACAAGCCGAGCGTGTTCATTCTGGACGAACCGACACGAGGGATCGACGTCGGCGCCAAGTACGAGGTTTACAAGATCGTCAACCGGCTGGCGGCGGAGGGGGCCGGCGTGCTGTTCATCTCGTCGGAGATCGAAGAACTCACCGGCATGTGCGACCGCATCCTGGTGATGGCACATGGCGAGATCCGCGCGGAATTCGCGCGCGCCGCCTTCGACCGCGAAGCCATTCTGCGCGCGGCGATGTGGCATGGCATCAAGGAAGTGGCATGATCGCGCGGGGCGTCCCTGGCAATCGTACGACGCTGTTCCTGTTGCAGAACACGCCCGTGTTGCTGTTCATCGTGCTGATCGTCGGCTTCGGTATGATGTCGCCGCGCTTCCTGTCCCTGGTCAATTTCGTCAACATCGTGGTGCAAGCGGCCCATATCGGCATCATCGCCATCGGCATGACGTTCGTGCTGCTGGTCGGCGGCATCGATTTGTCGGTCGGCGCCAACATGTATGTCGTGGCCGCCGTGCTCGGGCTTTTTCTGCAAGATTTGCCGCTTTCAGTGTCGTTCCCGCTGGTCATTGCGATTGGCGTGTCGTTCGGCTGGGTCAATTCGTGGTTCATCACCCGGCTGCGCGTGCCGGCGTTCATTGTCACGCTGTCTACGCTGTTCGTGGGGCGCGGCCTTGCGCTGTATTTTTCTGGCAACAAGATGGTGGGGTTCAGCCCTTCGGTGCTGTCGCTCGGCCGCGCGTCCTATCTCGGGGTTCCGTCGGCGATCTGGGCGTTCGCGATCGTGTTCGTCGTGGCCTGGCTGACGCTGTCGCAGACGACGTTCGGGCGGCAGGTGTACGCGGTCGGCGCCGACCCGGAGGCGTCCGCCAAGGCGGGCATCGATGTGCGGCGCATTCTGGTGGCGGTGTATTGCATCGCGGGCGGGTGCGCCGCCATCGGGGGATTGGTCTCGCTCAGTCAGGTGGCGGTTGCGTCCTCGACCTTCGGGTTCCAGAAGGAGTTCCCGGTAATCGCCGCCACGGTGCTGGGCGGCACGAGCCTGTTCGGCGGACGCGGCGGCGTGCTGGGAACGGTGTTCGGTGCGGTGCTGATCCAGACCGTGGAAAACGGCTTGGTGATGACGAACGCCGACCCATACCTGTATCCGCTGGTGATCAGCGCGATCATCTTCATCGCGGTGCTGGTGGATAGCTCTCGCTCGGCGATTCTGGAGCGGCTGGAGCGTCGGCAGATCCGGGTAGAGCGCGGGTAGCCGTCCCGTCACACATCCATCACGGGATTGCCGGAAGCGTCGCCGTACGCGATGGCTGCCCGGCAGCAGGACGATTGCGGGATCGTACTCCTCGATGTCCAGCGGCCCGGGCCTGCGCGCGCCAGCGAGGTTGCGGCGTCGCCAGCGGGGACCCGATTCTCCACGGAATCTCGCTTTGCCGCACGTTTCACAGCCGCACGCGATCGAAAGCCCCATTCAGCCGCGTGAAATACCCCTACGAAATGTATTTTATCTATTTACCTCGTCTTTCTTGTGCGATATGCCATTTCACACATTACGAGGGGCCTTCAGCACCCCCGGGGGTAAGTCGCCGTGCCACGCGAGATTCGCCTTAACGCCTTCGACATGAACTGCGTCGGCCACCAGTCGCCCGGCCTGTGGCGGCATCCGCGCGACCGTTCGGGCGAGTACAACACGCTGCGCTATTGGACGGACGTGGCCAAAATCCTGGAGCGCGGCAAGTTCGACGGGCTGTTCATCGCCGACGTGCTGGGCGTGTACGACGTGTACGGCGGCAACGTGAATGCTGCCCTGCGCAACAGCACGCAAATCCCGGTCAACGACCCGTGTCTGCTGGTGCCCGCGATGGCGATGGTGACGGAGCATCTGGGCTTCGGCATCACCTGCACCCTGTCGTTCGAGCCGCCGTATCCGTTCGCCCGCCGCATGTCGAGCCTGGACCATCTAACCGGCGGGCGCGTCGGCTGGAACATCGTGACCGGCTATCTGAATAGCGCTGCCAAGGGCGTCAGCGGCACCGACCAGACCAGTCATGATACGCGCTACGAAATCGGCGACGAGTACATGCAGGTCATGTACAAATTGTGGGAAGGCAGTTGGGAACACGATGCGGTGGTGCGCGACCGCGCCGCAGGCATTTTTACCCACCCGGAGAAAGTCCATAAAGTTCATCACGACGGGAAATATTTCCGCGTCGATGCGGTGCATCTGAGCGAGCCGTCGCCGCAGCGATCGCCGGTGCTGTATCAGGCCGGCGCCTCGAAGAAGGGCATCGCGTTTGCCGCCGCGCACGCCGAATGCGTGTTCATCGCTGCTCCCACCAAGCGGGTCCTGGCACCGCGCGTGGCGGAGCTGCGTCGCGGCGCGCGGTCGCAGGGGCGTCCGGCGTCCGACCTGCTGATCTTCACGCTGATGACCGTGATCGTCGGCCGCACCGATGCGGAGGCGGAGGCGAAATACGCCGACTACCGCAGCTATGTCAGCCACGAGGGCGCGCTGACGCTGATGGCCGGCTGGACCGGCATCGACTTCGCCGAATACGATCTCGACGACCCGATCCGCTACATCAAAAACGACGCGATTCATTCGGCGGTGGAGGCGCTGACCTCGGCCGATCCGGAGCGGGTGTGGACGGTGCGCGAACTCGCCGAGTTCGGCGGCATCGGCGGGCTAGGCCCGGTCATCGTCGGCTCGCCGCAGCGGGTCGCCGACGAGTTGCAGGCGTGGATCGAGGAAACCGACATCGACGGCTTCAACCTCGCCCACGCGGTGGCGCCGGAGACGTTCTCCGACGTCGTCGATCTGCTGGTGCCGGAGTTGCAGCGGCGCGGCGTCTACAAGACCGAGTACGCCCCCGGCACGCTGCGAGAAAAACTGTTCGGCCGCGGGCCGCATCTGGAAGCGCCGCATCCCGGGGCCGGCTACCGGCATTGGCTAAAGCAGCCCGCCGCCGCCCCCATCGACCATGTTCCGGCCTGAGGTGCGGTGATGCCGACACGCGATCCGCAGCGCCGTGCGGTGGCCGAGCTGCTCCCAGCCGCCACGCGCCATCCGAAGGCCGACGCACTGCGCCACAAGCGGCGCGGCGTGTGGCGGTCGTGGTCCTGGGCCGATGTCCTGCTTCAGATCGAACAGCTTGCCGAGTATTTGCGCGCACGGGGCGTTGGCGCCGGTGCAGTTGTGGCGCTCAGCGGCGAGTATGGGCCGGACCTCGTGCTGGTCGCCATCGCCGCCGCGCACGTGGGCGCCCAGGCGTTGACCGTGCCACCGCAGCCGGCACGTGCTGCGCTGGTCGAGTGGGTGGCCCTTCACCGGCCGTCGCTGGCCTATGTGGGCCTGCGTGGCCAGGTTGGCGCATGGCGGGCGGCACTCGACCGGGCCGGTCTGTCGGTGCCGCTGGTGGTCGATGCGCAGCTCCCGTGGGGCCATTCTGGCAGCGCCGGCTTCACGCCCGCCGCCGACCTGCCGTTTGCGCCCGGCACCCCGTCCCGCGCGTCGTCCGACGTGCTGTGGATCGAGGAAGGGACCGACTGGGCAGACGGATTGTCATACATCCTGCATGCCGCCGCTTCCGGTCGGCCGGTTGCGTTCCCGGAAAGCCCCCTTGCCGCAAATCGCGACCGGCGCGAAACCCAGCCGGTTGCCATCGCGCTCTCGCCGTCACGTCACGCCGCCCTGTCGGCGGACCTCGCCGCCCGCCTGCCGACCGGCCGGGGCGTGACCGCGCGCCTGACCGGCGCCGCGCTGGCGTCCGGACGGGGTTGGTCGCGGCGCTGGCTGCTCCGCCGGCTGCGGCGG
>CAJCJG010000046.1 GCA_903970625.1 Solirubrobacterales bacterium 70-9 | reverse complement strand
TATGGCCGAGGCGGTCGGCAAGCTGACGGGGCGGCCGGCGGCGGCGTTCGTCACGCGCGGCCCCGGCGCCTGCCACGCCTCCATCGGCGTACATGTCGCGCACCAGGATTCGACGCCCCTGCTGCTGTTCGTGGGCCAGATTCCGTTCGAGGAAACCGACCGCGAGAGTTTTCAGGAAGTCGATTACCGCCGGATGTTCGGCCCCATGGCAAAATGGGTGACGCAAATCGACGACGCGGCGCGCATCCCGGAACTGGTGGCGCATGCCGTCGATGTCGCGACCAGCGGGCGCCCCGGCCCGGTGGTGATCGCGCTCTCCGAAGAGATGCAGAAGCGCAGCGTGGAGGTGCCCGATATCGGCCGCGCGCCGGTCAGCCGCCCGTTCCCCGATCCGGCGGCGCTCGCCCGGTTCCAGGCGCTCCTCGCGGGCAGCCAACGGCCGCTGGCGATTCTGGGCGGGCTGTGGACGGACGCGGGGAACGCCGCGATCCGGGATTTTCTCGCCGCGCACGACATTCCCACCGCCGTCTCCTTCCGGCGGCAATCGCTATACGACGGCACGCTCGACACTTATGTCGGCGACCTCGGCGTCGGCTCTGACCCGGCACTGGTGGCGAAGGTGAAGGAGAGCGATCTGGTGATCGCACTCGGGACGCGGCTGAGCGAGGCGGTGACGCAGGGCTACACGTTGCTCGACCTCGCGGGTGCGACCGCCATCGTGCATGTGTTTCCGCAGGCCGAGGAGATCGGCCGCGTGTTCCGGCCGGCGCTGGGGATCGTGTCCGATCTGGAGGCGTTCGCGGTCGAACTGTGCAAGCTGCCGCCGGTGCCGGCGCGCTGGCGCGAGTGGCGGCAGGAATTGCGGGCGCTGCGGCTGGCGAGCTACGCGGTGCCCGAGTACGAAGGCCCGGTGAACGTGGCGGCCGCGATGCGGGCGCTGGAGGGCGAGTTGGCGCCGGACGCGATCGTAACCTGCGACGCCGGCAATTTCGCCACCTGGTCGCCGCGCTTCATGCACATCCGGCACGGGCAGGCGTTCATCGGGCCGACCAACGGGGCGATGGGCTACGGCGTGCCAGCGGCGATCGGGGCCAAGATCGCGTTCCCGGAACGGCAGGTGCTGGCGATGGTCGGCGATGGCGGCGCGCTGATGACGGGCCAGGAGATCGCCACCGCGTTCCACCACGGCGTGGCGCCGATCATCGTGCTGTTCAACAACAACATGTACGGCACGATCCGGATGTATCAGGAACGGGCCTATCCCGGCCGAGTCAGCGGCACCGCGCTGACCAATCCCGATTTCGTGAAATATATCGAGGCGTTCGGCGGCCACGGCGAACTCGTCGCCGCGACCGACGAGTTCGTGCCGGCGTTCCGCCGCGCGGTGGCGAGCGGCAAGCCGGCTCTGATCGAACTGCGGATCAACCCCGAGCAGGTCAGCACGCGGGCGACGATCACGCAGTTGCGCGCCGCCGCCGGGGTGCCGGCGGCCAAGGCCGCACGGGTCCCGGCCCCGATCCGGCCGAGTTCCGGTGGCCGGGCGGGGGGAAAGAAGCGCTGAGATGCGGATTGTGCGGCGTGTGCTGCTGGTCGTGGGCTGTCTGGCCGCTCTGATGGGGATTGTGTGGATCGGCCAGGGCTCGGGCGTGTTTCCCTATCCCGCGAGCAGTTTCATGATCGACCAAACGCCCTGGGTGTACCGGGGGATTTTGCTGGCGATTGCCGGCCTGGTGACAGTCGGTATTTCGCGGCGGCTCTGATGCGCGCGGAGCTGCGGCTTCGTTCGGGCTGGATACTGAGGATAGGTAAATATTAACGACAGAAAATATCTAAGTACTACGAGAGATATTGCCCGTCTCAGTGATAGTTTGCGCTATCCAGATCCAAGACACGAATTTCATTTCTATTAAGCAGATAAACTGCCTGCGGGGGACCATTTTGCTGCGCTCTTCGCAACAATGTTAGACAAGCCTGGATCGAGCCCGTACACTCCAGCCAAATCGAAAAACACCCAGACCGGCATGGCACTCGCCTTGGCACGCAATCTTACGTTGACGACCCGAACACGGCACTACCGAACGTTGGACGCGCTGCGCGGCATAGCGGCCGTGGCGGTCGTGATTTTCCACTCCGGGCTATTATTCGGTGGATTCCGACTGGAAAGCGCCTACTTATCGGTCGATTTTTTCTTTTTGCTTAGTGGGTTTGTTCTTGCGCATGCCTACGACGATAAAATCGGGCTCAAGATGAGCGGGCGAGATTTTTTCCTTCGCCGTATCGTTCGACTTTTTCCGCTCTATCTGATCGGCTCGGCCCTCACCGTCGCCGCCGCCTTTGTTGCGGTGTTTCTGGCCCACGATGCGAGCCAATGGTCGGCCGGCACGTTGCTGGTCTCAACTGTGCTGGCTGTTGTCATGTTGCCGTCGCCGGTCATGGCGAACTTGTTTCCGCTGAACGATTCGTGCTGGTCGCTGTTCTTCGAATTTCTGGCAAACGGGGTCTATGCCGCCCGCATCTGGCAGGGGCGTCGGCTCGTCTGGTTCGTTCCGGCTCTCGCGGCGATCGGATTGGCGGTGGAAGTCGTTGTCGGCGGCAGCGTGGATCGGGGGGCGGAATGGGGCGATCCGTGGTGGACCACCCTGGTTTGGGGCGGCTTCCGCGTCGCTTTTTCCTTTCCCGCCGGCCTCCTTTTGTATCGGTACCGGCATGCCATTCGGGCGCCGCGCCTGCCGGTCCCGGTGCTGGCGCTGATCCTGGCGTTGCTGCTTGCGGCCAACCCTTCGGGACCGTGGCGGGCAGGCTACGACCTGACGTTTGTGCTGATCCTCTCGCCCGCCATCGTGGTCATCGGCTGTTCCAGCGAGCCCCGATCCGCGTGGCAGACGAGCGTATGTGTGTTCCTCGGGTCCATTTCTTACCCGATCTATGTCCTGCACCGGCCCATCACCAGCATCCTCGGCGGAATGCTGCGCCGCCTGCTGCATGGGCCGGTCGGACCCGAGTGGCAGCCTTGGGCTGGGTTCGCCTTCCTTGCGGTCCTCGTCGTCATTGCCGCCGCAGCCGACAAGGTGGATTTTCGCGTCCGCCGCGATTGGTTGGTGCGCCGGCCCGCTGCCCTCGAAGCTCCTCCGGTGGCCTGACGGGTCACGCGCGGCCGATCACCGCCCGACCGCATACCCCTGCATCCCGCGCGGATTGGCGCCGGCATACATCTGCCCGTCCGGTTCGCGCCGCGCGCCGGACAAGCGCCCTTCGCTCCACGGTTCGCCCATCTCGGCGACATGGCCGCGTGACAGCAGGTCGGCCAGCACGTCCGCACCGTAGCGGCCCTCGATCACCAGTTTGCCGGGGCGCGACGCGCGGGGCCAAAAGCTGCTTGGCCAGTGTTCCGTGTGGAAGCTGGGGGCGTCGATGGCCTGCTGGATCGTCAGGCGGTGATGCACCATGCGCAGGAACAGGATGGCCGACCATTGGTCCTGCTGCTCGCCGCCCGGGGTGCCAAACGCCATCCACGCGCGCCCATCGCGCAGCGCCATCGAGGGCGAGAGCGTCGTGCGCGGGCGGCGGCGGGGGCCGAGGCTCGTGGGCAGGCCGGACTTCAGCCAGAACATTTGTCCCCGTGTCCCCAGCGGAAACCCGAGGTCCGGAATGACCGGCGAGGATTGCAGCCAGCCGCCGGACGGCGTGGCGCTGACCATGTTGCCGGCGCGGTCGATCACGTCCAGATGGCAGGTGTCGCCGCCGACGGCGCCGAGGCGGGCGACGGTCGGCTCGCCGACGCCGGGGGCGCGGGTCAGAAGATCGACGCGGCCGTGCGCCTCGTGGTCCACCCATGCCGCGAACCCGGGGATCGTTCCCGGCCGCAATTCACGCGACGCCGTTTCCGTCACAAGCTGACGGCGGGCGGCGTTGTAGTCGTCAGACAGCAACTCGGTCAGCGGGATTTCCACAAAGTCGGGGTCGCCGTAGTACGCCTCACGGTCGGCGAAAGCCAGTTTGGCGCATTCGGCGACGATGTGGACGAAGTCGGCGCCGAACGGGTCCATGGCGCCGAGGTCGAAGCCTTGCAGCAGCGCGAGTTGTTGCAAGAAGGCTGGCCCCTGGCTCCAGGGGCCGCATTTCAGGACGGTGTGGCCGGCATAGTCGTAGGCGAGCGGGTCTTCGACGCTGGCGGCCCAGCGCGCCATGTCGGCGCCGGTCAGCAGGCCGCGATGGCGGCGCCCGGACGTGTCCAGCACCTCCTGGGTGCGAAAGAACCGGTCGATGGAATCGGCGACGAAGCCGCGATACCAGGCGTTGCGGGCCGCGTCGATGCGCGCTTCGCGCGTTGTGCCGACGGCTTCGCGGACGATGCGGGCATAGGTGGCGCCCAGCGCGGGGTTGGCGAACAGGCTGCCCGGCGCCGGCACCTCGCCGCCGGGCAGGAACACGGCGGCAGAGGTCGTCCATTCCTGCTCGAACATCGGGCGGACGGATTCGATGGTGGCGCTGATGCGTGGCACGACATGGATGCCGTTGGTCGCGTAGCCGATGGCGTAGGCCAGCACGTCGGCCAGTTCCCACGTCCCCCAGTCGCGCAGCATCAGGCACCAGGCGTCGAACGCCCCCGGCACCATCGCCGGCAACATGCCGGTGCCGGGGACCATATCCAGACCGAGCGAGGCAAACCGGTCCAGCGTCGCGGCGTCCGGGGAGACGCCCTGGCCGCAAATGACGTGCTGACGATCGGCAGCGGCGTCGTGAATAATGATCGGCGCGTCGCCGCCGGGGCCGTTCAGATGCGGTTCGGCCACTTGCAGGACGAAGCCAGCGGCGGTTGCGGCGTCGAAGGCATTGCCACCGCGCTCAAGCACCGCCATCGCGGTCTGGCTGGCGATCCAGTGCGTGCTGGCGGCGACGCCGAACGTGCCGGCGATTTCGGGGCGGGTGGTGAACATCGGGCGTCCTCCGCAACTGGCTGCCGGAGTGGAACATCGTGCCGGGGGCGTCAACCGGGTGGCGCGCACAGCTCATGTGGTGCTGTTTCCGGCAGTGCGATCCAGCCGGCCGGTCCGCGCCGGAACAGCGGCGTGGCGAAGGCGCCGACGACGGGGGGGCCATCCCACCCGGCCTGCCACCGATTGCCCTGGATCATCGCCACGCCGACCGCGACCGGCACGATCCCGGCGGCGCGCAGCAAGGCGACGCCGGCCTGCATCGAGGCGCCGGTGCTCATCACGTCGTCGGCCAGCAGCACGCGGCGCCCGTGCAGGCGGGGGAGCATGCGCGGGTCGAGCCACATGCGGCGCCCGGCGGTCGGCGACGTGATGGAGGCGACCGGGACCGACAGCGCCTCGTCGTACCATAATTTGCGGGAAAACCCGGCGGCGACCCAGTTGCCGTGCCCGAGCGCCCGCGCCAGTGCGGCGCCCACAACATGGCCCAGCGTCGGCAGGCCCACCACGATGTCCGCGCCGAACCGTGCCACGCGCTCCGCCAGCCATGCGGCCAATTGGTCCACGACCGGAAACGAGGCTTGCGTGACGATCAGGCCGGCGACGGCGCTGTCGCCCAGGTCGCGCAGCGGCAGCACCAAGCGACTGCCATCCGGCATCGGCGCCGCGTAGGCACCGTGCCATTCGGGCGGGTCGGGGGCGGCGGGCGCGAATGATTGCCAGAACTCCATCGACATGACGTGCCATCGCCGTTGCACCGCAGCAAGCGGGGCGTAAGCTGGCGCGGGTTTCAGGAGGCACGCATATGGACGGTTTTGGCGCCAACGATGCGAGCGTGGTGGCTCTGCGGCGAGATCTGCATGCGCATCCCGAACTCGGCTTCCTGGAGTACCGCACGGCCGCACTCGCCGCCGACCGGTTGCAGCGGTTGGGTTACGCGGTGAAGGCCGGGCCGGAAGTGATGCGGGCCGATGCCATGGCCGGCGCGCCCACGGCGGCGGCGATTGCGGCGGCACAAAAAGAC
>CAJCJG010000045.1 GCA_903970625.1 Solirubrobacterales bacterium 70-9 | reverse complement strand
CGCGCCGGCAGCGGCGGCAGCCCCTGCGCCGTCGCCGGCGCCCGTTGCCGAGCCGCCCGCCATGACCCCGGCGGCAGCAGCGCCGGCGCACATGGCCCCGTCAGGTCACGGCAAACGGCCGCTGGTGCAGTTTGCCGCCGTCGGTTCGGGCGAGGCGGCGCTGGCGGAGTGGCAGCGGCTGGAGAAGAAATATCCCGACCTGCTGGGCGGCCACACGCCCAACATCACCAAGACGGAGCACGACGGAAAGACGTTCTGGCGCATCCGGACCGGCGGCTTCACCGACCTGACACAGGCGGCGGTGTTCTGCCAGAAGGTGAAAAGTCGCGGCGGGAGTTGCGTGGCGACGTTTTAGCGGAGTTGGCTGACCGGGGGGCCGTGCGCGCCGCCATTGTCGGGATCGCGGGCCTGTCGCTGACGGCCGCCGAGGCCGCGTTATTTGCGACATATCCGCCCGCCGGGGCCATCCTTTTCCGGCGGAACGTGGCCGAACCCACTCAATTGCGCGCGCTGACCGAAGCGCTGCGGGCGGTTTTGCCGGAAAATGCGCCGATACTGGTGGACCAGGAGGGCGGGCGCGTGGCGCGGCTGCGCCCACCTTCGTGGCGGGCGCATCCTTCGGCCGCCACCATTGGCGTGCTGTATGAGCGTGACCGCGACAAAGGGCTGCGCGCCGCCCGCCTCACCGGCGCGCTGATCGGGCTGGAATGCGCCGCCGCCGGCATCGACGTGGTGTGCGCGCCGGTACTGGATTTGCGGCTGCCGGAGACGCATGCCGCCATCGGCGACCGGGCTTATTCCTCCGATCCGCTGGCGATGGCAGCCCTCGGGCGGGCGATGGCGGATGGGTTGCTGGCGGCGGGCGTGCAACCGGTGGGCAAACATGCGCCAGGGCATGGGCGCGCCAGCGTGGACAGCCATTTGGCCCTGCCCGTCGTGCAGGCCACGGACCTATCGTCGGACCTTGTGCCGTTCGCCCGGAACACCGACCTTCCGTGGATGCTCACCGCCCACATCCTGTACCCGGCGCTCGACCCAGAGCGGCCGGCCACGCTGTCCCCCGCGATCATCCGCGACGTGATCCGGGGGCGCATCGGGTTCGACGGCGTGCTGGCCTCCGACGATCTGGCGATGCACGCCCTGGCCGGGTCGCCGGCCGAGCGGGCGACGGCGGCACTGGCGGCGGGGTGCGACATCGCGCTGTATTGCCCCGGCGATGCAGAGGGCAACGCGGCCGTGCTGGCCGCCTGCCCCGCGTTGACGGGTGCGGCCACGGCACGGTTGGCGGCGGGACGGACGTTGGCTGCATCCCGGCGTATGCCGCTGGACGGCGCGAAGCTTTCGGACGAACGGGACGGGCTGCTCGCGTGAACGACATCGACTATTCGGCCATCCTCGTCGCGGCGATCCCGATCGTGATCGCGATTACGTTGCACGAGGCAGCGCACGGGTATGCTGCCTGGGCGCTCGGCGACGATACCGCCAAGCGACTGGGCCGCCTGTCGTTGAATCCACTGCGGCATGTGGATCGGGTCGGGACCATCTTGTTGCCCGGCATTCTGCTGCTGACGCACGCCGGCTTTCTGTTCGGGTGGGCCAAGCCGGTGCCGGTGTCTGCGTGGAAGTTTCGCGACCCGCGACGCGGCATGATGGTTGTGGCCGCCGCCGGACCGGCGATGAATTTCGCCCTCGCCTGGATCGGCGCGCTGGCCTTGCACATCGTTCCGCTGATTGCCGCGACGCCGTACGGGCAGAAGATCGGCCAGACGGTCCTGTTCTACTTCATCATCGCGAATCTCGGGTTGGGAGTATTCAACCTGATTCCGCTGCCGCCGCTTGATGGCGGGCGGATCGCCGTGGGCCTGTTGCCGGAGGGACCGGCCCGCGCGCTGGCGAAGACGGAGCGGGCGGGAATTGTCATCGTCATGCTGGCGCTGTTCCTCCTGCCACTGGGCCTGCGCGAGTTCGGCATCGACTTCGACCCGGTGCGCGAATATCTCGGCATTGCCATCCTGTATGTCCTGCGGGGCGTGCTGTGGCTCGGCGGGGCCACGGACTTGCTGCCGTATGTGTTCGGCGATGGTTCCGACATCTGATCCGCCCGACGCGCTGGTCTTGCGGCTCGACGGATTCGAGGGGCCGCTGGACCTGTTGCTTGACCTCGCGCGCGGCCAGAAGGTCGATCTGGCGCGGATCTCTATCCTCGCGCTGGTCGAACAATATCTGGCGGTGATCGAGGGTGCGCGACGTGTGCGGCTGGAGCTGGCGGCGGATTGGCTGGTGATGGCGGCGTGGCTGACATGGCTGAAATCTCGGCTGTTGGTCCCGAAGGGCGCCGACGCGGACGAGGCGGAGGAAGCGACCGAGGTGCTGGCGGGGCGGCTGGCCGAGTTGCAGGCGATGCGCGCCGCCGCCGCGTGGCTGAATGCACGGCCGACCTTGGGGCAGGACCTATTCGCGCGCGGCGTGGCCGAGGATTTGAGGGTCACGGACCGGAGCAAGCTGGCACTGGATGTCGGCGGCCTGATGCGGGCGTATCTGTCGGCGCTGCGGCGCGGCGCGGGGGCAAAGCCGTACCGGCCACCGACGGTCTCGCTATGGAGCGTGCAGCAGGCGCTGGCGCGGCTGGCCTCTCTGGTCGGCAGCCTGCCGGATTGGAGCGCGCTGGACACGTATCTGCCCGAGCGGTTGGACACATCGCTGGAGCGGCGGGGCGCGCTGGCCAGCACGTTGCTCGCCGGGCTGGAAATGGCGCGCGGCGGCGCCGTGCGGCTGCGGCAGGAAGCGGCGTTCGGGCCGATCCTGGTGCGGCGGGGCGGCGAGGATGGATGAGGACGCGGTTCGGTTGGCGGAGGCGTTGGTGTTCGCCTCGGGCGGGCCGGTAACCGCGCGGCAGTTGCAACAATTGCTGCCGGACGGGGTCGAGGCGGAGGCGGTGATTGCCGCATTGCGCGCGCGCTATTCGGGGCGCGGCGTCGAGTTGGCGGACGTCGCGGGCGGGGTGCAATTTCGGACGGCGGAAGATTTGGCGCCTCGGTTGCGCAAGGTGGTGCAGGTGCCTCGACGGCTGCCGCGCGCGGCGATGGAAACGCTTGCCATCGTCGCCTACCACCAGCCGGTGACGCGGCCCGAAATCGAGGAAATCCGCGGCGCGGCGCTGGCGCAGACCACGCTGGACGCGCTGCTGGAAGCCGGCCTGATCGCACCAAAGGGTCGCAAGGAGGTGCCGGGGCGGCCGACCCTGTGGGCCACGACACCCGCGTTCCTGCTGCAATTCGGACTACGCGACCTGCGCGACCTCCCGAAGCGGGAGGATTTGCTGGTGGAGCCACCGGCGGCGGGGGAGATGTAGGCCGGATTGCGGTTGCCGCCGCTTCCGTGCAACGTTTCGGTTTGCGCGGTACGGGAGCGGGACCGGATGGACGACATGCCGTTTCGGCACGGACAACCACCCGTTGATCCGCCGCGCCCGCCGCCCCACACTCCCGATATGGACAACGAGCGTCTCGCCAAACTGGAAGGTGCCTACGACACGCTGAAGGTCGTGCGGCCGATGACGCTCGCCGTCATCGGCATATTCCTGGCGGCGCAGGTGTTCGTGCTGGGGGTCCTGGCAAATCAGATTCGGGATGTCACATCGCAAATCCACGACGCCACAGGCCAAATCCACGACCTGAACAGCAAGGTGGACGCGATCCCCGCGAAACTGAGCGAGGAATTCCGGGCCATGCGGGCGGAGATGGCGGCGCAGACCTCGGCCATCGCCAATTCCATCACTGCGACGCGGCAGGTGCAGCCGCAAATTCTGATCCTGCCGCCGACGCCCCCGGCCCCCGCGAAGTAAGGTTTTCACCCGGCTATCCGCCCAGGCCCCCGGCCCCCGGTTTCCCTCGCCCGGCAAATCCTGCTAGGACGCGGCACCCCTGGAGCCTGGAAATGTTCGACTTCGCCTGGACCGAAATCGCGCTGATCGGCGTCGTTGCCCTCGTGTTGATCGGGCCGAAGGATTTGCCCATCGCCATTAAGACCGTGGCCGGCGTCGTCAAGAAGATGCGGAAAATGGCCGGCGAGTTCCAGAGCCAGGTGGACGAGATGGTCAAGGACACCTCGCTCGCCGAGGTGCGCCAGCAGATCGCCGACATCCGCAACATGGACATTCGCGGCGAGATCGAGAAAGCCGTCGATGCCGACGGCTCCATCCGGGCGATGGTCAACGACGACCCGTTCCGCACGTCCACGACCAGCTACGTGCCGCCAGCCGGATCGCACAGCATCGAGGCGCCGCGCGAGGTGGACACGGCGCACGGGGCGGCGCAGGGCTGGGATTCGCCCGCGTTCGTGGCGCCCGCCTTCATCCCGCCAGGCACCACTCCGCCGGTGGCCCTGGAGCCCCCTGCCCCGCCCCCGCCGCCGGCATTCATTCCGCCCGACATCTCGCCCCCCGCCGCGCCACGCGCGTAGCCCAACGCCCTAAGGGACCAACGTGGCCACCACAACCGACGACGATCCGATTCACGACAAGCCGATGCCGCTGCTCGACCATCTGATCGAGCTGCGTCGGCGGCTGCTGTGGTCCTCGGTGACGTTCCTGCTGGCGTTTTTCGTCTGCTATTATTTCTCGCAGCACATCTACGGGTTTCTGGCGCGCCCACTGGCCGACGCGCTGGCAGCCAAGCCGGGCAGCAACCGGGCGCTGATCTACACGCAGTTGTACGAGGCGTTCTTCACCTATCTGCGCGTGGCTTTCTTCGGCGCCGCCTTCGTCTCGTTCCCCGTGGTGGCAACGCAATTGTGGCTGTTCGTCGCGCCCGGCCTGTATCGCAGCGAGAAGCGCGCCATCGCCCCGTTCCTGGTAGCAACGCCCGTCCTGTTCGTGGCCGGTGCGGCGCTCGCATACTACTTCGTGTTTCCGTTCGCGTGGCGCTTCTTCATCAGCTTCGAGACGCCGAACAGCGACGCGGGCATCCCTATCCAGTTGATGCCGAAGGTCGGCGAATACCTCGATCTGGTGATGAAGCTGATCTTCGCGTTCGGCGTGGCGTTCCAGTTGCCGGTGGCGCTGGCGCTGTTAGCGAAGGTGGGGATCATCTCGTCGAAGGGGCTGAAGAAGTACCGGCGCTATGCGTATGTCGGCATGTTCATCATCGCCGCCATCCTGGCCCCGCCGGACGTAATCACGCAGATGGGCCTCGCGGTGCCGCTGATCCTTTTGTACGAGGTGTCAATCATCGCGGCGAAGATCGTCGAGCCGAAGCGGGACGAGACGTAAGTTCGCACAGGTTCCCTCTCCGCCCGCGCTTGCGGGGGGAGAGGGTTAGGGTGAGGTGGGACGCGGCGCATTTCGGTGCTGCGGGCGTCCCCCACCTCACCCCGACCCTTTCCGCCCCCGAGGGCGGAGAGGGAGAAGAAAGGGACGGATGAGATGCACGATATTCGCGCGATCCGCGCCGATCCGGCGGCGTTCGATGCGGCGATGGCTCGGCGGGGATTGCGAGCGGAAGATTCCGGAGTCGGGTCTTTCGCTCAGGGCATTCTGTACCGTGACGAAAACCGCCGAGCTAAGCAAACACAGCTTCAAGACCTTCAGGCATTTCGGAAAGAAACATCGCGGCAAATCGCCGAAGGAAGACGACGAGGTGAAAATACGTCTGAGCTCGAGGCGCTTGTTGTGGCAGAGCGCACAAAGAGAGAGAGTCTCGAAACCGCAGTCGCCAGCTTAGAAGGAGAGATAAAGACTCGCTTAGAGGAACTCCCCAACATCCTCGACCCCGACGTCCCCGATGGCGTCGACGAGATTGCGAACGTTGTCGTCAAACAGGTCGGCGAACCGCGCGATCTCGGCTTTGCGCCAAAGCAACACTTCGAACTCGGCGAAGCCCTCGGCCTGATGCAGTTCGAGCAGGCAGCGAAACTGGCAGGCGCGCGCTTCACCATTCTGCGCGGCGCACTCGCGCGGCTGGAACGCGCGCTGGGCCAGTTCATGTTAGATCTGCACACGCGCGAGCACGGTTACGAGGAAGTGCAGGTGCCGCTGTTGGTCAATGCCGCGAGCATGTACGGCACCGGCCAGTTGCCGAAATTCGAGACCGATCTTTTCAAGACCACGGACGACCGCTACCTAATCCCGACAGCCGAAGTGCCGCTCACCAACTACGCCCGCGACGAGATTCTTCCCGACAAAGCGCTGCCGATGCGGCAGAGCGCGCTGACGGACTGCTTTCGCAGCGAGGCTGGATCGGCCGGGCGCGACACGCGCGGCATGTTGCGGCAGCACCAGTTTCACAAAGTCGAACTCGTCAGCATCGTGCGGCCGGAGGACAGTGTGGCCGAGCACGAGCACATGACGGAATGTGCGGAAAAAGTGCTGACGCTGCTGGGCGTGCCGTTCCGCAGAATACTGTTGTGCGCTGGCGATACCGGGTTCGGCAGTAGCAAGACATACGATCTGGAAGTCTGGCTGCCGGGGCAAAAAATGTGGCGGGAGATCAGTTCCTGCTCCAACTGCCGCGACTTCCAGGCGCGGCGCATGAACGGCCGCTACCGCACCGCCGACGGTAAAGTCGCTTTCGTCCACACGCTGAACGGCTCCGGCGTCGCGGTCGGGCGCGCGCTGATCGCGGTGATGGAGAATTATCAGGAAGCCGACGGCTCGATCCTCGTGCCGCCCGCTCTGCTTCCGTGGACAGGCGGGATGGAGCGGATTTCGGCGGGGTAGGCGCGCAAATCTCAGCGGTCCGCGCCGCCCGCACGGCTGGCGTGCCAGATCAG
The DNA here is from genome assembly GCA_903970625.1 of Solirubrobacterales bacterium 70-9. Classification (GTDB taxonomy): domain Bacteria; phylum Pseudomonadota; class Alphaproteobacteria; order Acetobacterales; family Acetobacteraceae; genus CAJCJG01. The sequence goes on along the minus strand of CAJCJG010000045.1, from coordinate 4,734 downwards.
ATGCCCGAGCACCTCGGCCGCGCGGCTGACCGAGGCCTGCACGCTTTCCAGCATCTCCGGCATGCGCGCCATCTCCACGCCGTCCGTGATCTCCAGTGCCGCGAGTTGTGCGTTCTCGACGAGCGACGACAAAACGTTCTGGAACACGAGGTCGGACTGCGAATCGAGGCGGCCGTTCATCGTGCGGTGGCCCTCGACGATGCCTTCCTGGAAGCGGCGGCGGGCGGCTTCGGCGGCCTTGCGCTCGGTCAGGTCGGTGAATAGCAGCACGAAGCCCAGCACCCGCTCGGGCGCGGAAAACACCGGGTCGGCACGCACCAGCAGCGGTTTCGGCTCGGACTGGCCGGCCTCCAGCCAGACTTCGCCACGCCAGGGGCGGCGCTGGCGCAGCAGATCGGCAAGTTTCGGGCGCAGGTCGCTGGCATCGCTGAGCAGGTCCAGCAGCCCGTCCACATGCGTCGGCGGCGGGCGGTCGCGGGCCAGCAGGCGCAGGAATGCATCGTTCGTCAGCAGCACCTGCCCGGCGGCATCGGCCACGATCACCGGCTGCTCGGACAGGCGGACTTCGCGCGTGACCTGGGTCAACTGGTCCTGCGCGATCAGCATGCGGACGGCACGGAACTGCAACACCACGTCCGTCACCGTCTCGCCGATCAAGCGCGCGGCGGCCAGATCCGCCGGGCTCCATGGGTCCGACGTGCCCTCGACCAGTTGGTGCCATTGTGCGAACGATCGGCGGGGCGACAGGTCGGCCGGGTCGTCGCCGATCTGCACCGGCTTGTACGGGTCGCCGCCCCAGGTGACGGTGCGCACTCGCTCCGGCCGGAACCAGATCAGGTATTCGCCCGGCGTGCGGGAGACCGGCACCGCGACGAGGCCACTGACGGCGGGCGCCAGGTAGCCGAATTGTGGTGCGTCGCTGCGCATCGACGCGGTGGCGAAGACGCCGCCGCGCGGCTGGCTGTCGAGCCACGCGCCCAGTTCGCGCAATTGCTGGGTGCCCGGCACGTCCCCGGCGGTCTGGCTTTGCCCCTCGTACAGCAACGCAGCCCCAGTGGCGCCGAGGGCCTGCAACACCGATTGCGAGCCGTCGAACAGCCCGGTGCGCCAGTCGCCCTCCCGCGAGATCGCTTCCACCATGCGTTTTTCCAGGCGGCGGACGGAGAGTTCGGCCTGCCCCTCGGAAAAGCTTTGCAGGGCGGCAATGCGGGTGCCGACGGCTTCGGCCAGCAACTCGCAGACGGCGCGGATCTCGAAATACACGAAGCGCGGCTCGTAGTGGTGGCAGGAGATCAGGCCCCAGAGACGACCGCCGACCATCAAAGACACGACCAGCGTCGCGCGCACGCCCATGTTGCGCAAATACTGCACATGGATCGGCGATACGCTGCGCAGCACGCACAGCGACATGTTGAGGGCGCTGCCCGCACTGGCCGGCTCCAGCGGGACCGGCGTGTATTCGATGTCGGCGAGCACACGGACGCGATTGCGCTCGTACAGACGACGGGCGATTTGCGGGATGTCGGAGGCCGGATAGCGATTGCCGAGGAAGGATTCCAGGCCGGAGCGCCGCTGCTCGGACAGCACCTCGCCGTGGCCTTCGTCGTCGAACCGGTACAGCATCACCCGGTCATAGCCGGTCAGATCGCGGAACAGGCGTGCCGACTCGTCGGCCAGGGACAGCAGCGAACTGGCGCCGAGGATGGTTTGCAGCGCGCGTTCGACATGGACCGCCAGATCGACGACCGGGCCGGCCTGTTCGAGTTCGATGACCAGCCCGCCGCCCGGCGGCCGATGCAGCAACAGGTCGAACGCGCGCAGCGGCCGCCCGACATGGCCGCGCACGGCGACGGGGACATTGTGCAGCCCCTCATCGAGATTCGGCAGGATCACCTCGGCGAGGTCGCCGCCCAGGTCAGCCACCGTGCGGCCGATCAGATGGCCCGTCAGCCCAAGAAAATCGGCGGCATTGGCGCTGGCGCCCTCGATGAGCAGGTCAGGCAGGCGCACCAGCAGAAGGGCGCCGTGCGGTTGGATCGAGCCGGGCAGATGAATCTGCTCGCGCTCGCAGTTCGACAGGTCGGCCTCGCCGAACGCCGGCGGGCTGGCCGGACGCGCGACCATGCGGTAGCCCTCCCGGCCGCGCACTTATGATGTGCCGGCCCCCTGTGAAGACATTGAACGGTATGGCGTTTCGGCGCCAGCCTCGATCTTCGGCCTGAGAGCCGGATCAGTCGCCTTGTTCGGCGGCAGCCGCCAGCGAGGCCCCGTCCATCGCGTAGCGGTTGAGCTTGACATACAGGCTCTGGCGACTGAGGCCGAGGAGTTCGGCAGCAGCCGTGCGGTTACCGGCAGCCAGTTCGAGGGCTTCCTCGATATAATGGCGCTCGACGGCGCTGGTGGCTTCACGGACCAGTTGCAGCAGCGGTGTTCGGCCAACCTTGCCGGACATGGCGGCGATGGTGGAGGCCAGCGGCGGCTCCGCCTGGTTCATATCGTCCAGGCCCGACGGAACGCGGCGGCCAATGTCGCGGATCACCACGCCGAGCACGCGCGGGCGGATGTCGGTGTTGCCGGCGGCGGCGACCTCGACCTCGGTTTCCAGCCCGAGCTCGCCCTGAATGCGGGTGGCAAACAGCCGAACCATGCGGTGGCGCTGCACACCTGCCAGCAAGGCCGACAGGTCGGCGCCGGGCATGCCAAGCCAGCGGCCGAGCGACTGGCCAACCACCGTCCCCTCCGCGCCCACCTGCACCAGATTGAGAAATGCGCCGTTGGCACGGCGAATCGTGCCGTCCGGGTCGATGGCGACAAAACCGTCCGGCAGGCGCTCCAGAAGTGTGTCCACCGGCACCGGATCGGCGCGAACCGCATCCGGCTGCGCGGGCATCGTGGGCGCGAGTTGCAGCAGGAACACCGGGCCGGGTTCGGACACCATCAGCGTCGCGCGCGTGACCCACGGCGTCCGGTTCGGGCCGAGATGGACGATGATGCCGGGCGTGCGGCCGTGCTCGCGAACGCGCACCAGCATCGCCCGGAACGCCTCCATGTCGGCGGGTGCGACTTCGCGGGTGAATTCCCAGCCGGGGGTGAAACCCAGCGTCCGCAGCGCCTCGGGGTTGGCCTCGACCACCCGCAGCCCCTCGACCGTCAGCACCAGCACGGCTTCGTGGGTTGCGTCGAACAGCAGGCGGTAGCGGGTTTCGACCGCGCGCAGCTTCCAGTAATCCTGCTCGCGCGCCTGTTGCGCGGCGATCAGGCGGGATTGCAGTTCGCTGACCGCTTGCAGGTTGCGGCCGACGGCGATCATGCCGTCCCGCCCGCCGAGGCGGACGGTGGTGAACTCCATCGGCAGCTCGCGGCCGGACGGGAAACGCTGGTTGATCTGGCGAAAGGCGGAGACGCCGCTGCGGCGAGCGTCCTCCACCATGCGGCGCACCTTGTCGCCGGCGATCCCCTCGACCGTATCGGTCCAGGGCCGGCCCACCCAGGCGGCCACGCCGTCCTCGCCCACCGACTGCGAGGATGTCGCTCGGCGGATCACTCCGTCGAGATCGAGGAGAAGTGTCAGGTCGGGTTGCGCGATGTTTACCAAGGCCATAGAAAATCTTGCTCCGGCTCGCCGTCGATTGCGCGCGCCGCGCCTTCTTGGCGCATGAGCGTGATTCCCCCTTATAATCCTAAAGCGATAAAAAATGATAGGAGAATGTCGTGCTGGGTTTACGTCAACCGAATTTTCATGTTGCGCCGGAGCCGACATGTCAGCGCGCGCGGACACGCCAAGTCGGCACCCAAGTCGGCGGCGGCGCTTTGTTCGGGGCGGGGCACCCGGCCAATTGGCGGCTACATTGTTGGCGCGCTGCGGCAAAGACGCGAGTGGCGCTTGGCTGACACCGCGTTTTCCGCGCGACTGCGTGTCGCCACGGCCGGCCTGCACACCAGGGCCGAACGATCGGGCTTTGTGTCGGACATGCTGCGCGGGCGGGCCGGACGGGCGGGCTATGCGCTGCTGCTGCGCAACCTGCTGCCGGTCTATCGGGCGATCGAGGGTGGGCTGGCGCGGGAGACGGCGCTGTTGCGGCCCTTCGCACGGCCCGAACTGTATCGTGCCGGACGCATCGAAGCCGATGTGACGGCGCTGTGCGGCCCGAACTGGCCGGCGCTGCTGCCGGCGGGGGCGCGCTACGCAGCCCGGGTGGCCCGCGCGGCGGAAGGCGACGGGACGCTGCTGATCGCCCACGCCTATGTCCGCACGCTGGGCGATCTGAGCGGCGGACAAATGCTCGGCAAATTGCTGGCACGCACGCTGGCGCTGCCGGCGGCGGCGCTGAGTTTCTACGATTTCTCCGACGTGGCCGACATCCCGGCCACAAAAGCCGCGTGGCGGTCGGCGCTGGACGCGGCGGCGGCGCCAGAGCGGCTGTTGCACGAGGCCCGCGTGGCGTTCCGGCTGAACATCGCATTGTCCGAGGCGGTGCGGGACGCAGCGGTCGAGCGCGGGATCGTTTGAACGTCGCCCGGCAGAAGCTGGCCCGGCCCCCGCCGCCGCGCGCGATTTTATGTCCCAACATGATTTTCCGCTTGCCCAGATAACGTCATGCATACTAACATATGTGCGTGAACAACACCCCAAACCTTTCCCCGGCCGAGCGCCTCGGGATATTGATCGAGTTTCTGATCCAGGCGCTGCTGGCGCGGGCCGGCTGGTGCCTGCCGCGCTGGCTGATCGCCAGG
>CAJCJG010000044.1 GCA_903970625.1 Solirubrobacterales bacterium 70-9 | reverse complement strand
TGTGCTGTACCCGCGGGCATCCTGTCTGGGTGGCTGCACAGCCCACAACGCGCTGATCTTCGTGGCACCGCCGGCCGCCGACTGGGTGGCGCTCGGCCCGGCCACGTCGGTGCCGCAGGATCGGGCGGTCGTGGTGCGCGTGCCGGGCGGCGCGTCGGTCGCGGTCTTCCGCCACGCGGGCGGGTTTTCCGCCCTGGCCAACCTATGCGCCCATCAAAATGGCCCGCTCGGCGAGGGTCGCGTGATCGATGGCCTGATCGTCTGCCCCTGGCACGGCTACCAGTACCGCCCCGACGACGGCTGCTCGCCGCCGCCGTTCACGGAGCGGGTGCGGACTTACGCGCTGCGGGCCGAGGGCGAAACGCTGTTCGTGGCAGTACTGCCGAACCCGCCGGGCACGCGCACACCACCGCTGGTGCTTGCGTGACGCCGTTCTTCATCGGCTGGGAGAACCGGCTCCCCGTCGGCCTGCGCCTGCCGCTGATCGGCGCGGCGCTTGGTCTGCTGACGCTCGCGCTGCTGCTGCCGCTCGCCCTCGGCCGTGCCACCGACGATTCCGGCAGCGGCGACTGGGCCGGGGACCGGGAGGTGCGCGGCACGCTGACGGCGGCGCCGTACCCGCTGATCCGCCTGCCGCCGGACGCGGCGCATCCGCTCGGCCATACGGTCCTGCTCAGCGCGTTCGGCAAGGCGCAGGTGTCCATGGCGTTGGCCGGGCAGGGCGTGCGGGCGGCGGGCACGCTGCTACAGCGCGGCGATTTGCAGATGCTGGTGGTCAACGACCCGGCCCAATTGCAGCCGCTCGCCGATCCCCTGCCGCCGCTGGCCGCCGCCGAGCCGCTCGGTCGCTGGGCGATCGTGGGCGAGATTTGCGACGGCAAATGCGGCACCGGCGCGATGCGGCCCGGCAGCGGCATCGCCCACCGCGCCTGCGCCCGCCTGTGCTTCGCCGGCGACATCCCGCCGGTGCTGGTCTCGGTCCAACCCGCCGAGGGCAGCAGCTTTTTCCTGCTCGCGGGGCCGGACGGCGGCCGGCTGCCGGACGGGTTGCTGCGCTTGACAGGTTTGCGGGTGCGCCTGGAAGGCGCGCTGGAGCGGCGGGGCGACCTTCTGGTGTTGCGCGTCGATCCCGCCAGCGCGCGAGTTCTGTAACATGATCGTCAAGTATCGAACCATCCTGGCGGCGGCCGGCGCCTTCGGAGTCGCGGCGCTCGGCTGGTTGGCCGCCGGCTGGATCGTCTCGCTGCTCGGCGTGGGCGAAGTGGACTTGCCGGCCCGCGCGGGGGGCGTCTTTTTCGCGCTTTCGCTCGCAAACGTGGCACTTTCCCGCCTTGCCGGCGGCGCCTGAAACGTCAATTATTGGGAAACGGCACATGATTGCGCAGAAAATGTTCATCGTGACGGGGGCAGCGGGCAATGTCGGGGCGGCGCTCACCACGCTTCTGGTGTCGCGCGGGCATCGCGTGGCGGCACTCGACCGGACGGCGGCGGCGCTGACCGCCCGCTTCGGCGCCGAGGCGGCCGTGCTGCCGGTCGCCGTTGCGGACCTGTCGGACCCGGCGGTGGCGCGCGCGGCGGTCGAGCAGGCGGCCACGGCGCTCGGCCGCATCGACGGCGTGGCGGCGACGGTCGGCACATTCGCGATGGCGCCGACCGCCGAGAGCGCGCCCGATTTGTGGGAGCGGATGCTGCGCATCAATCTGTTCACCGTGCTGAACATCTTCTCCGCCGCCCTGCCGCATCTGCGCAGCGCCGGTGGCGGCAGCCTGGTCGCGATCTCGGCCGGTGCCGCGCTGCGCGCGGCGGCCGGGATGGCTGCCTATGCCGCATCGAAATCCGCCGTGCTGCGGCTGGTGGAGAGCATGGCCGAGGAAACCAAGGGCGACCGCGTCCGCGTCAACGCCGTGCTGCCCGGCACCATCGACACGCCGCAGAATCGGGCGGCCATGCCGGATGCCGATCCGTCGCGGTGGGTGACGCCGGCGCAGGTGGCCGACGTGCTGGCGTTTCTGCTGTCGGACGCCTCGTCCGGTGTGACCGGTGCGGCCCTCGGCGTGCCGGGTCTGGGGTGACGGGGGGCATGTGGCGCCCGATGGTGTCGGCAGATATCGCCTCCGTCGTGCGGATCGGCGATGTGGTGCATGCCGACGTGCCGGAACGCGCGGCGGTGTTCGCCGAACGTCTGGCGCTGTTCCCGGGCGGCTGCTGGATGACGCAAGGGGGATATGCGATCGCCCATCCGACCAAGCTGGGCGAACCCCCTGCGCTCGACACGCTGCTGCGCGCTCTGCCGGCGGACGCCGATACGCTGCACGTTCACGACGTGGCGCTGTTGCCGGCGATGCAGGGCCGGGGCCTCGGCGGCTCGGCGCTGAGGGCCATGACAGCCGTGGCCGGCCGCAACGGCTACGTCTGGCTGTCGCTGGTCGCCGTGCATGGCACGCCGCCCTACTGGGCGCGCTTCGGCTTTCACGAGGCGCCGGCCTCCACCGCGCTGCTGAGCTATGGCCGCGAGGCCCGCTACATGGTGCGGCCGGTGATGGCCTGAGTGTTGCCCGACGCCCGATAGGCGGACACCGAAATTTCCACGGCATTTTGCGACGATCCGCATAGGGCTGTGATGCGGCTCACACACTTCGTCACATTAGGGCGCCAATGTCCCCGGCGAGCCGAAGGTCGCGCAGGCGACGCCGCCGGCTCATTCACCCATACCGGGAGGACATCATGAGCTATCGGTTCGGAAAACATCCGCCGAAAGTCGATTACCGCACCCTGCGCTTCAGATCCTACGTGGCCGCCGGGATCGCCCCGCCACCGCCGTCGATCAACACGCTCGCCCGGGTTTACGACGCGCTGCACGTCTCGGACCCGACGGTGCTGTTCCCGATGGACGGCAACGACACGCTGGGCGACTGCACCATCGCGGCACTGGCCCACACCGTCACGACGTTTCGCGGCATGCTGGGCCACAAGACGATCCCGACCGTGCAGACGGTGAAGAAGCTATATTTCCACCTGACGGGCGGCGTGGACAGCGGCCTGAACGAAGCCGACGTGCTGACCTACTGGCGGCAACATGCGGTCGCCAACGACAAGATCCTTGGCTATGTCAGCATCGACCCGAAGAACCACACGCATGTCCAGCAGGCGATTCAGTTGTTCGGCGCGGTGTATATCGGCTTTCAGGTGCAGCAGAACGCGATCGCCGATTTCGACGCGCACAAGCCCTGGACGCCGGGCACGCTAACCAACGACGGTCATGCCGTGGTGGCCGTGGCCTACGACCAGACCGGCGTGACGGTCCTGACCTGGGGCAACACGCAGCAGGGCACCTGGGCCTGGTGGGACGAATGCGTGGACGAGGCGTATGCGATCCTGCCGCCGGAAGCGGCGCAGCCGGGCTTCGCGCCCGGCTTCAACATCGCCCAGTTGCAGGCCGACCTCGCCGCCGTCGCAAGTTGAACGGCGGGGACCGGAACGACAAGGCTGCGCCGCGCGACAGCGGCGCAGCCTACCCGGCGATAAACCCCGCCGCCCGCTCCGCCACCATGATCGTCGGCGCATTGGTGTTGCCCGAGACCATGCGCGGGAACACCGACGCATCTGCCACGCGCAGCCCCGCGATGCCGCGCACCCGCAACTGCGGGTCCACCACGGCCAGATCGTCGGTGCCCATGCGGCAGGTGCTGGTCGGGTGATACAGCGTCGTGCAATGGCCGCGAATGAAGTCGGCGATGGCCGCGTCCGTCTGCGCCTCGGCGCTCGGCGTGATCTCGTGCGTGATCAATTCGCGCAACGGCGACTGAGCCGCGATGCGCCGGTTCAGCTTCACCCCGTCGATCATCGTGGCGATGTCGCTGCCGTCCTCGTCCGACGCGAAATAGCGCGGGTCGAGCGCCGGGTGTTCCAGCGGATCGGCCGAGCGCAGCGTCAGCGACCCGATGCTGTCCGGCCGTTGCAGCGTGGCGTGCAGCGTGATGCCCGGCGCGCCCGCGATGTAGCGCGCATGGTCGCGGTTGGCTGAAATCACGCCGTACAACTGCAAGTCCGGCTCCGCCACGTCCGCCCGGCTGCGCGCAAAACCGCCCGCGGCGGCCCAGTTGGACGTGAGCGCCCCGGTGCGGCTTTTCTGCCACTCGCCAAAGGCGGCATCCAATTCCGCCTCGGTCATGCCGCCGATGCCGACCGGCTCGCGCGTGGCGAACGTGATCGGGATGTTGATGTGGTCCTGAAGCGATTTGCCGACGCCGGGCAGATCGTGGACCGGATCGACGCCGACTGCGGACAGCTCGTCCGCCGGCCCGATCCCCGACAGCAGCAGCAACTGCGCCGACCCGATGCTGCCGGACGACAGCACGACTTCGGACGACGCATGCGCGACCTCCAGCCGCCCCTTGTCGAGAAACTCGACGCCCACGGCGCGGCCATTCTCCACCAGCACCCGAATCGTCAGCACGCCGGTTCGCAGCGTCAGATTCTCGCGCTCCTGCGCCGGCCGCAAAAATGCCCTGCCGGTGCCGAACCGCTCGCCGTCCTTCACCGTCAACTGGAACAGCCCAACCCCTTCCTGCGACTCGCCGTTGAAATCGTCGTTGAACGGCAGGCCCGCCGCCTGCGCCGCCTCCATCCATTTGCGCTCGGTGGGGCAGACATACGGCACGTCCGAGATCGTCAGCGGCCCGCCGACGCCGTGGTAGGGCGAGTTGCCGTAGCGCGGATTGTTCTCCGACCTCAAAAACGTCGGAAACACATCCTTCCACGCCCATCCGGTCGCACCATTCGCGTCCCAGCCGTCGTAGTCGGAGGGCAAAGCGCGAATGTAGATCATCGCGTTGAGCGCCCCCGAGCCGCCCACCATTTTTCCGCGCGGCCAGAAAATGCGGCGGCCCTTGCAGCCTTCCTGCGGGACGGTGTGGTAGCCCCAGTCGGCTTCGGTGTTGAACATCGTCACCCAGTTGGCCGGGATCGACGATGCCAGCGGCGCCGCGCGCCCGGCTTCCAGCACCAGCACTTTCCGGCCCGGATCGGCCGACAGCCGGTTGGCCAGCACGCAGCCGGCGGAACCCGCGCCGACGATGATCGTATCGTACATCAAACCCCCAAGGCTTCGAACGAAGCCGCACACGCCAGCACGCCGGCATCGTCGCCGCGCCGGCCGATCAGTTGCAGACCCACCGGCAGTCCGTCCGCCCCGAAGCCGGCGGGGACGATGCTGGCGGGCGACTGCGACAGATTGATCGGATAGGAGAAGCCGGCCCATTCCGTCCAGCGGGCGAGGCCGCTGCCGTCCGGCACTTCCTTGCCCGCCTCGATGGCGGTCAGCGCCACGGCGGGCGAGACGATGACATCGCAGGCATCGAACAGCCGGTCGAAATCGGCGCCGAACTGCGCGCGCTTGCCGGCGGCGTTGATCATCTCGATGCTGCTGTACCGGGCGCCGATCTCGGCGATCTCGCGCAGGCCGGCTTCGATCAGATGCAGGCTGTCGGGCGGCAGCGCGGCAAGGCGGGCGGCCGCACCCGGATACCAGTGGGCGTTGAACAGCTCCCACAGGTTTTCGGCGGGCAGCGCGATGGGCGCCAGCACGGCGCCCGCATTGCTCAGTTTCGCCAACGCGCCCTCGAACACCGCCCGCACGTCCGCCGCCACGCGGCCCTTGGCCGGCGTGTCCCAGACGCCGACGCGCAAGCCGGCGAGCGGCCTCGGCACCAGCGGCGTCGCGGGCGGAAAAGTCAGCGGGCTTTGATACCAGTCGCGAAAATCGCGGCCGGACATCGCATCCAGCATCGCCGCCGCGTCGGCGACAGTCCGCGTCATCGGGCCGATATGGGCAACGGTGCCGAACGGGCTGGCCGGGTAGGCAGGCACCCGCGTGAACGTGGGCTTATGGCCGACGATGCCGGTGAAGCCGGCGGGAATGCGGATCGAGCCGCCGCCGTCGGTGCCTAGATGCAGCACGCCGGCCCCGGTCGCCGCCGCGACGGCGGCCCCGCCGGAGGAGCCGCCGGGCGTTCGCTCCGGGTTCCACGGGTTGCGGGTGATGCCGGTCAGCGCGCTGTCGGTCAGCGCCTTCCAGCCGAATTCCGGCGTCGTGGTCAGGCCAAGGAACACCGCCCCCGCTTCCCGCAACAGCCGCACCGCCGGCGCGTCCTCGGCGGCGGTGATGCCCGGGATGGTGCGGGTGCCGTAGCGGACGTTCCAGCCTTTCACCCACACGATGTCCTTGATCGTCGTCGGCACGCCGTCGATGGCACTGAGCGGCGTGCCTGCCTTCCACCGCGCCTCGCTGGCGCGTGCGGACGTCAGCGCCACTTCCTCGTCGATCAGCGTGAAAGCGTTGAAGCGCGGATTGATGGCGGCGGCGCGGCCCAGGCAGGCCTGCGCCACCTCGACCGGCGAGAGCGTGCCGGCGGCGTAGCGGGCGGTCAGGTCGGCGACGCCGAGGCGGCACAGGTCGGGGGCGTCGTCGAGCGGGGAGGGGATCGGCATGGAGCACCTGGATTGTCGGCGGGGAAGGCTAGGCGATTGGCGGGCGCCGGCAATATGCAATCGCCGTTCCCGCTCCGATTGGCGGCCGTCGTCCCTGCTTCCCAACCGAGCCGATAATTTCGCTTGCCCAGAACACATCAATTATACTAACTTCACACCGTGAACAACACCCCAAACCTTTCCCCGGCCGAGCGCCTCGGGATATTGATCGAGTTTCTGATCCAGGCGCTGCTGGCGCGGGCCGGCTGGTGCCTGCCGCGCTGGCTGATCGCCAGGATCGAGGACCAGCTCCGTGGCATCGGCCGGGATTTCGCCCTCCTCGCGGCCCGCATCGCCGAGCGGCAAGCCGCAGCAGCCGCAGCCGCCGAGCAAGCCGCCGAAATTCCGGCCCAGGCTCCCGAAGCCGGGGCTGCCGAAGCTGCGGCATCGCCCGCAGGCGAAAAATCCACTCGGACAGTCCGACACGGCGGCACGGCCCGACCCGTCCCGCTCCCCGTCCCGCTCCTCGCCCCGGACAGCGGCACCAGTTGCCCCGCGCCCCGGCGACGGCCCGACATGCGCCCCCGAAGCGCAAGCCGCCTCGCCCCGCACGCGCGGCGTCCGCTCCCCGCCGACGGCCTCGGCCAACGGCCACCCATCCGAGCCCCAAAATTTTCGACTTGGGAAAAGCCGGCGCCTTGGCACGCCCATATTATTACGATATAGCAATAAAAATGGGCGTGCCTCGCCTCGCCCACCGGCCGATGCTAGCCTTCGCCCAAATGCCCGGGGAGGGGACGATGAAACGGTCGCACATCAATGCGCTGTTGCGCGAGGCGGCGGAGTTGTTCGCGGGGGCCGGGCTGGCGCTGCCGCCCTGGGCGCGCTGGTCGCCCGCCGAATGGGCCGCGCACCCGGATGCCGCCGCCTATTGCAAGCGCCGCCAGATCGGCTGGGACGTGACCGATTTCGGCTTCGGCGATTTCGCCCGCCAGGGGATTTTGCTGCTATGCACCCGCAACGGCCTCGTCGGCCACGACGAGGACCGCAGCTACGCGGAGAAATTTCTCGTGCTGCGCGCGGGGCAGGAGGCGCCGTTCCATTTCCATCGCTTCAAGATGGAGGACATCATCGTGCGCGGCGCGGCACCGCTCGACGTGCAGGTCTGCGACACCGACGAGACCGGCGCGCCGCTCGACCTGCCGGTGACGGTCCGCATCGACGCGCAGACGCGGCAGGTTGCAACCCGCGAATCGATCATTCTGCACCAGGGCGAAAGCATCACCCTGCCGCCGGGGCAGGCCCACCGGCTGACTCCCGCTCCGGGCCACGCGATGGCGGTGCTCGGCGAAGTTTCGCGCGTCAACGACGACCTGACCGACAACGTGTTCTTCGTCCCGGTGTTCCGCTTCCCGCCGGTGGAGGAGGACGAACCGGCGCTGTATCCGCTGTGGTCGGAGTTGCCGGGGTAAGGACTCCCGTGGAAACAGCCGATTAACCTCGTCGCCCCGGCGAAGGCCGGGGTCCAGCGTCAGATAATCGCGCACCGCCTGCGGCGCCGGAACGTCTCGACGGCGCGCATCAAAAATCCTTCGCGTAGCGCAGCCCGTCATAGACGGCCGCATGGATGTTGCGGCTGTGGACGGCATCGCCGATTCGCAACAGCCGGAATTTTCCGGCCGCATGGCGCACCACGGTTTGCGGCCGCCCCGCGACCAGCGACTCGTAATCGACCTCGCCGAGATTCTTCGAGTGCGGCTGCAACGCCCAGTAGAGTTCGTCCGCAGCCAGCGTGCCGTGCTCCACCACCACCTGATCGACGCGGCGTTCTTCGCTGCGCGCGCCGTAATCGCTGCCGATAGTGGCAACCAGTTCGTTGCCGTCGCGCCGCACCGACATCAGACGGGAATTGATCGTCACGCGCACACCCAGGCGATTGAAGGCGCGCGCATACAGCGCGTGATTCATGCCGCCCATCTCGGGCGCAAAGAACCGTTCGGGCGAGACGATCTCCACCGCCGATCCCGCCTCCGCCAACGCCTCCGCCGCCTGCATGCCGGGATGCGCGCCGTTGTCGTCGAACACCAACGTCCTCGGCGCAGCCTTGACCTGCCCCGAGATGATATCCCAACTGGACGCGACCAACTCGTTGCCGCTGGCAAGGATGTCGGTATTCGGCACGCCGCCGGTGGCGACGACCACGATGTCGGGCGCCTCCGCCAACACATCGTCCTGCGTCGCGTAGGTCGAATACCGAAGCTCCGCGCCAAGCCGCTCAAGCTGCGCGATGCGCCAATCGACAATGCCGATCAGGTCGCGCCGGCGCGGAGCGCGCGTGGCCAGCAGGATCTGCCCGCCCGCCTTCTCCGTCGCCTCGAACAGCAATACCGAGTGCCCACGCTCGGCGGCCACCCGCGCCGCTTCCAGGCCCGCCGGCCCGGCGCCGACGACGACCACGCGCTTGCGTTCCGCGCTGCGCGCAATCACATGCGGCATCGTCGCCTCGCGCCCGGTGGCCGCGTTGTGGATACACAGCGCCTCGTGGCCCTCGTAGATGCGATCCAGGCAATAGGTGGCACCGACGCAGGGGCGAATGTTTTGCTCCTCGCCGCGCACGACTTTGGCGACGATGTGCGGGTCGGCCAGCAGCGCGCGTGTCATGCCCACCATGTCGAGCTTGCCGCTTGCAATCGCGTGCCGTGCGGTCGCGACATCGGCGATGCGCGCGGCATGGAACACCGGGATGCCCACCTCCGCGCGCACCTCGCCGGCAAAATCCAGGTGTGGCGCCGACCGCATGCCGGCCAGCGGAATCACCTCGTTCAGCGCATTGTCGTGTTCGATATGGCCACGGATGATGTTGAGGAAATCGACCATGCCCGACGCCTTGAACCGCCGCGCGATCTCGATGCCGTCCGCGCGCGACATGCCGATGTCCCACGCCTCGTCGGCAACCATGCGCAGCCCGAGCAGAAAATCCGGCCCGACGGCATCGCGCATCGCCTGCACCACGCGCAGCGAAAAACGCATCCGGTTGTCCAGGCTGCCGCCGTACTCGTCGGTGCGCGTGTTGGTCGCGGGCGACCAGAATCCGTCAGGCAGATGCCCGTATGCCTCGATCTCCAGCCCATCCAGGCCCGCCGCCTGCATCCGCTGCGCCGCACTCGCATAGTCGGCGACGATGCGGTCCATGTCCCATTCTTCGATGGTTTTCGGAAACGCGCGATGGGCCGGCTCGCGAAGCGGGGAGGGCGCCAGCACCGGCAGCCAGTCCGCCTTGTTCCAGCCGGTGCGCCGGCCCAGATGCGTCAACTGGATCATCACGGCGGCGCCATGGCCATGGCACTCGTCGGCCAGTTCGCGCAGCCAGGGCACGATCTCGTCCTTATAGGCCAGCAGGTTGCCAAACGCGGGCGGGCTGTCGCGCGACACCACGGCCGACCCGGCCGTCATCGTCAGGGCGGCACCGCCCTTGGCTTTCTCGACATGATAGAGCCGATACCGCTCTTTCGGGATCCCGTCGTCGGAGTAAGCGGGTTCGTGCGCGGTGCTCATCACGCGGTTGCGCAGCGCCAAGTGCTTCAGCCGATACGGCCGCAGCAGCGGGTCGATGTCTGCCATGCTAAATCCCTCCGCGCCGCCCGCCGCCAAGGTACCATACGACGGCGGCCAACACGATGCCGCCGCCCAGCAGCGCGGCACCCGTCGGCGTCTCCCCGAACGCCAGCCACACCCACAACGGTGACAGCACCGTGTCCAGCAACCCCAGCAACCCGGCCTCGCCGGACGGGATGTGGCGTGCGCCGAGCAGGAACAGCAGGTTGGAGGCGCCGGTCGTGACAATGCCGAACAGCGCCAAAACCAGCAGCGTGCGCCCGTCCGGTACACCGGCACCCATCAGCGGCCACGCCACCGCCGCGCAGACCAACGCCGCGAGCGCGTTCACGACCGCCATCGACAGGCCGGGATGCCGCCGCGCCGTCACCACCTGCAACGCGAAGGTCGCGGTCATCACGAAAGCAAGCGTGTTGCCCAGCAGGTTGCGCCCACCGCCGGCACCCCCGGCCATCACGACGATCCCCGCCAGCGCCGCCACCGCCGCGACCAGCGTGCGCCGGCCGGCCCGCTCGCCGATCCACAGATACGAGATGCCGGCCGCCAGCAGCGGCACGGTGGCGTAGATGATCAGCACGTTGGCCACGCTGGTCGCCTGCAAGGCGGCGACATAAGACGCCATCGAAACCGCCGATACCGGCACCAGCGCCAGCCCCGGCCGGCCGATGGCGCGAAACGCGCGCGGGGTACCCCGCCCGTGCTCGATCACGACCAGCAGCAGCAGCGAGGCGGCGGCGAACAGCGAGCGCCAGACCTGGATCGACCACAGATCGAGATCGACCATACGGACGAACAGCCCGGTGGTGCTCCACAGCACGCTGCCGGCCGTTACTAGCAACAAGCCCTGAGACCGCCGGCTGGGGGGCGCGGCGGTCAGATCGGCGGCCGACATGTGCGTCTCCGGAATCGCTCGGCCGCCAACTTGCCCCATTCAAGCCGCCGTGCGAACCAGCGGCACCAAGGCGGGTGGCAGATCGATGGCACACGAGGCGCAGGCTTACATCGACGGCGCATGGGTCGATCCGGTGGCGCCGGTGCCGTACCACCTCGTCAGCCCCGCCACCGAGGAGGTCATTTTGACCCTCGGCCTGTCTGGCGCGGCGGAGGTGGACCGCGCGGTGGCCGCCGCCCAGCGCGCCCTGCCGGCCTTCGCCGCCAGTTCGGTTGCCGACCGCATCGCCCTGATCCGCCGGATCATCGCGGAATACAATGCCCGCTTCGAGGCGTTCGCGCAGGCGATGACCCGCGAAATGGGCACCCCCATCGCCTTCTCGCGAGAGGCGCAGGCGCCCTCCGGCACCGCGCATCTGGAGACGATCGTCACGGTACTGGAATCGTTCGACTTCGCCCACAGACTCGGCAACACCCGCATCCTGCGCGAACCGATCGGCGTCGCGGGCCTGATCACGCCCTGGAACTGGCCGGTCAACCAGATCGTCTGCAAGGTCGCCCCGGCGCTCGCCGCCGGCTGCACGATGGTCCTGAAACCCTCCGAAATGTCGCCGATCTCCGCCATCCTGTGGGCCGAGACGATGCATGCGGCCGGCACGCCGCCGGGCGTGTTCAACATGGTGCCGGGCGACGGCCCCACGGTCGGGGAGGCGATGGCGAGCCACCCCGGCATCGACATGATCTCCTTCACCGGCTCCAACCGCGCCGGCACGCGCGTTGCCGCGTTGGCGGCGCCGACCGTCAAGCGCGTGGCGCAGGAACTGGGCGGCAAGTCGCCCAACATCGTGCTGCCGTCCGCCGACCTCGCCGCCGCCGTGGTGCGCGGGGTCGCCGGCTGCTTCAACAACAACGGCCAATCCTGCGACGCGCCCAGCCGCCTGTTCGTCCCCGCCGCCGACCACGACGCAGCCGCCGCTCTGGCCGCCGAAGCCGCCCGCGCCTTCGTCGTCGGCGACCCGGCGGAGGACGCGACCACGCTCGGCCCGGTCGTAAGCGGCCGGCAGTTCGAGCGGATTCAGGCCCTGATCCAATCCGGCATCGACGAGGGTGCGCGGCTCGCTACCGGCGGCGTCGGGCGTCCCGAAAACCTCAATCGTGGATGGTATGTCCGCCCCACCGTCTTTGCCGGCGTCCGCAACGACATGACCATCGCGCGGCAGGAGATTTTCGGCCCGGTCCTGTCGATCCTGCCGTACGACACGCTGGAGCAGGCCATCGAAATGGCCAACGACACGCCGTTCGGCCTCGCGGCCTTCGTCCAGTCCGGCGAGAGCACCGCAGACATCGCCGAGGCGCGGGCGGTGGCTGGACGCCTGCGTGCCGGCAACGTCACGCTGAACGAGGCGGGATGGGATTTGTTCGCCCCCTTCGGCGGCTACCGCCAATCCGGCAACGGCCGCGAATACGGGCGCTGGGGGCTGGAGGAATTTCTGGAAACCAAGGCTGTCATTGGCTGGGGCGCGTGATTCGTCGTTTCGCTTCGCGAGTCATAGGTGCATCTGGAAAACCGATGCGCTTTCCCCCCGGTTGACTCCGGGTATGTCCCAACAGATCATCACGCATCTGTTCACCGCAGAACAGGTGGCACCCTTCGTGCTTTGCGCGGTGGGGTGCCACCTGTTTTCGTCTTGTCCGGCCCGCGCGCCGCGACGCCAAACTCCGGGAGAGGCACCAGACCATGACTGAACTCGAGTTCCTCAAGCAGCAGCATCAGGACGGCCGCGTTTCGCGCCGGGAATTCCTGGGCCGCGCCGCCGCACTGGGCGCGAGTGCCGCGCTTGTTTCGACCATGCTCGGCAGCGTCGAGGCGCACGCCGCCGAAACCCCGCGCAAGGGCGGCACGCTGCGCCTAGGGCTCGGCGGCGGCAGCACCACCGACAGCACCGATCCGACGACCTGGACCGACTCCGTGATGGTCGATGCCGGCCGCGCGCTCTACAGCGGCCTTGTGGAGTGGGGCCAGGACGGCAAGCCGATTCCGGAATTGGCCGAGAGCTGGGAGATCAAGCCCGGCGCCGCCGAGTGGATTCTGAACCTGAAGAAGGGCGTCACCTTCACCAACGGCAAGACGTTCGACGCCGACGACGCGATCTACTCGATCAACCTGCATCGCGGCCAGACCAAATCCGGCGCCGCCGGCTCGTTCAAGGTCGTCAAGGACGTCAAGAAGCTGAATGCCAACCAAATCAGCATCACGCTCGACAGCGGCGACGCCGATTTCGCCTACGTGCTGACCGACTATCACATGATGATCGTGCCGAACGGCCACACCGACTGGTCCAAGCCCGTCGGCACCGGCCCGTTCACACTCGACAAGTTCGAGCCGGGCGTCCGCTTCAACGGTACCAAGAACGCGAATTACTGGAAGGCCGGTCGCGGCCATCTGGATGCCATTGACATCACCGTCATCAACGACACCAGTGCCCGCGTCAACGCACTCGTGACGGGGCAGGTCGATGCGATCAACCGGCTCGATCCGAAACTCGCCAACCTCGTCGGCAAGAATCCGAAGCTTGAAATCGTCCGCGCCGCCGGTGGCTGGCACACCGTCGTCTCGATGATGCGCGACCGCCCGCCGTTCGATAACGCAGACCTGCGGCTCGCCTTCAAGTGGGGCATCGACCGCGAGCAGATCGTCAAGGCGCTCTTCGCGGGCTTCGGTACTGTGGGCAACGACCACCCGATTCCGAAGACGGACCCGTACTACAATTCGTCGCTGCCGCAGTTCAAATACGATGCCGACAAGGCGAAGTTCTACGCCAAGAAGGCTGGCGGCACGCCGACCATCACTATCCAGGCGTCGGACGCCGCCTTCAACGGTGCGGTGGACATGGCCACGCTGATGCAGGCAAGTGCCAGCAAAGCTGGCCTAAAGGTCGAGGTGAAGAAGGAACCCGCCGACGGGTTCTGGGACAATGTCTGGCTGAAGGGTCCGTGCGTGACCAGCTACTGGGCCGGCCGCTCGGCCGCGACGCAAATGCTCTCCGTCGCCTACGGCCCGGACGCGCCGTGGAACGAGAGCCACTTCAAGGACCCGAAATTCAGCGAATTGCTGCTCGCCTCGCGCGCCGAACTCGACGAAACGAAGCGCAAGGCGATGATCTGGGAATTGCAGGCGATCCTGCACGACGAGGGCGCGACCGTTGTGCCCGCGTTCCGCGACTGGGTCGATGGCCACAACAAGAACGTCGGCGGCCACACACCGCATGGCGGCTTCGACATGGACAACGGCCTGATCGCCGACAAGGCATGGCTGAAATCCTGAGCCTTTAACTAAAGCCCCTCGCGATCAGTCGCGGGGGGCGCCACGCCTGTCGTGAAATTTTTGGGTGAGGGCATGATCCGTTGCTCCGTCTGATCGCGCAGCGCCTCGGACTTGGCCTCATCACCCTTTGGGCGGCCTCGATCCTGATCTTCGTCGGCACGGAAATCCTGCCCGGAGACCTCGCCTCCGCCATCCTGCAAAACAGCGCGACGCCCGAGAGTCTGGCCGAGATGCGCTCGGAACTCGGCCTGGACCGCCCAGCCATCGTTCGCTACGGCGAATGGCTCGGCAACGCCGCGCGCGGCGACCTGGGCCACTCGCTCGCGAGCAAGCGCGATGTGGTGGAGGAGTTGTCCCCCCGGTTGAAAAACACCGTTTTCCTCGCCGCCTACGCCGCCATCATCGCCGTGCCGCTCGCCGTCGCCCTCGGCCTGATGGCCGCGATCTGGCAGGGCGGTGTGTACGACCGGCTTGTCAACTTCGTGACGTTGTTAACGATCTCCGTGCCCGAATATCTGGTCGGCTACATCCTGATCAAATATCTCTCGGTGCAGATGGGTTGGTTCCCTTCCCTGGCGAATGTGACGCCCGAGACGCCGACGCTCGACCGAATATACCTGACGTTCCTGCCGGTGATGACGCTGGTGCTGGTCGTGGTCGCGCACATGATGCGCATGACGCGTGCCTCGGTGCTGAACATCATGGCGAGCCCTTATATCGAGATGGCGTTCCTGAAAGGCCTGCCGAAATGGCGCGTCGTGGTGCGCCACGCTTTCCCGAACGCGCTGGCACCGATCATAAACGTCATCGCGCTCAACCTCGCCTATCTGATCGTCGGCGTTGTGGTGGTGGAGGCGGTGTTCGTATATCCCGGCCTCGGCCAGTTGATGGTCGATGCGGTCTCCAAGCACGACGTGCCGGTGGTGCAGGCGTGCGGATTGGTGTTCGCCGCCGCCTTCATCCTGCTGAACATGATCGCCGACATCCTGGCCATCCTCAGCAATCCGCGCCTGCGGCATCCGCGCTAGAGAGGGGGAGGCACATCATGCGACTGCTCGGCCACCGCCTCACCATTCCGGCCCTGATCGGCCTGATCATCATTGCGCTGAACGTGATCGCCGCCCTCGGCGCGCCGCTGATCGCCCCGTTCGATCAGGCCGATGTCGTCGGCGACGCCTGGGGCGACCCCGATCCGCAGCATATTCTGGGTCTGGACAATCTCGGCCGCGACCTGTTCAGCCGCCTGATCTACGGCGCCCGCATGTCCATCGGGCTGTCGTTCGTCATCACCTGTCTGTCGTTTTTCATCGGCGTGGTCACTGGCTTCACCGCCGCCGTGATGCGCGGCTGGGTCGATCTCGGGCTGTCGCGCCTCGTCGATCTGCTGCTGTCGATGCCGACGCTGATCTTTGCCTTCATCATCCTATCCGTGCTCGGCACCGATCTGCCCGTGCTTATTATTACCATCGCGATCCTGGACAGCGTGAAAGTGTTCCGCCTCGCCCGCGCGCTGGCCATGAACATCGCCGCGATGGAGTATGTCGAAGTGGCGCGGGTGCGCGGCGAGGGCCTGTGGTGGGTCATCACCAAGGAAATCCTGCCGAACGCGATGGCACCGCTGATCGCCGAATTCGGCCTGCGCTTTTCCTTCGCGTTCCTGTTCATCGCCGCCCTGAGCTTCCTCGGCCTCGGCGTGCAGCCGCCGGACGCCGACTGGGGAAGCATGGTTCGCGACTATCGCGACATGATCAACCTCGACTCGCTGGCGCCGCTGTACCCGGCCGGCGCCATCGCGATCCTGACCATCGGCGTCAATTTCGTCGTCGATTGGATGCTGTCGATCCACTCGCGGTCACATGGAGAAGGCGCATGAGCGGGCACGGGCGCAAGGTCGGCGAGACCATCCTGAAGGTCGAAAAGCTGCGCGTCGAAGTGCGCACGGATCGCGGCAACGGCCCCACGCTGGTCCACGATGTCAGCCTGGAACTGAAGCGCGGCGAAGTGATCGGCCTGATCGGCGAATCCGGCGCGGGCAAATCCACCATCGGCCTTTGCACGCTCGGCTACACGCGCGGCGGCTGCCGGATGACGGGCGGGCAATTGTTCTTCGAGGGCCGCGACATCCGCCAGATGAGTGCCACCGAACGGCGCGCTCTTCGCGGCCCGGGCGTGTCCTACATCGCGCAAAGTGCCGCCGCCAGCTTCAACCCGGCGATGACGCTGATGCAGCAGGTGTGCGAAATCCCGGTCAAGCACGGCATCCTCTCTGTCGCCGAGGCGGAGGCGACGGCGAAACGACTGTTCCGCGAACTCGAACTGCCCAACCCGGATACGTTCGGCGACCGCTACCCGCACCAGGTCTCCGGTGGCCAGTTGCAGCGTGCGATGGCGGCGATGGCGATGGCAGCCAAGCCCGACATTCTGGTGTTCGACGAACCGACGACCGCATTGGACGTGACGACGCAGGTGGAAGTGCTGGCCAGCTTCCGCAAACTGATCCGCGAGCACGGCACGGCGGCCATCTACATTACCCACGACCTCGCCGTCGTCGCGCAAATCGCCGACCACATCATGGTGCTGCGCCACGGCAAGATGGTCGAACTCGGCACCTGCGATCAGATTTTGCAGGCCCCGCGCGAGGAATATACCCGTCGCCTCGTCGCCGAGCGCGTCGCCGGCCACGCTTTTCGCGAAGACCTCGACACGGGCGAAGCGCCGCTGCTCCAGGTGTCCAACGTCGTCGCCAGCTACCATTCGCTGCTGCGCGTGATCGACAATGTCAGCGTCGAAGTCCGGCGCGGCGATACGGTGGCCGTGGTCGGCGAATCCGGTTCCGGCAAAAGCACGCTCGCGCGCGTGATCATCGGCCTGTTGCCGCGCCAGTCCGGCGACATCCGCTTCCAGGGCCAAAGCCTGCCGCCTGCGCTGAAGGACCGCAGCAAGGACCAGTTGCGCCGCGTGCAGATGATCTACCAGATGGCCGACGTGGCGCTGAACCCGAACCAGACGCTGCACGAAATCATCGGCCGCCCCGTCCAATTCTATTTCGGCCGCTCGCGTGAGGATGTTCGCAAGCGGGTGCTGGAACTGTTGCGCCTGATGGATCTGCCGGAGACTTTTATCAACCGCAAGCCCGGCGAACTCTCCGGCGGCCAGAAGCAGCGCATCGGCATCGCCCGCGCGCTCGCTGCCGAGCCGGACCTGATCATTTGCGACGAAGTCACCAGCGCGCTGGACCAGTTGGTCGGCGAGGAAATTCTGCGCCTGCTGAAGAAGTTGCAGGAGGAACTCGGCCTCGCCTATCTGTTCATCACGCACGACCTCGGCACCGTCAAACGCATCGCCAACAAGGTCGCGGTCATGCTGAAGGGCAAACTGGTCGCCGGCGGTGAGACGTCCAAAGTCTTCGCGCCGCCGTATCATCCGTACACCAAACTGCTGCTGTCCTCGGTGCCGGAAATGCGCAGCGACTGGCTGGACGAAGTGCTGGCCAGCCGCGTGCAAACGCTGGCGGCGGTGCGGGCAGCACAGGTGTCGCTGCCGGGCTAAGCCATCCCGCCCCGCGCCGCGACCGGCCACAGGCTTTCCACCCGACCGGCCCGCACACCCACATACCAGTCGTAGCGATCCACCGTCGGGTCGCAGTGCCCCGGCACCAGCCGCAGCTTTTCGCCCAGCTTCGGGGCCTCGCTCTCGGACGGGATGTGCAGTTTGCCGTGCTCGTCCGAGGCACCGACATAGACATAATCCGGGTGGCCCCAGATTTCCGGCAAGCCGCTGTCCGTCGCCAGCGCCTTCAGCCCGGCATCGACCACCGCAACCCCCGGCCGCGCGGCGCTCATCACGGTTGCCAGCACGAACAGCGAATGCCGGAAGGTCGCGAAATGGCGGCCGTTTTCGTCCAGATTGCGGGCGTAGTCGGCGTCCATGAAGCAATAGCTGCCGGCCTGCAATTCGGTGAACACGCCGCTCGCGGCCTCCAGCCCGAAGGTGCCGGTGCCAGCGCCGCCGACGATCGGGCAATCCAATCCGGCCTGCCGCAACTGCTCCACCGTCCGCCGCGCGCCGTCCGAGGCGAACGCGATCGCCCGCTCCCGCTCCGGCGGCGTGCGCATATGCTGGGCACCGCCGTGATACGCCTGGATGCCGCCAAACGTCAGATGCTTGCTCTCCGCGATCCGCCGCGCGAGCGCCACCGCCTCCGGCCCCGGCGCCACGCCGCAGCGCCCGCCGCCGGCGTCGATTTCCACCAGCACGGACAGCCGCGTGCGGCCCGCTTCCGCCGCCGCTTCCGCCTGTGCCACCTGGAACGGGTCGTCCACGCACACCGCCACCCGCGCGATGCCGGACAATGCCACCAGCCGCGCCAGCTTTTGCATCCCAACCACCTGGTTGCTGACCAGAATGTCCGGCACGCCACCCCAGGCCAGCGCCTCCGCCTCCGCCACCTTCTGCACGCACTGGCCGACGGCACCCCGCGCCATCTGTAACAGCGCGATCACCGGCGATTTGTGCGTCTTCGCGTGCGCCCGCAGTTTCACCCCGGACTCGGCGCAAAACGCCGCCATCGTGTCCAGGTTGTACTCGAACGCATCGAGGTCGATGATCAGGGCCGGCGTGTCGATCTCGTCCTCGGACATGCCGGGCTGGGCGGGCGGTGGCTGCAACATTTTTCTTCCCTCTCAGGGCCAGGGGCGGTTGGTCGCGTCCGGAGCGATCCAGGCGAGTGCGTTCACCGCCTTGCCACCGGCAATCGGGCGAACACGGGTCAGACGGTAGCGCGGCCCTTCGTAAGCGTGCAGCCGACGCAGCGAAACCGCATCGGCCGACAGCAACGCCCCAGCCACGGCATCGCGCGCGCGCCGAAGGGTGGGGTAGGGTGTGCCACGCAGCTGTACGCGCCGGTAGCCGTCGAGGTGGGCTAGCTCCAGTTGCGCCGGCTGGCCCGTCAACCGTGTCACAAGCAACGGATCTAGTAGCGTGCCGTAGACGAACAGACGCACCATCATCGAAACCCGTGCCTGTTTATGGAAAGCATGAAGAGGATGGGAAAGCTCCTTCGTCCAGGGACCGTAGCCCCGGCGGGGCCGCGTGTCAGCCGGACAGGCGCACCAGTTCCGCTTTGGCGGCCGCGAGGAGCAGCGGAATGTCCTGTTGCACGCTGGCCCAGATCTCAGGTTCGGCCACCTGATCGTATTTGTGCCGCAGTATGTTTCCGATCCCGCGCGCCGCCCGCCAGGGCGCATCCGGACTCTGCGTGTCGAGCGTGTCGCCAAGTTTGTAGCAAGCTTCGCTGATTCGTTGCAGGCACCGTTCGACCGCATCCATCGTCCGCTCGTCCGCGATGTAGTCCTCGAATGTCATATCCTTGGTATAGCGCAAGATTCGCTCGCAATTGCCGACGACATCGGCAAGCCTGTCTCGCGGCCGCTCAGAAGGCATCAACCCCGTCCACCGCGACATCCTGCGCGACCGTCGGGCGCAAGCGGTCGAGCCGCGCGAGGTCCACGGGCCGCCCCAGCCATCCCTCCAAATGCTGCTGGATGTCGCCGTGGGCGAACAGCGTGGCCACCCGCCCTGGATCGACCGTCACGGCGATATCAACATCGCTGTCCGGCCCCTCACTGCCGCGCGCCACCGAGCCGAACACGACCGCGCGCCGCACCCCAAGCCGCTCAAGGTCGGCCCGATGGGAACGCAGCGTCGTCAGCACATCCGGCAAGTTCGTCATGGCACCACCATACACTCAACCCCGCACCGCCGCGATGGTCGCGCGCACCCGGTCGGCGTCTGTGATCGTAAGGCGATATTCGCGGTCCAGGTCCGTGCCGCCCATGCCGACATGCGGGTTGCGATAGACCATTCCGCTCGGCACATCGCGGGGTGCCGAAAAATGCAGTTCCGGCAGGCCGGCGTCGCGGACGGTGGCGATGTTGTCCGCGCACAGGTCCCCGCATCCCATGACCGCAATGCGCCCGGCCGCTTGAGCCACGAGTTGGCGCAGCAGCGGTAGCCCCGCCAGCGCGCTCGGCCGCTGGCCGCTCGTCAATACCCGGTCCACGCCGCACGCGATCAGCGTCTCCAGCGCCGCCGCCGGATCGCGCGTCATGTCGAATGCGCGGTGGCAGGTGACGGACAGCGGCCGGGCGGCGGCGACCAGGGCCTCCGTGCGCTCGGCGTCGATGGCGCCGTCGGCGGTCAGGCAGCCGATCACCACGCCGGCCGCCCCCTCCGCCCGGAACGCCCGCACGTCGTCCAGCATCGCCGCGAATTCCAGTTCGGAATACAGAAAGTCACCCCCGCGCGGCCGCGCCATCGCCATCACCGGGATGGCCACCGCCGCTAGCGTCGCGCGCAGTACGCCGAGGCTGGGGGTGATCCCGCCTTCCAGCAGGCTCGCGCACAGTTCCACCCGGTCGGCCCCGCCCTGCTCGGCGGCGACGGCCGCGTCCGGCCCTTCGATGCAGACCTCGATCAGCGGCCTCACGCAACCTCCTCCGCCTCGGCGTCGAGCCACGTATCGTCCAGTTCCGGCAGCGGGATCGCGGCCAGCAGGCGGCGGGTGTAGGGGTGGCGCGGGGCCGCGAACAGGGCCGCGCAGTCGCCTTCTTCCACGATCCGCCCCTGATGCATCACCACCACCCGCTCGCACAGCACGCGCACCACGCTCAGATCGTGCGTGATGAATGCCAGCGCCAGCCCCATGTCCCGCCGCAATTCCCGCAACAGATCGAGAATTTGCGCCTGAGTCGAAACGTCCAGGCCGGAGACGATCTCGTCCGCCAGAATGAAGTTTGGCTCGGTCACGATGGCGCGTGCAATGCCGACTCGCTGCCGCTGCCCGCCCGAAAGCTGGTGCGGGTAGCGGTCGGCGAAGGATTTCGGCAGCCCCGAGCGGTCGAGCGCGCGCAACACTTTTTGTCGCACGTCGCTGCCATCGCCGCGCGCGACCAAGGGGGCAGCGACCGACGCGGCAATGGTCCGTCGCGGGTTCAGGGCGGCCAGCGGGTTCTGAAAGATCATCGTCATCCGCGCCCGCAACGGCCGCAGCGCCCGTTCCGCCGCGTGCGTGATGTCCTGCCCCTCGAACGCGATGTGCCCCGCGCTCGGTTCGATCAGCCTCAGCAGCGCGCGGCCGAGCGTGGTCTTGCCGGAGCCGGACTCTCCGACGATGCCGACGGATTCTCCGGCGCTGATGTGGAAATCGACGCCGTGCAGGATTTTCGTTGTCGGCGCCGGTCGGAACGGCCGCTTTTTGGACGTGTCTGGAAACGCCACCTCCAACGCCGTCGCGTCGATCAAGGCGGTCATGCGAAATCAGCCGGCAACGGCCGCAACGTGTCGCCCGGCCGGTCGTAGCGCGGCGTCGCGGCGAACAGTGCCTGCGTGTAGGCGTCCTGCGGCCGCAGAAAAATATCGGCGACCGGCGCCTGTTCCACGATGCGGCCCGCGTTCAGGACCGTGACGGAATTGCAGATTTTGGCGACGACCCCGAGGTCGTGGGTCACGAACAGCACCGAAGTTCCGTGCTTGCGCTGCAACTCGCGTATGAGCCGCAGGATTTGCTTTTGCACCGTCACGTCCAGCGCCGTCGTCGGTTCGTCGGCCACGATCAGGCGTGGTTCGCAGGCAAACGCGGTCGCGATCAATACCCGCTGCCGCATGCCGCCCGACAGTTCGTGCGGATATCGACGCAGCACATCTTGCGGTCCGCGAATATGCACTTCGTCCAGCATCGCCAGGGCACGGGCGTACGCTTCGGCGTGCGAGAGATGCAGCCTTAGCCGCATCACATCCGTCATCTGCGACACGATCCGGCGCGACGGGTTCAGCGCCGAAAGCGGGTCTTGCGGAATCAACGCCAACGACGCCCCGGCGGCCCGCCGGTCGCGTTCCGACAAACCGACAAGCTGCTTGCCGAGAAACCGAATCCCGCCCGCCGTCACGCGCACCGGCGCGGGCAGAATGCCCAGCACGCACCGCCCGATCATCGACTTGCCGGCGCCCGACGTGCCGACCAGCCCATGCACCTCGCCCGCAGCCAAACGCAACGAAATCTCGTGCAGCAGCGTCGGGCCATTACGGATCGCGGCGGACAGGTTCTCGATGGCGAGAACGTCGTCGCTCACCGCAGCACCGGATCGAGTTCCGCCTTCAGCCCGTCGCCCAGAATGTTGAAGCCCAATACTGTCGCCAGCAGCACCAGCATCGCGCCGGTCAGCACCCAAGGCGCCTCGTGAACCACTTCGCGCCCTTCGGCGATCATGCCGCCCCAGCTTGGCGCGTCCGAGGAAATCGAAAGGCCCACGAACGACAGGATCGCTTCGATCACGACCGCAATGCCCATTTCCAGCGTCAGCAACACGAGCGCCAGCGGCAGGATGTTCGGCACGATCTCGCGCCACAAAATCCGTCCCGGCGTCAGGCCCGCGACGATTGCCGCGTCCACATAATCCAGCCGCCGCTGCTTCAACGTCTCCGCCCGCACCACGCGGCAAAACCGTGTCCAGTCGATCAGCACGATGGCGGCGACGACCGACCACAATCCGGTGCCGATCAGCGCCACCAGAATGATCGAGAGCAGCACGGGCGGGAACGACGACCAGATATCCACGGCACGGGAAATCACAGTATCCGCCCAGCCGCCAAAAAATCCCGCCGCAAGACCCAGCGCGGTGCCAACCAGCGCCGTCAGAATGCCTGCCACCAGCGCCACCGTCAGCGCCACGCGGCTGCCGTAGATCAGACGGGAGAGCACGTCCCGCCCCAAACTGTCGGTGCCGAGCGGATGCGCGTCGGCGGCAAAATGCCAGTCGGGCGGCGCCAGTTGCGCGGAAAGGTCCTGGTCCAGCGGATCGTACGGCGCCAACGATTTCGCAAACACCGCCGCGATCACCAGCGCGAGCAACAGCGCGCCGCCCATCAGCACGCGCCAGTTTTTTGCCGCATGGCGCAGGGTGCCGCGTTCAGCCATTCGGCTGTAACCACGCGAAAATCGTCATCGCCGGGCTTGACCCGGCCAAGACGGTGAAACGATGGATCGTGAGAATGCGACGACCTCACCCATGCCGTAACCTCGGGTCCAGCGCCGCATACGACAGATCGAGCGCCAGATTGATGAGGATAAAAATCACGGCGAATGTGAGAATAAGCCCCTGGATCAGCGGCAGGTCGCGGTTGATCACCGCGTCGATGGCCAGGCTTCCGATCCCCGGATAGGAAAAAATCTTCTCGATCAGCACCGTGCCGCCGACCAGGAACGTCACCTGCACGCCCGTCAAACTCACCGTCGGAATCGCCGCGTTGCGCAACGCTTCCGCCAAAATCACATGCCAGCGCGAAAACCCTTTCACGCGCGACAGCAGCGCGTAATCCTGCCCCATCTGCTCCGCCAACGACGATTTTAATACCCGCGCAATCATCGCGGCGAGCGGCAGGGCAAGGGCAACGGCAGGCATCGCCATGTGCGCCAAAACATCCGTCGTGATGCCCCAGCGGAACCGAACAAAACTTTCGATCAGCGTGAACTCGGTGGAAAGCCCGGACGCCTGCGTCGGGTCGGCACGCCCCGAAATCGGCAGCAGCGGCAGCAGCACGCCGAACACCACGATGAAGGCGAGACCCCACAGAAAATCCGGCACCGCGAGGAAAAATCCGGTGATACCGTCAACCACAACCTCGCCCGCGCGCCCGGCGAAGCGCGTGCCGATCACCGCCATCGCCACGCCCAGTGCCACCGCGACGAACGCGGCCACCGTCACCAGTTCCAGCGTCGCCGGCAGCCGCGAGAAGATCAGGCCAGTTACGGCCTGCCGCGTCGTGATCGAGATGCCGAAATTGCCGCCCAGCGCCTGCCCGGCCCATATGAGGAATTGCTGCGAGATCGTCTTGTCGAGGCCGTACATGGCGTAAAGGCGCGCAACGGCCGCGTCGTCCGCGCCCGGCGGAATCATCATCGCCACCGGGTCGCCCGGCACCACACGCACCAGCACGAACGTCAAAACTGCTACGCCCGCCAACGTCGGGATGGATTGCAGCAGACGCAGCAGGATGCGGCGGGCCAGCATCCGTCAAGCAGCGACAGTCCCCCTCCCACAAGGGGAGGGGGAGCGTTCGGACGTCACGCCCGCGAAAACCGCGACGGCAGCAGCGCGCCGGACACGCTCGGCACCACTTTCAAGCCCTTCTTGTGGACGATCGGCTGCACGTATTGCAGCAGCGGCAGCACCAGCGCGTTCTCGGCGACGTATTTGTCCACCGCTTTCCAGCCGGCGATCCGCTTGGCCTCGTCCTTCTCGCCCCACAGCGGCCCGATCAGCGCGTCCACGTCTTTCGACTTCCACGCGGAGTTCGGCTGCGGCCCGAACATCGCGAAGCCGGTGCTCGTCGTCGGGTCGCCGATGGCGTTGCCCCAGTTGTAGAACGCCGCCGGGTCCAGCTTGTGGCCGGCGCGAAGCTCGTAATGCTTGGCGATCTCGTACACTTCGATGCTCGCCTCGATACCGACTTTGCGCCACATGCCGACGATGGCCTGGATCATCTCGTAGTCTTTGGGCTTGAAGCCTCGCGTGGTCTGGATGCTGAATTTGACCGGCTTGTCTTTCGAGTATCCCGAGGCCGCGAGCAGCTTCGCCGCACCCGTCGGGTCGTACGGCGTCTTGATCGAGGGGTCGTATGCCTCGTACTGCGGCGCCTCCAGCGTGTCGATGGGCACGCCGTAGCCGCGCAGCAGCTTGTCCACCAGCAGCTTCTTGTCGACGGATTTCACCATCGCGTGCCGCACGTTGGCGTCCAGCATCGCCGGATCGACATTGGTGATGAAGATCATGCCGATGTCGGACACCGGGGTCGTTACGCCGACCAGACCGGCCTTCTTCTTCAGCCGGTCGAATTCCTCGTACGGGATTTCCAGCGTCACGTCTGACGAGCCGGATTCGATTTCCGCGACGCGGGCGGAGGCGTCGGTGACGAACTTGAACACCACGGTGTCGATGGCCGGCTTGCCGCCCCAGTATTTCGGGTTGGCCTTCAGCCGCAGGAAGGCGTTGCGCTCGAACGCATCCACCATGTACGGCCCGCTGCCGATGGGGGCCTTCTCGAACCCCTCCGGCCCGACCTTCTCAAAATACGCTTTCGGCAGCACGTAGCCGGTCAGAAATGCCATCCATTTGAACAGCGCCGGATCGTACTGCTTTGCATCCGCCGTGACGCGCTGGCCGTTGACCTTGAAGTTAGAAAGGTTTCCCCAGATGAATTGGATCGGGTTCCCACCCTTCGGGTCGCCGGCGCGCGTCAAGGACCAAACCACGTCCTCCGGCGTCACGGCCGAGCCGTCGTGCCAGAAGGCGCCGGCGCGCACGTCCATCCAGATGCCGGTGGCGGCGTCGTTCCAGCCCCATTTCTCCACCAGCCCGCCGGTGAAGGACAAATCCGGGTTCTGGCCGATATATTGATCGAACACCGACTGGTAGATCGCCTGGATCGTCGGGTTGACGGCGGATGGCCCCACCGTCGGGTCCCAGGCCGGCAGGCCCACGTTGTAGGCGATGGTGACGGTGCCGCCATCGGCGCGTGCGGCGCGCAACGGCATCAGACTTGTGGCCGTCGCCAGCGAAACTCCGCCGGCAACGAGACCTCTGCGCGTCAGGTTCATCCGTCCAGCCCCTCTTTTCGTTATTTGAAGCCTAAAGTGTCTTCTGCCGCCGCTCAAGGGCGCATGCCGCTTCTCTCGCACGCGGCGGGATGGCAGGATAGCGGCGGTAAAGGCAGGAGTAAGGCGATGTCGGCGACCATTGCGAAGCCTGGGCGAAACGTCGAGTTGGAGGAGTGGCACCTCCGCGTGGACCTCGCCGCCGCGTTCCGGCTGGCGGTGGAGCGCGATTGGCACGAGGCGGTGGCCAACCATTTCAGCCTCGCGGTGTCCGAGGACGGCAAGCGGTTCCTGATGAACCCCCGCTGGCGGCATTTCTCCCGCGTCCGCGCCAGCGACCTGTTGCTGCTCGACGCCGAGGACGAGACCACGATGCAGCGCCCGGACGCGCCGGACCCGTCGGCCTGGAGCATCCATGGCGCCATTCACGCGGCCCACCCACAGGCGCGCTGCGTGTTGCATGTCCATTCGCCCTACGCGACGGCGGTGGCATGCCTTGCCGACCCGACGATCCTGCCCATCGACCAGAATTGCGCCCGCTTCTACAACCGGGTGGCGTTCGATATGTCTTACGGCGGTATCGCCAACGACGTGGAAGAGGGACGCCGGATCGCGGCCACCCTCGGCGACAAGCGGGTGCTGATGATGGCCAACCACGGCGTCCTGGTCGTCGGCCGCACCGTCGCCGAAGCCTACGATGAACTCTATTACTTCGAGCGGTCGTGCCGGACGATGGTGCTGGCGATGTCCACCGGCCGCCCGCTCAATGTCCTGCCGCACGACGTGGCCGAACGCACGGCGCAGGAATGGGACGCCTACCCGGAGCAGGAGACGGCGCATTTCGCAGAGATGAAGCGCCTGCTGGACATCAAAGACCCGTCCTACGCCGACTGAAAAACGGTGCGCTAGCGTGCCGGTTGCGGTGCCTGGCGGGTCACGCTAGAGCAGGCCGGGATCAGGGCAGGGGGCCTCGTGGACGCGCAAACGACCGAGCCGGCGATGCCTTCGGCAGCCGAACCATCGGTAAGCCCCGTCCCGGCCGCGTCCGCCACCGGCTCCGCGCCCGCCGCTAAGCCGGCGTTTCCCGGCCCCGCGCCCGTGCCGACGCAGGAAGCGCCGCACGGCATCCGCTACGACTTCAACCTCGGCGCGCGCGTCGTTGTGCCGGAAGGCGCGTGGCGGGTGCAGTTGCGCGATCTCGACACCGGAAACATCCTGTTCGACACGCAATGCTCCGGTTCCTTCATCAACAGCTCCAAGCGGTTCTATGTCCGTTTTCGGGTCGAGGTGTGGGAGAAGGGCGAGAGCGTGTTCCGCCACGATTACGACGCGACGGGACGGGAGGTGCTGATCCAGTTTCCGGTCGGCACGCTCGGCGACCCGATGGGGTGGTTTCCGTATGCGGTGAAGTTCCAAGCCAAACACAATTGCAAGCTCACCTGCGCGATGTCGGACGCGCTGATCCCGCTGTTCCGCGACAGCTATCCGCACATCGCCTTCATCAAAACCGACGACGTGAAGCCGGAAACGTACTACGCGACCTATAGCATCGGCCTGTTTTTCGACGACAACGACCATGTTTGGCAGCCGAGCGATTTCCGCCATGTCGGGCTGCACCGCACCGCCGGCTACATTCTAGGCGTCGATCCGGAGGAGGTGGCGCCGCGCATCGCCATCGCCGACCCGACGCCGCCGCTGGATGTGCCGTACGTGGTGATCGCGACGCAGGCCTCGACGCAGTGCAAATACTGGAACAACCCGGCCGGATGGCGCGAGATCGTGAAGTTTCTGCAAGAGGCCGGCTATCGCGTTGTGTGCATCGACAAATTCGCCGTCAACGGCCACGGCATCGTCTGGAACCATATTCCGCACGGCGCACAGGACGAAACCGGCGACCGGCCGCTGACCGAGCGCGCGCGCTGGCTGCGCCATGCGGACTTCTTCGTCGGCTTGTCCAGCGGCCTGTCGTGGCTGGCCTGGGCGGTCGGCACGCCCACGGTGCTGATCAGCGGCTTCACGCACCCCACCAACGAATTCGCTACGCCCTACCGGGTGTTCAATTACCACGCCTGCAACAGTTGCTGGAACGACGTGCGGCATCGCTTCGACCACCACGATTTCCTTTGGTGCCCGCGCCACGCCAACACGTCGCGGCAGTTCGAATGCACGCGGCTTATCACCGCCGATCAGGTGAAGGACACCATCCGCAAAATCCCCGGATTCCAGACTCCACAAGCGGCATGAAGGTTTTTGTTGCCGGTCTCGACACCGAGACCAACACCTTTGCCCCGATCCCAACCGGATACGCCAGCTTTACCGATACATTCCTAGCCCACGGCGACGCGACGCGGCAGGCGCCGAACTATTGCTCCAACCAGTTGCTGATCTGGCGCACGCAGGCGGAGGCGCGCGGGTGGGACGTGGTGGAAAGCCTTTGCACCTACGCCGAACCCGGTGGCCGCATCGTCGCTGCCGCATACGAGGCGCTGCGCGACGAAATCCTCTCCGATCTCGGGGGCGCGATGCCGGTGGACATGGTGCTGATTGCGCTGCATGGCGCGACGGCGGCGGACGGATATGACGATTGCGAGGGCGATCTGCTGGCGCGCATCCGCGCCATCGTCGGGCCGGATGCGGTCGTCGGCGCCGAACTCGATCTGCACTGCCATCTGACCGAGGCGATGCTGCACAGCGCAACCGTTCTTGTCATTTACAAGGAATATCCCCACACCGACATCGGCGACCGCGCGGCGGATTTGTTCGCGCTGGCGGCCGACGCAGTCGAGGGCAGGACGCATCCGGTCATGGCGATGTTCGACTGCCGGATGATCGGCGCCTTCCGCACCACCGAACAGCCGGCGCGGGGGTTCGTGGACCGGATGTATGCACTGGAAGGTCGCGACGGGATTTTGTCGGTTTCGCTCGGCCACGGATTTCCGTGGGCGGACGTGGCCGATGTCGGTGTCAAGACTCTTGTGATCGCGGACGGCGATCGGGCGAAGGCGGCGCACTTCGCGAAAACGCTCGGCGAAGAATTCTTCTCAATGCGCGAGGCGCTGGCGGCAAAATTTCTGACCGTCGATGCCGCCGTCGACGCGGCATTGGCCATCCAAGGCGGCCCGGTGGTGATCGCGGACGTGGCCGACAATCCCGGCGGCGGCGCGCCGGGCGATTCGACGTTCGTGCTGCGCCGCCTACTGGAACGCCGGGTGCAAAATGTCGCCAGCGGCTTCTACTGCGATCCGATGGCGGTGCGCTTCTGCCAGGAGGCCGGGGTCGGTGCCCGCTTCCCGCTGCGCATCGGCGGGAAGACCAGTGTGCAGTCCGGCGATCCGGTCGATCTCGTCGTGACCGTGCGCGGTCTTGCGGAGAATGTGACGC
This sequence comes from Solirubrobacterales bacterium 70-9, assembly GCA_903970625.1. GTDB lineage: Bacteria > Pseudomonadota > Alphaproteobacteria > Acetobacterales > Acetobacteraceae > CAJCJG01. The sequence goes on along the minus strand of CAJCJG010000044.1, from coordinate 27,076 downwards.
AGAGGTTTGGCCCGTCGCCGGCGCCGATGGGCGATGCCGTCTGGGTGTCGGCGGGCAGCATCGACCTCGTGCTGATCACGCATCGGACGCAGGTGTTTCACCCGGAGGGGTTTGCCGCGACCGGACTCGATCTGTCGGCAAAGAAGATCGTCGTCGTCAAATCCTCGCAGCATTTCCACGCGGGCTTCGCGCCCATCGCGAGGGCGATCCTGTATGCCAGCGCCCAAGGCGCGTTGAGCGCCGATTTCGCTAATATCCCCTACACGAAGATCGCGCGCGCCTGGTGGCCGAAGGTGGCCGATCCGTTCGCGACGTAGGGTGGGACGCGACTGGGCGTCCCACCATCATCCGGCGCGCGGAAATTGGTGGAGTGCCCAAGCGCACTCCACCCTACGAGTTTCCCGACCAAGAAGGGCCGCGCGTCCAGACCTATCGCATTTGCCAATCCCGTTACGTGATCGTCATGCCCGGGCTTGACCCGGGCATCCACGCAGCGCAACCGGACGGATTTGGAGTGGTTTCGCGGGAAGGCGTAGCAAACTTATCGTAGGTGCGCCTCATCTTAATAACCGGCCCAAGTGCTCGTGCTTGCCGCAAGCGCGTTATTAGTGTATATGTGTCTTGTGGTGAATATAGGGGATTAGATAGCAGATGCCTTCCCAAAAATCCTTGCTCGGTGCTGCTGGCGAACATCACGTTATGGCGGAGCTGCTACGGCGCGGATATATTGCGGCTCTAGCGCCAGCAGGTGTCCCCAACGTTGACATCCTTGTGATGGACTTAGTGGGTGGTAGACTGTGTTCTATTCAGGTGAAAGCGTGCAGTGACAGTAGAGTGGGTAGCGGCTGGCGCATGAATGAGAAACACGAGCACATCAAGTCTGACCAATTTTTCTATTGTTTTGTAGATTTTTTTGGGGGCGCAGACAAATACCCTGTAGTTTATGTCCTGCCTAGTTTCATGGTTGCTGAGGTTCTATTCAAGGCGCACCGGAAATGGCTTGATACCAAGGATAAAAGAACGGGCCAAGCGCACAAAGATAGTCCATTGCGGTGGTTGCGCCCCGACTACACTCGCGATTTTTGGCCGACCGACAATCCCTACCCAAAGGGTTGGCTGGATAAATATCGTGGTGATTGGGACCAGCTAGGTTTAGGACGCCGAGACCCGGACCCAGACCCGGAAGAGTAGCTTTCCTGGTCCCGATAGCGCCGCGTGGGAATCCAGATTAAGCCCATTCAATGCACTAACGTGCTGGCCGAGCACGATCCTGCCGTCCACGGCGTGGGGCTACCGCCCGGCGTGCAGAGCGAGTTCCAGACCATCAACTCCACCCGATTCGACGGCGTGGATGGCCGGGTCAAGTCCAGCCATGACGATATAGAAATGATGCTGCGGTCCTCGGCAGCCGCTCATCCGGCAAAACGTCCGGCGCAAGGGGCGCCCCATTGGGCGAGAATCCTGCCCCCCTAAGTCACCCGCCGATACTCGATAATCGACCCATCCGTCCCGACCGCCCGCAACGCCGTCCACACGTTGGTCCCATCGTACCAATCGTCCAACGTGGATTCGCCCGTCAGCGAGAAATGGGTCGCCGCCACTTTGCTACCGTTGGCCAGCGCCACGGTATCGGCGCCCAGGGTCTTGGCGCTCAGCTTCATCGGCTTGCCGTCCTGCGGGTTGAACAGCGGTGCCGTCATGTTGCCGATGTTCCAGTGCGTCAGCGGCAGCGTCTCCGCCGGCAAGGTCTGCTTGCCGAGTGTCTTCGAGTCGACCACGATTCCCGCCGCATTCTGCACCGCGGTCACATGCAGCGCGGTGCCGTCGTCGTTGCTTGTCGTCTCCAACTCGGCAAATTTGTCGTCGCGATAGGTCTCCACGCCGCTCATCGCATAGCGATACAGCACGATCGACCCCAGCCCGACGGCGATCTTCACGTCGATTGCGACTGTCAGCACATTGCCGGTCTTGCGGAAATCCAGCGTGTGGGAGCCGATTTCGCTGCCCTTGCGCACGATGCTGAAAGCCAAGCGTCCCCCAGCCGGTTCGGCGCCCACGGCGCGGGTGGCGGCAAGAGCGAACGGGGCAGCGACGAGCGAGCGGCGAAACATCATGCTTGATGAACGAGCTTATAGAGGCCCACGTCAATGGCCCCGGCGCGAAACCCACCCTCGCAATAAGCGAGGTAGTAGTCCCATTTGCGGCGGAACCGGTCGTCGAAGCCCAGTTTCGCGAGGTCCGGCCACGCCCGATGGAACCGGCGCCGCCATTCGGCCAGCGTCGCGGCGTAGCTGAGGCCAAACAATTCCTCGTGCTGCAACGCCAGCCCCGCCGCCGCGAGGCAGCGCCGGAACGCGGTTTGGGAGGGCAGCATGCCGCCTGGAAACACATGTTTCTGGATGAAATCGGGGCTGGATCGGTAGCTCTCGAACTTCTCGTCGGCAATGGTGATCACTTGCAGCACCGCCGCGCCACCAGCCACCAACCGCTCGCGCAGGCGCGCAAAATAAGTGCCCCAATAATCCTCGCCCACCGCCTCGAACATCTCGATGGAGACGACACGGTCGAATGTTCCCCCGGTGTCGCGATAATCCTCCAGCCGCATGTCTGCCTTGTCGCTCAATCCCGCTGCGTCCAACCGCGCCTGCGCGTGCGAAAGCTGCGACGGCGACAGCGTGATGCCGGTCACATGGCAGCCTTCCGCCCGGATAAGATGCTCGGCCAGCCCGCCCCAGCCGCAGCCGATCTCCAGCACCCGCTCGCCGCCGCGCAATCCCAGCAACTGCGTGATGCGCCACAATTTCGCGTCCTGCGCCGCCTCCAGCGATTGCCCCGGCGCGGTGAACAGCGCGGACGAATACATCATCCCCGCATCGAGCCACTTGGCGTAGAAATCGTTGCCGAGGTCGTAGTGCTCCTCGATGTTCCGCCGGCTGCCGGTTTTGGTGTTGGCGCGCCGCAGATGCAGCAGCTTGTTCAGCAGCCGCGCCGGGGTCGATGCCTCGATGGCCTTGCCCAGCGCCGTCTGGTTGCGCGCCGCGAACTCGATCACCGACGGCAGATCGGGCGAGGACCATTCGCCGTCCATGAACGACTCGGCAAAGCCCACATCGCCGCCGAACAGCAGCCGCCGCAGCATTCGCCAACTGTGCAGCACGATGCGCGCATCCGGCCCCGGCACGGGAGACTGGTGCGCGACGATCTCGCCGGACGGCGTTTGAAATTCCAGCCGGCCCATGGCGATCCGCCGCAGCAGCGTCTGCATGACGCGGCCGGAGATGCTGAGCCGGCGCGCGAGCCTGGGTGGGGCGGGGATGGTGGAGGTTGACGACATGGTCAGTGTCCGATTGTCACGGGATAGGGCGGCGGCGGCGGGCGGTGGACGATGCGCAAACCCTTCAGCCACATTTTCAGCGCCTCCCAATGGATGCCGGCGACCACTTTCGCCGCCAGCAACTGCATGCGCAGCACGGTGCCGAGCAGCGCCGCGTCCGTCAGCGCACGGCGGCGCCCCGCCAGCGTGGCGGCAATCAGGAGTCCGTCGGCATCGCGGCCGAACACGCTGACGGACACACGCTCCTCCGGAGGTTCAACGCGGAAGCGGTAGGTCATGGCCATGGGCAGAAACGGCGACACGTAGAACGCCTTGTCGCAGGACTGGCGCAGCGGGCGGGCGTCGCCCGTCACGGGGATGAGGTAGCTGTGGCGCTGCCCGAATGTGTTGTTGACTTCGTACAGCACGGCCGACAGCGTGCCATCGCGGCTGTGGCAGAAGAACACGCTGAGCGGGTTGAAGACGTGCCCCAGCACGCGCGGCATCGCGAGCAAGCGGATCGGCCCGCCGTCCGGCATCATTCCCGCTGCTCGCATCTGCGTCTCGATCCAGTGGCGCAGGCCGGTCTTGTCCCCGGCGCCGTGGTCGCGTTCGTGGAAGGAGACGATGCCGCGCCGGTTGAACGCGAACAATTTCAGCCGCGCGCCGAGCGACGGGAGTTCGTCCAGATCCAGCAGCAGCGTCGAAATCCGGTAGCGCAGCCGGTGCGCGACCGGGCGCGTGCGCTGATGCACCACCACCGCGTCGTACAGGCATGACACGGTTCCCCTCTCGTCATTCCGGCGAAGGCCGGAATCCAGGGGCCGCGCGCTCCGGCCTTCGCGCGGCCCTGGACCCCGGCCTTCGCTGGGGTGACGACGTGACTGCGTCATGTCCACAGGTCCCGTCATGCCGACACGGGCTCAGTGGGCGACGGTCCGACATGGATGCGGCCGGAGGGGTCCGCCACGGTCCAGGGGCGCGCCACGCCGCCCAGTTGTTCGGCGACCGACAGCCCGGCCTGCAACCCATCCTCGTGGAAGCCGGCGCCGAACCAGGCGCCGCAAAACCAGGTCCGCCGCACGCCTTGCAGGCGCCATAGGTCGCGTTGCGCGCGAATTGCCGCCGCATCGAACACCGGATGCTCGTACACCTCGCTGTGCCATAGCGTCCCCGCCGCAGGCGGATGCGGTGGGTTCAGCGTGACGAAATAGTCGCGCGGGCCGGCGATGGTCTGCAAACGGTTCATCCAGTAGGTGACGCACAGATCGGGGCCGGGTTGCGGCGCGGCCGGGCGTAGATAATTCCAGCTCGACCACACCGCGCGCCGCTTCGGCATCAAGGTGGGGTCGCTGTGCAACACGGCTAGGTTCTTCGCCGCCCCGAACGTGCCCAGCAACGCCTGCTCGTCTCCGTCCGCGTCCGCCAGCAGCGCCAGCGCACGCGGCGCGGACGTGGCCACCACCGCCTGATCGAACCGCCGCGTGCCGGCGCCGGTGCGCAGTTCCACCCCCTCCGGCGACCGCCGTACATCCAGGACCGGCTCGCCCGGCACGATTTCGCCGGGAAAATCCGCCATCAGCTTGCGGAGATATTCGTTGCTGCCGCCGGTCACGGTGCGCCATTGCGGCCGGTTGGCGACCTGCAACAGCCCGTGGTTGGCGCAGAAGCGGACGAAACTCGCCACCGGGTAGTCCGCCAGTGCCGCCGTGCCGCCGGACCAGATCGCGGCGGCCATCGGCAGCAGATGATCGTCCCGCAGCGCCGCGCCGTAGCCGTTGCGCGCCAGGTACGCGCCGAGTGTTTCGTCTCCGAGCGAGCGCGCGACATCGGCCGGCGCGCTGCGATAGAACCGCATCAGATCGCGCAGCATCGCCCAGAAGCGGGGGCGGAACAGGTTGCGCCTCTGCGCGAACAGCCCCGCCAGATTCGTGCCCGCATATTCCAGCCGCCCGCCACCCAGCGACACCGCGAACGACATTTCCGAGGGCTGCGTCGCCACGCCCAGATGCGCGAACAGGGCCGTCAGGTTCGGGTAGGTTTTTTCGTTATAGACGATGAACCCGGTATCGACCGGCTGGCCGGCCACCTCCACCGTGTTGGTATGCCCGCCGAGCCTTGGCGCGGCCTCGAACAGCGTCACGTCGTGGCGCCGCGCGAGCAGCCACGCGCAGGACATGCCGGAAATGCCCGATCCGATCACGGCAATGCGTTGGCGTGGCATGGTCATCCGCGCGGCGTTTCCTTGTGCTGCACCCTACACGCCGCAAAACCCGAATCGGATGCGAAGGTTCTTGCTTGATCGTAGCGATATGGGGGCCAATGGCCATCTGCCAGGGTCCGTGTCCAGGCATTTCGTGGCGGCGACGATGCATCCGCGGCCGGACGGACCACGTATCGGCTTGACGTGGACAGGAACGACGGATGATCGGGCTGGCGGTGGGAGTGGCGGCGTTCATGGCGCTGGTGATGGCGGCGGCGTGGGCCGTGCAGGCGGTCACGCGCAATGCCGGGTGGGTGGACGCTTTCTGGTCGTTCGGCACCGGGGCAGCAGGCGTGCTGGCCGCGCTGTGGCCGCTCGGCGAAGGGCCGACCGTCCGGCAGATGCTTGTTGCCGTCCTGATCGCCGCATGGGGCCTGCGCCTCGGCTCGCACATCGCCGAGCGGAGCGCCAAGGGGCGGGAGGACGTGCGCTACGCCCGCCTGCGCGAGCAATGGGGCGCCTCCTACCCGGGAAAAATGTTCGGCTTCCTGATGATCCAGGCGTTCATGGGCTGGGTGCTGGCCCTGTCCGTGCTGGTCGCGGCCCGCAATCCAGCGCCGGGGCCGGTTTGGGCCGACCTGCTCGGAGTCGCGTTGTTGGGCGTGGCCGTGGCGGGGGAAGGGGTGTCCGACTGGCAGATGCGCGCCTTCCGCGCCGATCCGGCCAATCGGGGCAAGATCATGAATCGGGGGCTGTGGGCGTGGTCGCGCCACCCGAACTATTTTTTCCAGACGCTGGGGTGGCTCGCCTATCCGGTGATGGCGCTGGTACCGCCCGGCAGTTCATCGCTCGGCGTGATCGCGCTGAGCGGCCCGGTGCTGATGTATTGGCTGCTGGTCCATGTCTCCGGTATTCCGCCGCTGGAGCGCGAGATGCTGGCGAGTCGGGGCGAGGCGTTTCGTGCCTATCAGGCCAGCACCAGCGCCTTCTTTCCGCTGCCGCCACGGAGATCGCAATGAACGTCATCGAGGCCGCCACCGGCGCGGTCGAACGCCTGCCGCTGCCCGACTCGCTGACGCGGGCCGGCATTTCCGCTCTGGTCGGCCGCACTGGGCGCCGTCTGGCCGCTGCCACGGCGCTCGACGCGGCGTTTGCGGCCGACATGGCGGCGTTCCCGATCGCCATGCACACCGACGACGCCAACGCCCAGCATTACGAACTGCCGCCCGCGTTCTTCGCCAAAATCCTCGGCCCGCGCCGGAAATATTCGAGCTGTCTGTACGAAACTGCGACCAGTTCGCTGGCCGAGGCGGAGGAGCACGCGCTCGCTGAAACCGCCGCCCACGCGGGACTCGCGGACGGCCAGGACATTCTGGAACTCGGCTGCGGCTGGGGGTCGCTGTCGCTGTGGATGGCCGAGTATTTTCCCAATGCCCGCATCGTCGCCGTCTCCAACTCCGCCGGCCAGCGCGGCCACATCGAAGCCGAAGCGGCGCGGCGCGGTCTGACCAATCTGCGCGTCGTCACGGCCGACATGAACGCTTTCGCGGCGGACGGCACGTTCGACCGGGTCGTGTCGGTGGAAATGTTCGAGCACATGGCGAACTGGGGCGCCTTGTTGGCCCGCGTGCGCCAATGGCTGCGGCCCGACGGGCGGCTGTTCCTGCATGTGTTCTCGCATCGCGCGGCGCCGTACCGGTTCGATCTCGGCGACAAGGCGGACTGGATCGCCAAGCATTTTTTCACCGGCGGCATCATGCCCAGCCACGGCCTGATCCGGCAGTTTCCGATGTTCGCCGTCGAGCAGGAATGGCGCTGGAGCGGCGCGCACTACCGGCGCACCGCCGACGACTGGCTGGCCAACTACGACCGCAACGCCGCCGAGATTGCGCCGATTCTGCGCGACGTGTACGGCGACCAGGCCGGCATCTGGCGCCGCCGCTGGCGCCTGTTCTTTTTGGCCACGTCCGGCCTGTTCGGGCATGGCGGCGGCGACGTGTGGGGTATTTCCCACTACCGGCTCAAGCCCGCATGAAACGACTCGGCGCGGCGCTCAATCGCTACCTCGCCCATCCGAACGAGCGGGTGGCGACCGGCAATCTCGTGGCGTTGGTGCTCGGCTGGAACACGCCGTTCTATCCGCTGTGGCTCCGCTGGGCGGCGGGGGCGGAGGCGTGGCCGCTGGGCTGGCTCACCTGGATCGTGCTGCCGCTGTTCCTCGCTGTGCCGCCGATGTCCCGCCGCTGGCCGGTCTTCGCCCGCGTGTTCCTGGCACTGGTCGGCTTCGGCAACGTGATTTTTTGCGCGTGGCTGTTCGGCGAGGCCAGCGGCACCGAACTGTTTTTCCTGCCCTGCCTGCTGCTGCCCGGCCTGATTTTTTCCCGTGCCGACTGGCTGTTCCTGTTGCCGCTGCTCGGGCTGCCGCTGGTGACGTACTATTTCCTGCATGACCATTATCCAGCGCCGCCGCACATCTGGTCGGCCGAGGCGGAGACGGGCATGTTCGCCCTGAACGCCGGGAGCGTCGGCTGCCTGATGGCGTTCTTCGCCCTGTTGGTCGCCCGTTCACCCACGCAGCAAGCGCACGCCCCAGTCGCCGATCAGCGTGCCTAGCGTCCCGCCCACGGCGGTCAGCGCGGCCCCCCACACGATGTCCGCGACCGTCACCGTGGTTGCCCATGTCCGCATGGTCGCCTGATTGGTCAGATCGTAGGTCGCGTAGCAGAAGACTCCGAACAGGGCGCCGAACAGCGCGATCCGCACGAAATTACGCGGCCCGTCGTCGGACGGCACGACGAACACCATGATGCCGACGACATACAGCACATAGAACAGGATCGCCGGCACCGGCCGGAAACTGTCCGCCAGCAGGTCGCCCAGATTGGCGCGATAGAGCGGCCCGGCCGTCAGCGTCAGCCAGACCGAGTCGATGGCCAGCATGACGACGAAGGTGGCGAGGTAGGTGACGATGTAGCGGGTCATTAGGGATGTCTCTTGCGATCTGGCTCAAAGAAGTCAGGGGTCGTCACAACGTTCCACGGCACCCCGGCGAAGGCCGGGGTCCACGCACCGCACCGAAGTTTCGGATCTCACACGTCAGGGCGCTGGCGCGAGATCGGACCCAAACATAAATACGACGGTATGAAATGGTTCGAGGAACTCGATCCCGTAGTAGCCCTCGATGGGGCTCACATCGATGACGATACCTTCACTGCCAGCCGGCAACGTCTGCCCCTCGCTCTCGACCACCACCTTCGTCACCACGCTATCTTCATCCCGATAAATCCTGACCGGCCGCGCTTCCGCATGGGTCACGTCGCCAGCCATGATCGCCTCCATCCTTCCGTCGCCTGCCCCACTATGCCTTGTTTTCGCGGCTTTCAAGGCGCCTCCCGCCGTCACCCGCCCCCAAACGGCCCATTCAACTGATCGACCGCCAAATTCAGCACCGCCGCAAACGCGACCCACACCAGATACGGCACCAGCGCCCACGCAGCCCGTCGCGACCAGGGCCAGATCGTCACGATGAGCCCCAGCACCGACAGCCACAGCGCCGGCACCTCGCCCAGTGCCCAGTCGGGCCGGTGCAAGGTGAAGAACAGCAGGCTCCACAGGACGTTCAGAATGCCGTTGGCGGTGTACAGCGCCAGGATGACGGCCCACCGTTTGAGCGGCGGATTGGCCATCCACGCCCACACGCCGGATAGCGCCGCGAGGGCAAAGATCACCGTCCACGCCGGCCCAAACAGCCAGTCCGGCGGCTGAAACCACGGTTTGGTCAGCGCGTAGTACCAGGGGCCGATGGGGGAGGCGAGGCCGCCCAACCCCGCCACGACCACCGCCGCCCCGGCCGCCGTCGCGATGGCGCGGCCGCGCCCGGGACGAACCGCGTTCAACGCCTCAGGCCGAGGCGAACCCCAGCAGATGCGCCATGTCCTTGAAGAAAATCCGCACATGCGCCATCGGGTCGCGCCGCACCAATTCCTTGTTCATGTAGGAATCCCAGGTCAGCCGCTGGATGTCCGGGTCCTCGCACAGCTTGACAAACTTTTCCCGACGCTTGTCCGACGAATACCAGAACCACTGCATCATCCCCAAAATCCAGAACACCCGGCCGTGCGCCTTCATAAAGCGTCGCCGCGCCGTCGCCAGAGCCTTCACATCGCCCGTATCGAGGAACGCTGCCGCTGCCTCGCCCGCCAGCCGCCCTCCGGCCATGGCGTAGTAGATGCCCTCGCCGGAGGCGGGCGCAACCACACCGGCCGCGTCGCCCGCCAGCACCACGTCGCGCTTGTTGTCCCATTGCTTCATCGGCCGCAGCGGGATCGGTGCCCCCTCCCGCCGCACCGTCTCCTGTCCGGCCAGCCCGGCCGCCGCCCGCAGGTCGGTCACGGATTTGCGGAGCGAAAATCCCTTCTTCGCCGAGCCGCTACCGACGCTGGTGGTATCGCCGTGCGGGAACACCCACCCGTAGAAGTCCGGCGAGATCTGGCCTTGATACCATACGTCGCACCGGGCCGAGTCGAACTCGCCGGTGCCGTGGCGGGGCGAGCGGACGATCTCGTGATAGGCGAACACGTAGCGGACATGATCCGAACCGGGGACGCATTGCCTGGCGACCTGCGACTTTGCTCCGTCCGCCCCGATGACGACTTTGCCGCGCGCCCGCGCTTCCGTGCCGTCCGGCTTGTTGTACACAATGACCGCTACCCCGTCCGGGTCGCGCTCGAACCGTTCGAAATTGCCCGTGACCCGGGTCGCCCCGTTGGCGGCGGCCCGCTCGCGCAGCCACTCGTCGAACTCGGCGCGGTCCACCATGCCGACGAAGCCGTTCTCGATCGGCATGTCCACTTTCTTGGATTTCGGCGACACCATCCGCGCGGAGCGGACGCGTGCCACCAAAAGCGAATCCGGAATGGCGAAATCGCGGATCGCGCGCGGCGGAATGGCACCGCCGCAGGGCTTTATGCGCCCCGCCCGGTCCAGCAGCAGCACGTTCCGGCCCGCCCGGGCGAGGTCCGTTGCCGCCGTGGCGCCGGACGGCCCGCCGCCGACGACAATCGCATCGAACGTTTGCAGCGCACTCATGTGACACTCCCTGCGAAGCCGGCGGCGGCGGGGGCCGGGGCCGGGGTCTGCTGCGAAAACACGCCGGCGGCGATCCGCGCGGCGATCAGGAAAAAGGCGGCCTCGGCGACAAACACCGCGCCGTAAGCGGTTGCCGGAGACCCGAAAATGGCGCGGGCAAGATCGCTGGCACTCGTGCCGAGCAGCCCGCCCAGCCCGAACGCGAGCGCCTGAGCGGCACCCCACAAGCCGATTCGCGTGCCGTCCCGCCCGCCCCGGCCGGCACTGGCCAGCCCCATCATCGCCCCGATGGCGGAGACGGCGAATGTGCCATTGGCGACGCCAAGCACCACCACGGAGGCGCGCAACGGCCATGCCGGGCCGACCAGACCTGCCGCCGCGAGGCACAGGATCGCGGCCGCGGACGCGACACAGCCGCCGACCGTCCACGCGCGCATCGCTTTGCGCCGGAATTCGCCGGCCAGTCCGGCGCCGACCGCGACCAGCAGCATGCCCACAAGAACGCCGCCGTGCTGCAAGCCGTTCAGCTTGGTCGATTCGCCGGGTGTCAGCCAGAACACGGAGCCCGCGAACGGCTCCAAAATCAGTTCCTGCGCGCTGTAGGCCAGCATCGAGACGAACACGAAGATGGAAAACCGCCGCGCCTGCGGCTCCGCCCAAATGTCCCGCAGGGCAGGCAAAAAGCCGCCCGACGCATGATGTGCGACGGGAGGGCCGTTTTCAGCCGGTCCTTCGATCCCGCGCACGCACAACATGCTGGCGACGAACGCAACAGCCGCCACGCATCCCGTGACCTGCACCAGCCGCATCGGGGTGAAGGGATCGAGCAGCTTTCCGGCCACCGTCGCCGTCACAGCGATGCCCGCGATCATCATGATCCAAAGAATTGTGGCAGCCGGAGCCCGCCGCCTTGCATCCACCCGTTTGGCTAGCAGCGCGAGCAGCGACGTGCCGGCCGCGCCGACGCCGAGGCCGATGGCGGAAAACGCCAGGATCGCCAATGCGATTCCGGCCCAGAGATGTGTGGCCATCCACGCCGTCGCCGCCGCTGCGACCACCACGCCCACCGCCAGCACGGCCATGCCGCCGACGATCCACCCCGTCCGCCGCCCGCCCACGTCCGAGCCGTAGCCCATGCGGGGGCGTAGAATCTGGATTCCGTAATGCAACGCCACCAGCAAGCCCGGCAAGGTCGCGGGTAGCGCCAGCTCGACGACCATCACCCGGTTCATCGTCGAAGTCGCCAGCACCACAATGGCGCCAAGGGCCGCCTGCACAACGCCCAGCCGAACGATGCCGGACCAGCCGAGCGGTGCCTGAGTCATGGCACGCCGGCCATCGCATGTAGCGCGAACGCGCCTGCGAGCATTCCGAGCACATACAGGCTGGTGCCGGTGGCATTATACCAGGGTGCGCGCGCCTTCGGCTCCGCCAGCAGCTTGCGCATCAGCACGAATTGCGCCGCCAGAAGGGCGGCCACGATGCCGGCATGGATCGGGAACCCCCATACCGCAAGGAGCGTCACCACCACCGCTTGCGGCGCGGCCATCATCACGCAGGCGAGCGCCGCCGCCTGATCGGCGCCGAATTCCGCCGGCAGCGAGGCGATGCCCATGCGGCGGTCGCCTTCGATCGACTTGAAATCGTTCAGCGTCATAATGCCGTGCGCGCCGAAACTATACAGGCCGGCGAGCGCGAAGACCTTCACGTCCGGCACGCCGCCGGACATCAGTGCCGCCCCCGTCACCCACGGCAGCCCCTCGTAGCAGGCGCCGCAGGCGGCGTTGCCCCACCAGCCGTTCTGCTTCAGCCGCACAGGCGGCGCACTGTAGGCCCAGGCCAGCGCCAGCCCAACCAGCGTCGCGCCGAACGCCCAGGTGCCGAGCAGCCACGCCACCAGTAGCGACAGGGCCGTCCAGACGACGGCGATATACAGACCCATGCGGCCCGGGATACGGCCCGAGGGAATCGGTCGGTTCGGCTCGTTGATGGCGTCCACATGCCGGTCGAACCAATCGTTGACCGCCTGGCTGGTGCCGCACACCAGCGGCCCGCACAGGGCCACGCCCGCCACCAGGAACGGCCACCGCCCGGCCGGCACGCCGACCGAGACGATCCCGCAGCCGAACGCCCACATCGGCGCGAACCACGTAATCGGCTTGAGCAGTTCCAGCGCCGCCTTCGGCTGGAAGCCAGGGGCGGCATGGGTGCGGGAAACGCTAATCGCGTCCATCGTTGTCCAAATCCCCAAGCCCGTAGCGGCGCAACTTCACGTAAAGGCTCTGCCGGCTCAGCCCGAGCATCTCGGCGGCCGAGGCGCGATTGTCGCCCGTCAGTTCCAGTGCGGCTTCGATGCACAGCCGCTCGATCACGTCGGTCGCCTCGCGGACCAGATCTTTCAGCGCCACCCGGCCGATCAGTTCGGTCAATTGCTCCACCGAACGCGGCAATTCGCGGCCGACTCGGGTGTCGGTGCGCAGGCGCGGGCCGACATTGCGGATCGCGAAGCCGAAATTCTGCTGGCTGCCGTCGGCGACCGCGACCGCCGACACCTCCACTTGCGCAGTGGCGCCGTTTTCGCCGCGCACCGAGGTGGCGAAGAAACGAATCGTGCCGCGCTGGCGTACGTTGGCGATCAACACGCTCAAATCCAACGCCGACTGGCCGAGCCACCGGTCCAGCGGTTCGCCGCGCGCCTGTTCGGGGGTGGCCAGTTGCGCCATGTCCACGAAGGCTGCGTTGGCGGAGAGGATATGCCCGTCATTGTCGGTCAGCACGAACGCATCCGGCGCGTTGTCCACCACTGCCAGCAGGCGCGCGCGCACATCGTCGGCCGGCGTGGCGACAGCCTGGCCGGGCGCCCGTGTCACCCTGACCAAATAGAGGGCGACGTTATCTTGCCGGAACAGCGAGGCCGACACGGCGACTTCAGTCGTATCGTCGGCCAGCACGGCCGCGACCTCCTCGGTCTTGCCGCCGGCGCGGACGGCGACCAGATGCGCCTGCACCAACGGCGCGCTGCCGAGCGCGAACAGGTCGGCCAGCGGCTTGCCGATAAGTTGCTCCTCGGCGGCGCCAAACAGCCCGCGTGCTGCGGGATTGACCTCGGTGACTTTGCTGCGCCCGGCCTCCACCACCAGAACCGCTTCGGCCGAGGCTTGGAACAGCAGGCGGTAGCGCATCTCCACTTCGCGCAGGCGCGAATAGTCGCGGTCCATGGATTGCTGCGCGTTGAGCAGGCGTTGCTGCAACGCGGATACGGCACGCAGGTCGCGGCCGAAGGTGACGACTCGGCCATCCTCGCCGAGCGGGGCGGCGCTGTACAGCACCGGAACCGATGCCCCCTGCGGATTGAGGTGATTGACATGGCGCCAGCGCGGGGCGGCGTCGGTGCCGGCGTGGCGCAGCAATGCCTCGGTCTTGGCGCGGCTATCCGGTGCCACCGTGTCCATCAGCGGCCGGCCGACCCAGCTTTCCGCGTTTGGCAGTTCGGCGGACAGTTCCTGGCTATGGAAGGCGATGTCGAGCACGATGCCGGTTGTATCGACGATGATGGCGATATCGGCGGCAGACGCGATCAGCGTGGCTGCCGACGCGGCATCGAGATCCCCAAGCGAGGTCTGGGGCGTGAGAAACGCCTTCACGAGAGACGAGATCCTCCAGTGCAATACCCGTCTCCCTGCCTACCGTGCCTTCACTCACCTGTTTCATCTCCGCCGGCGCCGCCGGCCCGCAACTCCCGCCCGTGTCACGCCGACTTTACAATGGGGATCGAGCGGTGTTTCACCCGCCCACCCCGTCGTGCGTTTTCGCGTCGTGCAACCCCTGATCGCGTTGCAGCGACATCAGTGCGTTGGCGCGCAACACGGCCTCGCGGCCGTCGCTGGCTGTGGCATCGGCGCCCAGAAGGGCCGCGAATTCCGGGTGGGTGGTGAACACGGGGCCGCCGACCATGATGCGCAGCGCGCGATTGCAGGTGCCGCGCCGGGCCGAGCGAATCGCCGCCGCCACCGGCTCCAGCCGCTCGCCGCAGGCCACCGAGATGCCGACGACATCGAAACTCTCGTGCCGTACCGCGCTGCCCAGATCGGCGGCGGTGGCCAGCAGGCCGACGCTGACGAGCCAGCCGTCGCGATGGAAGAACTCCCCCACCACGGCAAGGCCGAACGTGTGCTGCTCGCCCGGCGCCGGGAGCAGCAAGACGCGCCGAGTCGGCGCGAGCGGATGCGGCACCGGCACGATCACCGAGCGGCCCAGGTCGCGCAGAATCGACTGGAGTCGCCACAGCCCCACCGTGACCTCGGTGAAGTCGCACAAATCCTGCTCCCACATCTCGCCCAGGCGGCGGGCGGCGGGCGCCAGCAGATCAAGATAGAGAGACTCGACGCTGGTGCCGCCGGCCTGTAGCCGCGCCACCAGGTTGTCCTGCGCCTCCATGTCGTTGGTCAGGACGAGGCCGGTCATCTGCTCGACATCGGCCGCCGCAGGGGCGCACAGCATATGCAGTGGCGCGGCGGACTGGCGATGGGCGACCAACAGTCGCGGCACCACCTCCCGCTCGACCGCGCCGGCCAACAGAGCTGCGCGATGTAAGTTGGCTTCCCCACGACGGCCGGACGGCGCGTGGACCATCTCGGCCTCGCTCCACCCTGTTCCGCCCGTCGCCTGCTCGCTCGAAAGACCCATCTCATACTCCCCCCATCAGTGGATGCGTTCCGACCTTTTGTGTCAAGCCATCTTTACGTCTAGTCCGCTTGACAAGTCGATTGCGGGGCGCCTAGCCTCCCAATGCGTAAACGAGGCGCAGGGGGACGCGAGATGGATCGCCTGCAATATCAGAACGCTAGGCTTCATTCTTGCTCGGCCTGGCAGTGCTGGACCGATCAGCCCTTGTTCGAAAACGCAATACCGCAGCGTGCGGTGGGGACGTTGTCAAGCCATGTTTACAACTAGCGTTTTCGGGCGCATGATGGGTTCCCTGGACAGTTGCCCTTGGGGTGCAGCGTCCGGTCGCCAAACGGATCAAACCGCCGAGGCGCGTCGCCTGCGACGCAGGTTTCTTTACACTCCCGAAGAACGCCGCCGCCGCGACGCGACGCCGTGGACGCTGGTGCAAGGCGTGCTGGCGCCGGTGCAGTTCATCGTGTTTCTCGCGAGCCTCGTGCTGGTGATGCGCTACCTGCTGACCGGTGGGGGCGAGACGGTTGCGACAGCGTCGATCGTGGTCAAGACGTTCGTTCTCTATACGATCATGGTCACGGGCGCGATCTGGGAAAACAAGGTCTTCGGCAGATACCTGTTTGCCCCGGCGTTCTACTGGGAAGACATGGTGAGCATGCTGGTGATCGCGCTGCACACCGCATATCTGGTGGCCCTGTTCAGCGGCGCGCTGGACGTGCATTCGCAGATGCTGCTGGCGCTGGCCGCCTACACCACCTACGTGCTGAACGCGACGCAGTTCGTGATGAAGCTGCGCGCAGCGCGGTTGGAGCAGGCGCGCTGGCCCACGCAGACCGCTTCCGCGTTGGGTGCGCGGTGATGGACGGGTTTGTCCAACCCGTGACAGGCCGTGGCTGCGCCGATGCCGTGGTGCCGATGGAGCGCGGCCAGCGTGAAGTGTTCTGCGGCCTGACCGGTATCATCTGGCTGCATCGCAAGATCCAGGACGCCTTCTTCCTCGTCGTCGGCTCCCGCACCTGCGCGCATCTGATCCAGTCGGCGGCCGGCGTGATGATCTTTGCCGAGCCGCGCTTTGCCACCGCCATCATCGACGAGCGCGACCTGGCTGGCCTCGCCGACTGCAACGACGAACTGGACCGGGTGGTGACCCGGTTGCTGGAGCGGCGGCCGGAGATCAAGTTACTGTTCCTTGTCGGGTCGTGCCCCTCCGAAGTCATCAAACTGGATTTGTCGCGCGCGGCACAGCGGCTTTCGCGGCAATTCATGCCGGGCGTGCGGGTGCTGAACTACTCCGGCAGCGGCATCGAGACGACGTTTACCCAGGGCGAGGACGCATGCCTCGCCTCGCTGGTGCCGATTCTGCCAACGGCCACGACAGCATCGCTGTTGGTGGTTGGCGCGTTGGCAGAGGTCGTGGAAGACCAGATGCGCCGGCTGTTTGCGGCCATGGGCGTGGCGCCGGTCGCGTTCCTGCCGCCGCGCAGCGCGCTGGATTTGCCTTCGGTCGGCCCGGACACACGCTATTTGCTGGCGCAACCGTTCCTGTCCGACACGGCGCGGGCATTGGACGAGCGAGGGGCGAAACGGATTTCTGCGCCGTTCCCGCTCGGAGTCGAGGGTACGACGTTGTGGCTGACGGCTGCGGCCGAGGCGTTCGGCGTCGGCGCGGCGGCGCTGGAGAGCGCGATTGCCGCACCGCGCGAGCGGGCGGAACGGTCGCTCGACCGGCATCGCGCGTTGCTCGCCGGCAAGCGGATTTTCTTTTTCCCCGACAGCCAGCTTGAACTGCCGCTGGCCCGTTTCCTGTCGCGCGAGATGGGCATGGATTTGGTCGAAGTCGGCACGCCGTATCTGCATCGCCAGCATATGACTCCGGAACTGGAACTGCTGCCGGAAGGCACGGCGCTGGTCGAGGGGCAGGATGTCGAGCGCCAGCTTGACCGGTGTCGTGCGGAAAAGCCCGATCTCGTCGTGTGCGGGCTGGGGCTCGCCAATCCGCTGGAGGCGGAGGGGATCGCGACCAAGTGGTCGATCGAGTTGCTGTTCAGCCCGACGCAGGGTTTCGATCAGGCGGCCGATCTCGCGGAACTGTTCGCTCGCCCGCTCGTGCGGCGCGCGAAGTTGCGGGTGTAGGAAATGCAACTCACCCTGTGGACCTACGAAGGACCACCCCATGTCGGCGCGATGCGCGTCGCAACCGCGATGGAGGGCGTGCATTACGTGCTGCACGCGCCGCAGGGCGACACGTATGCGGATCTGCTGTTCACGATGATCGAGCGGCTGCCGAAGCGCCCGCCGGTGACATACACGACGTTCCAGGCGCGCGACCTGGGCGGCGACACGGCGGAATTGTTCAAGAACGCGGCGCGCGAGGCGTACGAACGCTTCCAGCCGGAGGCGCTGCTGGTCGGTGCGTCCTGCACGGCGGAGCTGATTCAGGATGATCCCGGCGGCCTGGCGCGGGCGCTGAATTTGCCGATTCCCGTCGTGGCCGTGGAATTGCCCGCATACCAGAAGAAGGAAAACTGGGGCGCGGGCGAGACTTTTTACCAACTCGTGCGCGCCTGCGCGACTCCCAACGCGCCACCGCCGGGATGGACGCGGACCAAGAACGCGGTGCCAACCTGCAATATTCTTGGCCCGACGGCCCTCGGCTTCCGGCATCGCGACGATGTGCGCGAAATCTCCGAATTGCTTGCGCGAATCGGCGTCACGGTGAACGTCGTGGCTCCGCTGGGTGCGCGCCCGTCCGATCTGGCCCGACTCGGCGATGCCGACTTCAACGTCGTGCTGTATCCGGAAACGGCGGGCGTGACGGCGAGTTGGCTGACCCGCACGTTCCAGCAACCGGCGACGAAGATCGTTCCCATAGGTGTGGGTGCCACGCGCGATTTCATCGGCGAGGTTTGTGCCCTGGCCGGCATCGACGCCGGCCCGATCCTGGCTGACTACGCGCCGCGTGCAGCCTGGTATGCGCGCTCGGTCGACTCGACGTACCTGACTGGCAAGCGCGTGTTCGTGTTCGGCGACGCCACGCACGCCATCGCCGCCGCCCGTGTCGCCACCGACGAATTCGGCTTCGTGGTCGTGGGTCTCGGCAGCTACAGCCGCGAATTCGGCCGTGAAGTGCGGGAAGCGGCGAAGCTGTATGGCGTCGATCCGCTGCTGACCGACGACTATCTGGAGGTCGAGGAAAAGATTGCAGCGGCGCAGCCCGATCTGGTGCTCGGCACGCAGATGGAGCGACATATCGCCAAGCGGCTGCGCGTGCCGTGCGCGGTGATTTCGGCACCTGTCCATGTGCAGGACTTTCCGGCGCGGCACTCGCCGCAAATGGGCATCGAAGGCGCAAACGTGCTGTTCGATGCCTGGGTGCATCCGCTGATGATGGGGCTTGAGGAACATCTGCTGACGATGTTTCGCGAGGATTTCGAGTTCCATGGCGAAGCGGCGGCATCGCACCTCGGTGCCGGCGCGGCCGTGGCGCCACCGGCCCCTGAGCCGGAACTGGTTGGCGCCGGCGCTGCGGTTCTTGTGGCCGCACCGGAGCAGCAAAGCGCCCAGCCGATCGTCTCGGCGTGGTCGCCCGATGCCGAAAAGGAACTGGGCAAAATCCCGTTCTTTGTCCGTGGCAAGGCGCGTCGGAACACCGAGCGTTTCGCACAGGAGCGTGGTCTTGGAACCATAACCGTGGAGACGCTGTATGACGCCAAAGCGCACTTCGGTCGCTGAGGCTGCCCCGATCCGCGTGGTCGTGGTAACGATGGACAGCCACCTGTCTGGTGCTGCCCTGCGTGCCCACGAAGACCTGCGCCGCCAGATGCCGAACCTGGAATTTGCACTCCACGCCGCCGACGAATGGGGCAGCGACGATGCGGCCCTGGAAGCCTGCCGCGCCGACATCGCGCGCGGCGACATCGTGATCGCGACGATGCTGTTCCTCGAAGACCATATCCGCGCGGTGCTGCCGGCGTTGCAGGCGCGGCGGGACCATTGCGACGCGATGCTGTGCTGCATGGCCGCCGGCGAAATCACCAAACTGACGCGCATCGGCCAGTTCGACATGTCGCGCGAAGCGACCGGCGCGTTGGCGCTGTTGAAGCGTCTGCGCGGCAGCAAGAAGGGCGCCCAAGCTGCCAGCGGGTCGTCGCAGATGAAGATGCTGCGCCAGTTGCCCAAGCTGATGCGCTTCATCCCCGGCACGGCGCAGGACGTGCGCGCCTATTTCCTGGCGCTGCAATACTGGCTGGCGGGATCGGAAGAGAACATCGCCAACCTGATCCGCATGCTGGTCACGCGCTATGCCGCCGGCCCGCGCCGTGGCTATGTTTCTGGCGTCAACGCCGCGTTGCCGGTCGAGTATCCCGATGTCGGGCTCTACCATCCGCGCATCGAGGGCCGCATCACCGAGCGTGTGGAAGCCCTGCCTCGGCCGGGCGCTGCCGGGACCGTCGGCCTTTTGCTGCTGCGTTCCTACCTGCTCGCCGGCAACTCCGCGCACTATGACGGCGTGATCGACGCGCTGGAGGCCAAGGGGCTGCGGGTGATTCCGGCGTTCGCGAGCGGCCTGGATTCGCGCCCCGCGATCGAGCGGTATTTCGTCGCCAACGGTGTCGCCACCGTCGATGCCGTCGTGTCGCTGACCGGATTTTCATTGGTGGGCGGCCCGGCCTACAACGATAGCCGCGCGGCCGAGGAAGTGCTGGCGGCGCTGGACGTACCGTATGTCGGCGCGCACCCGGTTGAGTTCCAGACGCTGGACCGCTGGCAGGACGACCCGCGCGGCCTGACGCCGGTCGAAGCGACGATGATGGTCGCGATTCCGGAACTCGATGGCGCCACGATGCCGATGACGTTCGGCGGGCGGTGCGGGCGGGCCGAAACGGGGGACCGCTGCGAGGGTTGCGACGGCAAGACCTGCGCCCGCAACATGATCTCCCATCCGGAGCGCGCGGCCACGCTGGCGCGGCGCGTCAAGCGGATGGTGGCGCTGCGCCGCACGGCGCGCTTCCAGCGCAAGATCGCCATCGTGATCTTCAACTTCCCACCAAATGCGGGTGCCACCGGAAGTGCCGCATATTTGGCGGTGTTCGAGTCCATCCTGAACACGCTTGGCGCGTTGTCGCGGGCCGGATATCGCGTGGATGTACCGGAAAGCGTCGATGCGCTGCGCGAGCGCGTGTTGCAGGGCAATGCGGCCCGCTACGGCACGGACACGAACGTCGTCGCGCGTGTCGATGTGAACGATCACGTTGCCCAACAGCCCTGGCTCGACGAGATCGAGCGCACATGGGGCGCGGCCCCCGGCCGGCAGCAAAGCGATGGCCGGTCCCTGTTCGTGCTGGGGGAAAAATTCGGCAACGTGCTGGTCGGCGTGCAGCCGGCGTTCGGCTACGAAGGCGACCCGATGCGGTTGCTGTTCGAGCGTGGCTTTTCGCCCACGCACGCCTTCGCCGCGTTCTATCGCTGGATCACAGAGGATTTCGGCGCCCACGCCGTGCTGCATTTCGGCACGCATGGCGCATTGGAATTCATGCCCGGCAAGCAGGCCGGCATGTCGGCGGAGTGCTGGCCGGATCGTCTGATCGGCGACCTGCCGAATTTCTATCTGTACGCCTCCAACAATCCGTCGGAGGGCATGATCGCCAAGCGGCGCGCGAATGCGGTGCTGCTGAGCTATCTGACACCGCCTGTGGCGCAGGCCGGGCTGTATCGCGGTCTGGCGGACCTGAAATCGTCGCTGGATCGCTGGCGCGCGTTGGACCCGGATGCTGACAGCGAGCAGCGCGGCCTGCTCGCGGCTCTGGTCCAGGCACAGGCGTTCGCCGTCGATCTCGGCTGCGCCGAACCCGCCTGGGGCGCCGGGGCAGACGAAGAAGTCTTGCGGTTGGGCACCGCATTGCTGGAACTGGAATACGCGCTGATCCCGCACGGCCTGCATGTGATCGGGGCACCCCCGAATGCCGAAGAGCGCGCCGGCATGCTCGATGCCGCCGGCATCCTCGATCCGGTGCGGCGGGCAGAAGTCGATAAGTTGTTGTCCGAGGAGCCGGAACTTCCGGCCGTGATCCACGCCCTCGATGGCGGCTATGTGCGCCCGGCGCCCGGCGGAGATTTGCTTCGCACGACCGACGTGTTGCCGACCGGGCGCAACCTGCACGGCTTCGACCCGTTCCGCTTGCCCAGTGCATTCGCGATGCGCGACGGCGCGCGACAGGCGGACCGACTGCTGGCGCGCCATGCGGAGGACGGCAATGGCCTGCCGCAAACCGTGGCGATGGTGCTGTGGGGCACGGACAATCTGAAGTCCGAAGGTGGACCGATCGCGCAGGCGCTGTGGTTGATGGGCGCCGAACCTCGCGCGGATAGCTACGGTCGCATCTGTGGCGCAAAGCTGGTGCCGTTGGCGCAACTCGGTCGTCCGCGCATCGACGTGATCCTGACCGTCTCGGGTATTTTCCGCGATCTGCTTCCCTTGCAGACGAAGCTATTGGCCGAGGCCGCGTTGCTTGCGGCCGAAGCGGAGGAACCTGCGGAGCAGAACTTCGTTCGCGCCCACGCGTTGGCGTTCCAGGCGGAACATGGCGGCGACATGGCACGGGCCGCGCTGCGCGTGTTCGGCAACGCGGACGGCGCCTACGGCAGCAACGTCAACCAGATGGTTGGCAGCGGCGTGTGGGAGAACGAGGACGAGCTGGCGGATGCCTACGTGGCGCGGAAGGGCTTTGCCTACGGTGTCGCCGGCCGGCCGGAGCGGCAGGATGCGGTGCTTTCCGCCATTCTAAAAAAGGTCGATATCACCTATCAGAATCTCGACTCGGTCGAACTCGGCGTCACCACCGTCGATCACTATTTCGATACGCTGGGCGGCATCAGCCGCGCGGTGCGGCGGGCGCGCGGCGGCACATCGGCCGGCGTCTATATCGGCGACCAGACCCGTGGCGACGGTGCAGTGCGGACGCTGGCGGAGCAGGTCTCGTTGGAGACGCGCACCCGTGCGCTGAACCCGAAATGGTACGAGGCGCTGCTGAAGCACGGCTACGAAGGCGTTCGCGAAATCGATGCGCACGTCACCAACACGCTCGGTTGGTCGGCCACCACCGGCGAGGTGTCGCCCTGGGTGTATCAGCGTCTTGCCGAAACCTACGTGCTGGACGACGACATGCGCGAACGCATCGCGACGCTCAATCCGAAAGCCTCTGCCAAGATCGCCAACCGGCTGATCGAGGCGCACGACCGCAACTACTGGCAGCCCGACGACGCGACGCTGGAAGCCCTGCGCCGCGCCGGCGAGGAACTGGAAGACCGACTGGAAGGTATCACCGTGGAGATGGCCGCATGAATATCGCCGTAAGCCCGCAGCGGCTGCGCGTGCCCTCCCGCAGCCACGAGGACGGGGAGGGGAGCGTTCAGGTTCATCTCGATGCTCAGGAAAAAATCGGCACGGCGAAAGTGTTCGCGGTGTACGGCAAGGGTGGCATCGGCAAGAGCACGACGTCCTCCAATCTATCCGTGGCCTTCTCCAAACTCGGCAAACGGGTGTTGCAGATCGGGTGCGACCCGAAGCACGACAGCACGTTTACCCTCACCAAGTGCCTCGTGCCCACCGTGATCGACGTGCTGGAAGGCGTGAATTTCCACTCGGAAGAATTGCGCCCCGAAGATTTCGTCTATCAGGGCTACAACGGTGTGATGTGCGTGGAGGCCGGTGGGCCGCCGGCCGGCACCGGTTGCGGCGGCTACGTCGTCGGCCAGACGGTGAAGCTGCTGAAGGAGCATCACCTGCTCGAAGAAACGGATGTTGTGATCTTCGACGTGCTCGGCGATGTGGTATGTGGCGGATTCGCGGCACCGTTGCAGCACGCGGATCGCGCGCTGATCGTCACCGCCAACGATTTCGACTCGATCTTCGCGATGAACCGGATCGTGTCCGCGATCAAGGCGAAGTCGAAGAACTACAATGTCCGCCTCGGCGGCGTGATCGCCAATCGCAGCGCGAGCCTCGACCAGATCGAAAAATACAACAAGGCCACCGGGCTTTCGACGTTGGCGCTGTTCCCGGACCTCGACGTCATCCGCCGCAGCCGGCTGAAGAAGGCGACGCTGTTCGAGATGGAAACGTCGCCGGAACTGGAGGCGGTGAAGCTGGAATATCTTCGCCTTGCCGCAAGTCTCTGGGCCGGCACGGAACCGCTGGAGGGCGTGCCGATGAAGGATCGCGACATTTTCGACCTGTTGGGGTTCGACTGATGAGCACCGCCAGCTATCTCGCCCGTCGCGGGCAGATCGAAACCTACTTCGACCGCACCGCTGCCGCGACATGGCAGCGCCTCACATCGGATGCGCCGGTCAGCGGCATCCGCGCCACTGTGCGCGCGGGGCGCGACCGGATGCGCGCGACGCTGCTGGGCTGGCTGCCGCCCGACCTGCACGGCCGCCGCATCCTCGATGCCGGTTGCGGCACCGGGGCGATGGCGGTGGAACTGGCACGGCGCGGCGCGCACGTTGTGGCCATCGACCTGTCGCCGACGCTGGTGAGCACCGCGCGGGAGCGGTGGGCCAGCGAGCCGTTCTCCGGCGCGATCGTGTTCCGTGCGGGCGATATGCTGGATTCGTCGCTCGGCCGCTTCGATCATGTGGTCGGCATGGACTCGCTGATTCATTATCGCGCGCCCGACGTGGTGCGCGCCGTCGCAGGATTGGCCGCGCGTGTCGAGCGGTCGCTGCTGTTCACGTTCGCGCCGCGCACACCGATGCTGTCGGTGATGCATGCCGTGGGCCGGCTGTTTCCGCGCGGCGACCGGGCGCCGGCCATCGAGCCGGTGGGCGAGGCGGCCATCGTCCGGCTGCTGAGCGCCGACCCGTCGTTGTCGGACTGGCGGACGGGCCGAACCCAGCGGATCGCCAGCGGCTTCTACACGTCGCAGGCGCTGGAAGTGGTGCGGCCATGAGCGGCGTCGCGCATCGCGTCCTGCGGGTCAACGACGCGGTGGCGCGGAGATGGAGCCGCGTGGGTGTGGGATTCCTGCCGTTCGCCCATGTCGGCACCGCCGACGTGCCGATGTCGCGGCTGCTGCGCCTGTCGCTGTTCCAGGTGACGGTCGGCATGGCGGTGGTGTTGCTGATCGGCACACTGAACCGCGTCATGATCGTCGAACTCGGCGTGCCGGCGTGGCTGGTGGCCGTGATGGTGTCGCTGCCGCTGGTGGCGGCCCCGTTCCGCGCGATCGTGGGCTATCGCTCGGACACGCACCGCTCCGTACTCGGCTGGCGGCGGGTGCCGTATCTGTGGATGGGCACGCTGATCCAGTTCGGCGGCCTCGCGATCATGCCATTCGCGCTGATCATCCTGTCGGGCGACACCAACGGACCGATCGTCGTCGGACAGGCGGCGGCGGCGCTGGCGTTCCTGCTGGTCGGCGCCGGGCTTCACACCACGCAGACGGTCGGGCTGGCGCTGGCCACCGACCTCACGCCGCCGGAGCAGCAGCCGAAAGTCGTGGCCTTGCTCTGCGTCATGTTGATGTTCGGCATGATCGCCAGTGCCGTCCTGTTCGGCATCCTGCTGTCGCCGTTCAGCGAAGTGCGGCTGATCCAGGTCGTGCAGGGTTCCGCCGTGGCCACCATGGTGCTGAACGGCATCGCTTTGTGGAAGCAGGAAGCGCGCAACCCCGCGCTGACCGCGCTCGACCGCATCCGGCCGACCTTCGCGATGGCGTGGCGGGAGTTCGACAAGCACGGCACGGCGCGGCGCCGGCTGGTGGCGCTCGGCTTCGGCACCGTCGCCTTCTCGATGCAGGATATTCTGCTGGAGCCGTATGGCGGGCAGGTGCTGCATCTGCCGGTCAGCGCCACGACGTCGCTGACGGCGCTGCTGGCCGGCGGCGGAATGGCCGGGTTCGCCTACGCCGCGAACAAGCTGGCCGACGGCGCGGACCCTTACCGGTTGGCCGCCTGGGGCGTCATGGTCGGGCTGGCGGCGTTCAGTTCGGTGATCTTCGCCGGCGTGCTGTTATCGCCGTTCCTGTTCGGCCTCGGCGTCGCGTTGATCGGCCTTGGCGCCGGGTTGTTCGCGCATTGCACGCTGACGGCCGCGATGGCGATGGCGAACGGTCAAATTGGCCTCGCGCTTGGCATTTGGGGCGCCGTGCAGGCGTCGGCGGCTGGCGTGGCCATGGCGTCCGGCGGTCTGATCAAGGACGGCGTCTCGGCGCTTGCCGCGCGCAGCGCGCTCGACGGCCCCGCCACCGGCTACTCCGCTGTTTACGGCATCGAACTGTTCTTGCTGCTCGTGACCCTGGTCGCGATCGGCCCGCTGGTGCGGCGCGCTGTCGCCGCACCTGGCAACGCCTTCGCCATCCCCGGCACATCCCCTCTCGCACCCTAAAGGTTCCGTCATGCAAACCGGCGCCATCACCAGCTACATCGACGTGGCACAAGTCACGCTCTACGCCTTCTGGGCCTTCTTCGCCGGCCTGATCCTGTATTTGCGGCGGGAGGACAAGCGGGAAGGCTACCCGCTCGTCTCCGACATCCCGTACGAGCAGGGCATCATCGGCTTCCCCGGTATCCCGGCGCCGAAAACCTTCCTGCTGCCGCATGGCGGCGAGGCGCACGCCCCGCGCGTCGAAGCGCCGGAATCCTACGCAGCCGTCCCGTCGGCCAACTGGCCCGGTGCGCCGCTGGTGCCGACCGGCAATCCGATGATCGACGGCGTGGGTGCAGCCGCCTACGCGCTGCGGTCGGACGAGCCGGACCTGACCTGGGAAGACGCCAAGCCGAAGATCGTGCCGCTGCGGGTGGCCAGCGAATACTCGCTCGCGACCGAGGACCCGGAACTGATCGGCTGGTCCGTCGTCGGTGCCGACGGCGTGGTCGCCGGCACCATCGTCGATGCCTGGATCGACCGGTCCGAAGCGATGCTGCGGTATGTCGAGGTGGCGCTGATCGCCCCGCTCCCGGCCCGGACGGTGCTGCTGCCCATCGGGTTTGCCGATCTGAAGCGCAAATACAAGGAAGTGCGCGTGTTCGCGATCCTCGGCGCGCAGTTCGGCGACGTGCCCGGCCTGCGCCACCCCGACACAGTGTCGCTGCGGGAGGAAGACCGCATCAGCGCCTACTACGCGGGGGGCCTGCTCTACGCCACCCCCGAGCGTGCGGAGCCGCTGCTGTGAGCGCGCGGGCAGGGTCGCGCAAGGTTGGCGGATTGCTTCCGGCGGGTCTGCCCGGCCCGCTGCCGGCCGGCGAGCGGATGCTGTGGCAAGGGCAGCCGCGCTGGCAGTCGGTCGCGCTGCGGGTGCTGCATGTCCGCAAGCTGGCGATCTATTTCGCGCTGCTCTTGGCCTGGTACGTGGTCGCCAAGCTCGCCGGCGGGATGGCGGTGCGGGACGTGGCCATCGGCACGGCGGAACTGGCCGGGGTGGCCCTCGCCCCGCTCGCGTTGATGACGGGGTATTCGTGGGCCGTCGGCCGTACCACGGTCTATACCGTCACCAACAAGCGTGTGCTGATGAAGTTCGGTGTGGGGTTTTCCATCACCATGAACGTGCCGTTCGCCAAGATCGACGGCGCGGCCCTCAAGCTCGGGGCGGACGGGATCGGCGACATCGCGCTGGAGGTCGCCCCCAGCGAGCGGCTGTCCTACATCATCATATGGCCGCATGTGCGGTCGATGTTCGCGGGCCGGACGAAGCCGACGCTGCGGGCGGTGCCGGACGCGGAGCGGGCCGCGCAGATCATTGGCCGGGCGTTGGCCGCCTCGGCGGACATGGCGGTGCAGCCTGCCGCAATGG